>JANPGB010000001.1:0-1979 GCA_031423695.1 Verrucomicrobiota bacterium
CGCCGAAGGCCACTTTGCCGTTGAGCAAGGACACGCCGAAATCGTTCACTACGCCAGCTACTTCACCATCTACTAAGCCAGCGCCGTTATACCAGTTGATGCCCGTGCCGCCGATCGAAGTAGTCTTCATCCAGAAAGCGATGGTGAAGCAAGACCCCGCGCCAATGGAACGAGGAAATTGGACGTAGCTATCCACTCCATTGAATTGCAGTGCGAGGGTGCTGCTGCGACCAGCGACATAGTTCGTGGCGCTCGCGCTGTTCGTGCCGTGGTTGCCATTGCCGCTGCCGTCCAGAGTATTTCCGTCCAGCGAATAATATGCGGCCGTCGCGATAGCCGGCTGCGAGGAAAACCAGTTTTGTTCCGCCGTGGCAGTGTTGGTCCACAGGACAATCGCCGCGCCCGGACTTAGGGAGGCGTTGGTGACGGACACCGGCAGGCCGGAATTGACGTTGATAAATTTCCAAGCGCCATTGCCCAGTGGCCTTAGTTTGAATTGTTGCACCGGAAGACCGTTGTAATCCCACTGTTCAACCATGGTTCCCATGTTGGTGCTCCATCCGGTATCATCCCACGCGAGTTGATTTCCGGGATTGGTGATCGTCCATACGTTGTTCCCCAAATCGTTGAACTTCCATTTCTGGGCCGGGCCACCCGTGACAGTCCCTTGCTGCAAACCGGTGCCATGCACTGCCGTGTTGCCGGGAATGTTTAGCGCGAGGCCGCTTTTTTGATTGAAGATGGTATAGGTGGTGCCCGGCAAAATCAGTTGCTGGCGGGCGAAACGCATTTCGTTCCAGTTAGGGTCATTGTTCACTGTCACTTGAGAACTGCCCACATGGATGATTCCCTGGCCGTCCCACGTTGGGATGATGGCCTGACTCCACCCGGCCAGAGTGTTGCCGCCGCCCTGCCACTGAAGCGGCGCAGGAATCATCGTCCAGTTGCCTTGACCGAGGTTTGTATTGATGAGGATCTGGCGGTCTGTGTTGGGGCTGTTCACCAGATATTGGGCGCATAGGATCACTGTCCCGTTGGGACCGCCGGCCGGACTCCACATGATGGAAGGAGTAGAACCAAGGTAGGCGCCACTCGCCGTCTGCACGGGAATGCCTTCGTCATTCGTCCCACTTCCCCAATTGATGCCGTCGTTCGAAAACTTGATATGCACCCAGCCAAGATTTCCCGGCTGCGCCTCGAAGCTCATCACATACTGCCCGTTCGGGAGACGGCAGGTGACCGGCATCCCGGGCCTTCTGGAACTGTCAGCCATGGCGACCGCATTGATCTGCGCCCCCCACGTCAGCCCGCCGTCCGGGGAAACCCGTTCGCCAATTAACTGGCTTTGGGTCGGCGCGGAACGCTCGTCGGAGTAATAGCAGATCAATTGCCCGCCACTGGTGACGCCCAGGGTAGGTTCCCACAAACCTTTGAGCGTGGCGCTGTTGTTGTCCACCATGCCGCGATATTGCCAGTTAACGCCGCGATTGGTGCTGTAGTAAATCTCCAACTGATGACCGCTGCCATTCACCGAATTGCCCGCCAGCAGAATGGTCCCCGCCGGAAGATTGCCCATCTGCGAAGGCGTTTCGAATATGTCCGGCTCGACCTTGAACTGCCAGCCGGGAAATTGCGTTTCCGTGGTGGTGGCAATCAGGGTCCAGCTAAACCCGTCATCCGTGCTCTTGTAGATTCCGAAATCATTGGCCCAGCACTCGAATGTGGCCAGCAAGGTGCCATTGGCGCTGCCGTTATGTTGCAGGCGGATGACCCGGCCATCGCGCGCTCCGCCGATGGGGGAACCGGGTGTGATTTTAGTTCCGGTAGGGTAATCCTGCACGGTGCTGGTGCCGGAATCGGCGAAGCTGGACGGCAAAAAACCACAACTCAATGCACCACCGAGCAGGAACGACCGCAGAGCATTTTTCACCGAGATTTTGGCAGAGCAATTATTCATCACGTTGGCTCGTCTAAAATTC
>JANPGB010000002.1:0-2250 GCA_031423695.1 Verrucomicrobiota bacterium
ACTTTGCCTCGGCATGATGGTGACCGGATTCAGTGCGGGCGGGGAGGATGTCGGCGACAAATGGAGGAAATATTCTGATGCCAGTCAGCGTTTTCAAATCGAGTACCCCAGTGCGACCGAACCTAAAAACATCCAGGACGGAGAGTCTGCGATGTTATCCCACATGGCGTTCGAATTCGAGCAACCATTCCGGAGTGGACCGGATGCCGGCTCCTTGAAATTTCAGCTTCAAATTTCCGTGTGGCAAAACACCAACCATCTAAGCGCCGAGGAGTGGGCCCGACAACACACCAATCCGAAGCTGATCTTGGAATCTCGCTCCGCCCGTCTGGCAGGTCAGACCGGGGTGGTCCTGCGCACAACCAATCTGGCATGGCCCAGCGTCAATTATTTTGTGGCGGATCGCGATCAGGTCTACGAATTGAATTATCCGGATATCGCCGCGAACAAACAAACACTGACCGAGGAGCTCCGGGCGAAATGGACCGCCACGTTCAACCGAATGGTGGAGTCATTCCAGCTCCGGCCGTCACGGGCTGGATTCAAGTAGCAATTCCAGACCGTGGGGCGGAGGTTTTGGCGCCGGTTTTGAAACCAAGGAAAAACGAAAATAGTTGTTGCCAACGCCGCAAACTTTTCTTATCAATGCGGGCAAATGCACCGGGATGGTGCCGGGGCAAACTGGATTTGCCCCAACAAATGCATAAACAGAACACAGACAAAAAACTAACCTGGAGGAACCAATGAAGTTTAATAAATGGACAGTAGGTTTGGCTGCGGCGGGCATCGTGACACTTCCGTCACTCACCCGCGCTGCGGATGCGAACATGGTGCAGACAATGGCGGCCGGCACAACCCTGAGCGGTTATGTGGACGTGGCGGCGCAATGGAATCTTGGCACCGGCAACGCGAACAACCCCGTCTATGGGTTCAACGCCACGGGCGCGGGATCCAAAGCCGACGGTTTCAACCTGAATGTCGTGGACTTGGTTCTCGACAAACCGCTCGACGAAACACCGTGGGCGGCAGGTTACCACGTTGAACTCGGCTTCGGCCCGGATGCCGGCACCTTGGGCACCGACAGCACCTTTCTGAACGCTGGCGACATCGGCGTTCGTCAGGCTTACGTTGCTCTGCGCACTCCCCTCCTCGGCAGCAACGGCATCGACTGGAAGATCGGTGTGTTTGACACCATCATCGGTTATGAATCCACCAGCGGCCCGAACAATCCGAACTACACCCGTTCCTACGGTTACACTTCGGAACCCACCACGCACGAAGGCATTCTCGGCACATACAAGATTTGTGACGTAACCTCGGTGACGTTGGGTGTGGCTAATACCTTCGGCCCGCAGATCGGCAGCCGTCATCCCACTAAAGAAGACACCAAGGTTTGGATGGCTTCCTTGGCGTTGACCGCTCCCAAAAACTGGGGTTGGATGGCTGATTCCTCGCTGTCCGCTGGCGTCATCAACGGGTTCAGCGCGGCTGTCCCCAATGGCGGCGGCGCGGCTGGCAATGGCAACCTGACCCATTACTATGTCGGCATGACCCTCGCGACCCCGGTGACCGGCTTGAAGGCTGGCGCGGCTGTGGACTACCGGCACATTCATGACACCGCCGTCAAGGACGACGCCTGGGTTTACGGCGTGTATGCCTCCTTCCAGGCCACGGAAAAGTTGAGCCTGCATCTGCGCGGCGAATACGTGGACGACAAGGCCGGATTGTTTGCTCCGGCCGGTTCCGGCATCACGCAGGAACGCGTGTTTGAGCTCACCTACACGGTCCAGTACGACCTCTGGAAGAACGTCCTCAGCCGGGCTGAAGTCCGCTGGGATCACGCCTCCAACGGGCCGCTCTACGGTCCGATCGCGGGAGCCCCGACCCTGCGTAACGCGGTCATGTTTGCCGCCAACGTGGTCTACAAGTTCTAATCTGGGATAATTCCCTCACCGGCCCCTTTGCGCGAGCAAAGGGGCCTTTTCATTTCCATCCCGCTTCCGCGCCTCATTTCCATCGTTAAATCGTTTTGACTCACCGCCACGCTGCGGTATTCTCTGCGCTCCCGTTTCCGGGATTTTTTGATTTTATGGCAAAGCTGACAATTCGAGATCTGAACGTGCGCGGCAAACGCGTTTTCATCCGCGTGGATTACAACGTGCCGATGGAGGAAAAAGACGGCCAGATGGTCATCAACGACACGACTCGCATCGTCGAAACCCTGCCGACCCTCAAGTTCCTCATCGAGCA
>JANPGB010000003.1:0-1765 GCA_031423695.1 Verrucomicrobiota bacterium
TCGCCAGGTTGGGGAAGATGACTGCATCCGGGCCGATTTTGGCGGAGAGCGCCTTGAGCCCGGCCGCCATCAACCAAGACAAAAGGTAACTTCCGCTCCAGAGGTCGCGAATGCTCCGTGCTTGAGCAATCAAATCCTGGACGGGGCCAATTTGAAAACGAAGGAACGCGGGAGCCAGCGGAGAATCTTTGGCTTCCCCGGTGGCGCAACCCGCCAACGCGGAGACAACCTGCATGTGCGTCCAGACGGTATGATCCGGCAACCGTGTATCCGCCGGGAGGAAGGCAAAGCGATAATCCCGCTCACGGGCATTGCGCGGATAGAGGCGCCAGTGGGCGAAGAAGAGAGCGCGCCATTGTTCATCGGCAGGCAGCGCGCTCACGTCGCATACCGGCTGGATGGTCTGGTCGGTTTCAAACGCCAGCTCGGCGGTGGCGAACTCTTTTTGAAATCGCAATTCCCCGCCGCCGAGGGGATGGTGAAAGCAGGCCCGCACGCCGTCGAAGGTGCAGGAGAGGCCGCTGGCCCTCGAATTGGGAAACGGCAGCCGGTCAGCGGCTGAGGCGGTGTGATCGGCTGGCCGATTGTAAGTGTTGATCTCGTCCTCGGTGAAACCCGCCGCGTGCATCAGCGAGGCTGCGTTGTCGGCGTGGCCAGCAAGGTCCAGGCATTTGCTGGGTGGGTCGTGCAGGTAGGCGAGGAGTTTGCGTTGCCAAATGTTCATGGGTTAAAATTCCTCGTGCCCGCAATCAGATGAATCCAACAATGGGAGAACAGCAAGCCGGGTCCCGGACTGCCGAAAGTGTGGTTGGTTCCATTAGCCAACACTCCTTCCTCGGTGGCCCTTGCTCCTTCCGTCACCGACCCAAGTTGCACCAGACTTTTATTCATGGCGTCACTATCATCCCCAACGGTGTTACGGCGCGAATCATGGGACGTCCCGGAACGTCCGGCAAGCGGGAACTTTGTATAAGTTTTGACGACGAACCTTTGTGCCATTTTACACAGGCACGCAATGCGATGCTGACCGCCGCGATGGCGGGGAACCTGTGCGCTCCCACTAACTATTGGTCGGGTTGCCGTCCAGCGCCGTGCCGCTCAGCACCAGTCCATTGGTCACCATCACACTGCCGCCATTGACGGTGTTGCCCGCGTTCATTACTCCGTTCACCATCACTCCCTCCAACGTCAGGCTACCGCTCGCTTTGAGTGAAGCCCCGTTAGTCGTGACAATAGTTTCCACCACGTATCATTGTGCCCGAGAACGCAGGTGATCCTGCGTTTGTGTTAATTAATTGCGTCTGGCCAGTGTTGTCCAGCAGGCCGTTGAAAGTCAGCGTGCCTAAAGTCCAGTTAATCATGCCCTGATGATTGAACGGTTGGTCGCTGAGCAGGATGGTGCCGTCAGCCACCTCCGCCGAAATGCTTCCATGGTTGATGACGGTCGTGTTTTGAGGTCCGCCCCAAACGCTGCTCTAGTCAATCGCGCCGCGCTGGCCGCGCGCCGTGATCCCCGGCCCAATCGACAGGGTCGTCCAGGCAGTCATCAGCCGCAGCGCGTTGTAATTGTGAACGAAACTGCTGTTGTAGGTGTTCCCAAACAAGTTCAACCCCACTCGTCAATCAAAATTCTGGCGAGCGAATTGCCAGCGGCAAATTCGCATCCTCGCTGTGCGACAAGACTTTCAGCGACCAGAGATTCACCATCTCAGCGGTCACCCAAAATCTGGCTTGGGCCTATTGTATAAAATTTTGAACCCGGCAA
>JANPGB010000004.1:0-2802 GCA_031423695.1 Verrucomicrobiota bacterium
GGCCTCCTTGACGGCCCCCGCCTCGCCCGGGACCGCGGGCGATTTGTTCACACGGAGATCGCCGCACCCGCCAAGGAGGACGACGCCCTGGAGGACCGCTGAGATGCGCCCGAAGCCCTTCCCGATCCGGCCACACCACGCCGCCGCGGAGTTATGATTTAATTTGTTGGATTCCAAACGTACTTTCCGCCGGCATCCACGTAACCCATTTTGCGGCCCACTTTCACGCGCGCCAGGCCGTCGGTGAAGGCGTCGGCCTCATCGAATTGGGGGTTGATGACGAACTTGCCGTCCCCGCCAATGAAACCCCAGCGTCCGCCCATTTTCACACGCGCCAGGTTTTCAGAGAAGGCGTCGGCGTCGTCGAACTGTGGATTGATGACCAGCTTGCCCGCCATGTCCACGAAGCCCCAGAGCTTGCCGACCTGCGCCGGCGCAAGGCCGTTCACGAAACGATGCACCGCCGCGAACTGCGGGTTGATGACGATCTTGCCGGTCTTGTCGATGAAGCCCCAGCGCTTCGCCAGATAAATGGCCGCCAGACCCTGGGAGAACGATTCCGCCTTTTCAAACTGCGGGTTGATCACGAGCTTCCCGGCGGGGTCAATGTAGCCGGAAAGTTTGTTGAGCTGAACGGCCGCGAGCCCTTCGGAAAATTCCGCCGCCGCCGAGAACTGCGGGTTGATGACGAGCGTGCCGGACTTGTCGATGTAACCGTATAGCCGCTTGAGCTTCACGACCGCACGGCCTTCGGCGAACGAGTTGGCGGCGTCGAACTGCGGGTTGATCACATACTTGCCGTCGTTGTTGATGTAGCCAAAACGGCCGCCGAGCTCGACCGCAGCGAGGCCTTCGCTGAAGGTACTGGCCTTGTCAAACTGCGGGTTGATGCTGAGCTTGCCGGACTTGTCCACATAGCCCCAGCGGCCGAGCCGGACGACCGCCAGTCCGGCTGCGAAAGGTTCGGCCTGGTCGAACTGCGGACTCACGATGGGCGTGCCGGACTTGTCCACGTAACCCCAGCGGTCGTTGACGACCACAGGATAAAGGTTGGCAGCACTTAAAGTTTGGAGCACGGAAAGCGAGGCCACGGCCAGCAGCAGAACGGCGGTTTTTTTCATAAGGCGAATCCGATTTGATGTCGATGTGTTGGTTGCTCGCGGAAAACAAAAAATTCCGGAACGAGAGATCATCTTATTTTGCCGCCGGGATGAGTCAAGCCGTCAATCCGCCGGGGCCGGCTGCGAACCCAGTTGACACCGGGGCCGGCTTGGTTAGGCTGCGACCAGAGGCTGGGGTTGAAAACGAGACGGCAGCCGAATCCATCGGGTTTTTATGAACAAATTATACAAACGCAGTATTATTTGGATGATGGTGATTGCGGTTGCATTGTTTGCATCCGCCTGTCGCAGCACTCAGCAACCCAAGCCCCCTAAGCCTGTAAAACAGTTGCTTAATCGCCCGGCAACGCGTCCTATCAACTCAATTCGCGTCGGAAAATTTCAATGTGACAACGAAGTGACAGGTCAGGCCGTAAGGAATGTTTTCATGGAAATGCTCGTACATTACGGAGACGTAAAGGTGGTTCAAGAAGGTGAGGCTGACGTCGTCATAGAAGGGACTGTAACTATCGCGTCAGTAGATTCGTCATCGGGAAGCATCAGAGGAGGGCGATCTTTTGTCAGTGGCAAAGATCAACGCGTCGCTACGACCTACGTCTCTGGAGTAACCTCGATTGTGCTTCGTGACGGCGGGGTATTAACATCCGCATCTTGGGGACAGAGTCTTGAGAAAGGTTCTACATTGATTCCGCCAGAAAAGGTTGCCCACGAGGCAGCGGACCGGCTCTTGGGACAACTTGCCCGTGAAGGTCTGAAGAGGCAGTGAAAGGTCCACCAGTTTGTTAAACACTCTGGAACCATTGAAAAATAATTTATAAAAAACATGACCAACCGGAGTTTTTTCATCGCCTTGGCGCTGGGCGACGACAAGGCAAACATTGCCGACCTTGAACCTTTGCTGAAACATGCTGACCCAAAGATCCAGAAAGACGCCCAAGACGCCATCTTTGCCCTGAACGCAAAATAACGGACCGATCGAAAACCAAACAAATGAACAATTATGAAAATCATCTTGAGACTGCCTTTGGCGGGAGTGCTGGGACTCATCATGCTGCTGGCCGCCTCGCGGGCGCAGTTGGGATGGGCGGCGGAAGAAACGCTGAACAACGCGTCGGTCATCGAATTGCAGCAGCTGAACCTGGGGGACGGCGTGATCCTCGAGAAAATTAAAACCTCAAAATGCAACTTTGACACCAGCCTCGGCGGCCTGAAGCAACTGAAGGAGGCCAAGGTGTCCCCGGCGGTGATCCAGGCCATGCTCGCCACCAAGAACGCCGCCGCGCACGCCGCCGCGCCGGCGGCCTCGGGCGACGCCAACGATCCCGCCGCGCCGCACACGGCCGGCGTCTGGGTGTTGGAAACGGTCGGTGGCAAAAACAAAATGACGCAATTGAAGTCCGAGGCCCCGGCAGAAATCTCCCGCGGCGGTTTCATCGGACCGTGGGGCATTGGCAAGGTGGCGCAGACGGCGCGGCTGACCGGCACCGGGTCCGAACTGCAGTTGTCGCAGCGCCGACCGGAGTTTTACATCTATTTCAAGAACAGCTCGATGGAATTCTCCGGCGCCCACGGGCCGCAGGAAATTGTCCTGGCCCAATTCACCGTCCTTGGCAAGGAGGCGAAAAGCAACGCCAACCAGCGGGCGGTGGACGTGGCCAGCCATGGCGCCTACGGCGGCACT
>JANPGB010000005.1:0-15102 GCA_031423695.1 Verrucomicrobiota bacterium
AGGACGGCCAGGAAAGTGGATTCTCAAACGAGGTCGTCTTCACGCCGACGGTGGCTTCGGCGCCGGTGCTGGCCAGCCTGCAACTGGGCGCAAACCCGGCCGGCGGGATGCTGCTGACGGTGACCGGCCCGGCTGGCCGCACGTATGATCTTCTGGCATCGACCGACCTGCAGGAATGGGTGGTGATCGGCGTTGCCTCGCTGGGCACCGGAGGCGACCTCAATTTTGTTGATCCCGAGGCGGCGAACTATCCGTCCCGTTTTTATCGCCTGCGGGAAACCCAGCCGTCGGTGCAGCTTCGCCTCACGCCCGACGGCCTGATGGTGGTGTCGGTGACAGGCCAGAACGGCCGCACGTACGACGTTCAGGCGTCGGTCGATCTCGCCGACTGGGCGGTCATCGGCACGGTGGCGGTCGGCGCAAGCGGGGCGGCAGATTTTGTGGACGCGGACGCGGCGAATTATCCGACGCGCTTCTATCGTACGCAGGAGCGATAGGCTGGAGGGGTGATCAACCATCCAGAGGAATGACCCCCGCCCGCAAGGCGAAGCGCACCAGGCCCGGAACATCATGGATGTCCACCGTCTCCATCAATTTTAGCCGGTGATATTCGACGGTCTTCGGGCTCACCTTAAGGATCTCGGCGATTTCCTTGGTGTTCTGGCCCTCGGCAATTAACTGCAAAATTTCCCGCTGACGCGCGGTCAGCTTGTCCAAGGGGCTTTTGGCGTTGGCGAGCCCGGGCAAGAGCGCCTTCTTTTGCAGCCGGCGGGATATGTCCCGGCTGAGATAAACTTCGCCCTGGCTCACCCGTTGCAAGGCCATCTCCAATTCGGTGGTCGCCGCTTTCTTGAGCAGATAACCCACCGCGCCGGCCTTGAGCGCTCGCCAGACGTACTCCTCGTTCTCATGCATGGACAGGATGATGACGCGCACGGCGGGGAACTCGGCGGTGATGCGCTCCACGGCTTCCAGTCCGTTGAGTCCGGGCATGGAGATGTCAATGAAGACGATGTCCGGCTGGTGGGCTTGCACCTGTTCCAAAGCCTCGCGGCCGTTGTTGGCTTCGCCGACCACCCGCACGCCGGGAAGTTTTTCCAGCTCCGCGCGAATGCCGGCGCGTACCAACGGGTGGTCGTCGGCCAGCACGAGGCGGAGACTGGAGGGCAAATGATTCATGCGTCGGCCAGTGTCGGCGCGGTCTGCCGCGTCAGCGGGAACCAGGCGTGGACCTCCGTCCCTTTTCCGGGGGCTGAATTGATTTCGATCCCGCCTCCCGCCAGCAGGGCGCGCTCTTCCATGCTCAACAGTCCGAGACTGTCCCCTTGCACCGCCTGCTGCCGCGAGGCGCCCACCTCGAAGCCCGCCCCATCATCCCGCACGCGCAAATGGAGCCGCCCGTCGACCTCGTTTAATTTCACCGTCAGGGTTTTCGCCCGGGCATGCCGGGCGATGTTCGTCAAGGCCTCCTGCGCCACCCGGAAACATTCGGTTTCCACCAAGGGAGCCGGGCGGTGTTCGAGGGGCTCCACATGGATGTGGCTCTTGATGCCCGTCAGCGCAGCCTGCCGTTGGGTGTACCAGCGCAAGGTGGATTCCAGGCCCAGATCATCGAGCATGGAGGGCCGCAGGTTCAGGGAGATGTCCTGCACCTGTTCGAGCACCCGCTCGATCACCCGGAGACTCTCGGACAACCGCGCCGTCTGGTCGGCGGTGCCGGGCAAATGCAGCAGTGTCTGCAGATGGATCTGCGCGACCGTCAGGGCCTGGCCGATTTCATCGTGCAGTTCGCGGGAGATCCGGCGGCGCTCACTTTCCTGCGCCTCCACCAGCCCGTGGGAAAGCTGTTGCAGCCGGTGGCTGTAGTGCTTGAGTTTCTCCTCCGCCTCCCGGCGCGCGGTCTCCCGTTGCTGGAGCGTCTGCGCCATCTGATCAAACGTGCGCGTGAGCTGCCCGAGTTCATCCCCGTTCGGGACCAGCCCTGTGCGCGCGCTGAAATCCCCCCCGGCCAGTCGCGCCGTGGATCTCACCAGCGCCCGGATCTGGCGCAGCACCAGGAGATCGCTGCCAATCCAGCCCAGCACAATCGCCAGCGCCGCCACCAGGCCCACCAGCGCCAGGCTGCGCGCGGCGAAGCGGTCGGCTTCGGCATACAGCAATTTTTTCGGGATGCTGAGGATCGTGATCAGGTCGCCGGCCACGAGTGGACTGCGGGTGGAGGAGAACACATAGATGCTGGCCACCCCCTGCGCATTCACGGCCTCCAGTTCGCCATTTTTTTGGGCCAGAAACGTTTTCACCAGGGCGGGCTCCGGCAGCGGCTGGCCAATCCAATGTTCCGGCGCCGGCTGGCGGACGAGGATCTTGCCGTTGAGATCAATCTTGGTCCAGGTCGTGCCTTCCGGCAGGTGCAGCTTGAGCGCGTACTGGGAACGGTTGAGCCATTCGAGATCGAGCGCGGCGAAGACCACGGCCTGCACCTGGCCGGCGGAATCCAGCGCGGGATAGCCAAAGTTGATGGTGGGCTTGCCGCTGATCCGGCCGATCTGGTAATCGCCGATGGAAAGGGCGTGTGAGTAGAGGGCGCGCTGGAAATAAGGGCGGTCGGCCAGGTTGATGGGTTCCGTGAACGGCAGGGCGCTGGCGAGCAGATCGCCATTCGTTTTGATCACGCCCAGATTGGCGTAACGCGCGTCATCCTGCAGGAGGCGGCTGAGGAATTTCCGGCTGTTGCTGCGCCATTGCCGGGAGGACAGCTCGGCTGGCTCGGCGATGGCGCGCAGCAACTGGCGGGTGCCTCCAATCAATTCATCCTCCTCGCGCGTGGTGAGCTGGACAATGCGCTGCGCGTCCTGCCTCCAGTTGTCGGCCTGGCGGTGCCGGCCGGTCCAGCCGGTGTACAGCGCCAGCGCCACCGCAGGCGCGGCCGCCAGCACCACCAGCAGGAGCAGGCGCAGACGCAGACCAAAAAACAGATGGCGCAAAAAATTCCCCATAGGGACGCGACAGCTTACACGGTCACCGGCGCGAATGAAAGCCTTCCCAACCTGCCTCGCCGCCGGTGGAGCCGGCTCCTTGGCTAGGGATGGCGCAGTTGATAGAAGCGCGCCGGCTCGGCGGGGTTCACGTTGAGCAGGAGGAAGTTGATCAGCCCGTTGTTGGAAACGGAATTGGTGACCGGCAACCACAGACTCGGCGGCGCAAGATTCGTGGCTGTTTCCAGGGTGTAACCGGCCGACGGATAGGGCCAGTTGAGGAAGAGCTGGCTGCCGTTGGTGGTGATGATGGACAGTGTTGGCGCCGCCGGGCCGCTGACGAGCACGACCGCCGAACTGGTGTTGTTGGCCGGGTTGAAATCCGTCTGGCTCGCGCTCGTGCTGGCGGTGTTGGTGAGGCTGCCCGCCGCGCCGGCGGTGACGTTGATCGTGATGCTCGCGCCGGCGGCGACATTCAACGTGCCGAGGTTGCAGGTGAACAGGCCGGCGTTGTTCGTGCAGGAGCCTTGCGAGGTCGTTGCCGAAACAAACGTGAGCGAGGCCGGCAGCGCGTCGGTGACGACGACGCTTGTGGCGGCGGCCAGACCGTAATTGGTGAGGGTGAGCGTGTAGCTCAACGCGCCACCCTGCGCCACCGAGCCGGCGGAGGCGGTCTTGCTGATGGCCAGGTCCACACCGGTGACGCCAGTGGTCCAGGCGAAAGCGTCGTCATTGTTGTTGGCGTCGCCGAAGATCAGGTCGTTGGCGGAGCTGAGGAACGAGACGGCATGGCCGTCGTCGCAGAGCCGTCCGTCATACGAATAACCATCGCCGCCGCCGAGCAGGGTTCGGTTCTGGCTGACGAGGGCGGTGCTGCCGGCGAGCAAGTCGCGGCGGAAAATATTTGCGGTGGCGACACTCAAATCACCGGGCGCGAGATCGGAGGCATCGCTTTGAAAGACCACGTAACGGCCGTTGCCGCTGATTTGCGGGCCGTAGGAACCGTTGTTGCCGCTGCCGTTGCCGTCACAATTGACGCTGACCAGCGTGGTCGTGTTCGCCACGAGATCACGCACGAAGATGTCCGAGAAATCGCCGTTCGAGTCGCTGGGGACCAGGTTCGTGGCGCTGCTTTCAAAAACAACATAGCGGCCGTCGGCGCTGACGGCGGGGACGGAGGAATCGCCGTTGCCAGAAAGCCCGCCCGGGGTGCGGCTTAGGAGGCGCAGCGTGCGGGGGGCGATTTCAAAGGCGTACACATCGCTGTTCCCGTTGGTGTCGCCCGCCAGCAAATCCGAGGAATAGCTGTAAAAAACCACCTGGCTGCCGTTGGCGCTGATCAGCGGCGAATACGAATCGCTGTTGCCGCCGTTGACCCCGCCGAGGTTCGGGCTGCACAAAATGTTGGAGCCGCTCTGCCGGTCGCGCACATAAATTTCCCGGGTGGTGCTGGTGATGCCGTTGCGGAGATTGGTGGCGAAACTTTCGAAGGCGACGTAGCGGCCGTCGGCGCTGACGGTGGGATTGTGGCTGTCCGCGTTCGCGCTGCCGGTGCCGGCGACGTTGACGCTGACGAGTTCGCAGTTGGTGCGGGTGCGGTCGCGGATGAAGACGTCGGAGATCGCGGCGTTGACATCGTTTGACACGAGGTCGCTGGCGGTGCTTTCAAAGACGGTGAACAGGCCGTCGGGCGTGATCTGGGGATTCTGCGAGTCGCCGTTGCCGGGGGCGGTTCCCTGCCGGTTGATGCTGACCAGCGTGGTGATGTTGGAGACGGAATCGCGCAGGTAAATCTGGCTGAACGGACTGCTGAACGAACGGAGGTTGACGCCGACTCCCAGTCCGACACCGCCGCCGGTGGCATTGCGGAACGCGACGAAATGGCCGTCCACGCTGGGGCGGGGCTGGTCGGAACTGCCCGCGCGGGTACCGTTGCCCGCGTCGTTGACGCTGATCAGAATGTTGGTGTGGGTGGCGAGATTGTGGAGGAAAACATCGCTCGCGTTGTTCGTGTCGTTGGGTACGTAATTGGCGGCGTTGCTGGCGAAGGCGACCTTTGCGCCGTTGCCGGAAATGCGCTGCTCGAACGCACTGCCGTTGCCGGTGACGCCGATGGCGGAACTGAGCAGCGTGGGCGCGCTATCGCCGGGGGCGCGGGCGAACACGTCCTGGCTGAAGTTGCCGTCCACCGGGACGAGGTCGGAAGCGTACGTCCAGAATGCGGCGACGCCGGTGTCGCTGACGGCGGCGGGATCGTAGGAATTGCCGTTGCCGCCGGTGGATCCGCCGTAAATCGTGGTGAGCAGCGTGGTGACGCCGGTGAGCGTGTCGCGTACAAACACGTCGTAGATGGAAGCCTGCTTGCTCGCGGCGACAAGGTCGGTGGCGGAACTGGTGAACGTGACGTAGCGGCCGTTGGGGCTGAGGACGGGATAGCCCGCGTTGTCGTTGCCGGGTGCGGTGCCGGCGAGGTTGGCGTTGATGAGCGTGGTGGTGCCGGCCACGGTGTCGCGCAGGAAAATGTCGGAGCGGAAATTCGAGTCGTTCGTGAACAGGTTGCCGGCGGAGCTTTCAAACAACACGTAGCGTCCATCGCGGCTCAGGCCGCGCAGATAACAATAGTTGTTTGCGCCCACGTTGGAGCTGTTGACGCTGACGAGGATGTTTGTGCCGGCGATCATGTCGCGCCGGAAAATTTCCTGGTTGAACGGCGGCGTGCCAGGCGCCAGGTCGGTGGCGTTGCTTTCGAAGGCGACGTAACGGCCGTCGCCGCTGATGAAAATGTCACTGCCGCAACTGTTGTTGCCCGCGAGTCCGCTGTTGTTGGCGCTGACCAGCGCCGTCACGCCCGAAACCATGTCGCGACGATAAATGTCAAAGCGCGTGTTGCTGTCTGACGGCGAGAGATCCGGCGCATAACTGCCGAAGGCGACATAGCGCCCATCCGCGCTGATGGCCGGGCTGCCCGAGTAGCCGTTGCCGGCGGAGTTGCCGGCGGAGTTGCCGCTGACCAAAATGTTCGTGCCGGTGGCCAGATCGCGGTAGAAAATATCCTGCGTGTTGTTTGTGTCGCCGCGAACCAGGTCGGCGGCGCTGCTGCGGAAGGCGATCTTCGCGCCGTTCGTGCTGATGGCGAACTCGTCGGAGTAAGAGTCTCCCCCCGCGCCGTTGGTGTTGACGCTGACCAGCCGGTTGGTGCCGGTGACGAGGTCGCGCGCGAAAATCTGCGTGTAGCCGGAGACGTAATTGGGGGTCAGATTGCCGGCGCCGCTGAGGAAGACGACGCGCGAACCGTCGGCGCTGATCTGCGGTTGGACGGAATAATTGTTCGCGGCGGCGAGGCCGGTCACATCAAGGCTGACCAGCGTGTTGACGCCGGTGACGTGGTCGCGGATGAAAATGTCGCCACTGCCGTTCGCGTCGGGCGTGGTGACCAGGTTGTTCGCGTAGCTGGCGAACGCGACGTAGCGCCCGTCGTCCGTGATGGAGGGCTGGAACGAGGAACCGTTGCCGGTGGTGAGCAGATTGGTGTTGGCGAGCGACACGCCCTGGACGAGGCCGGCGGGCGTGAGGTCGTTGTCAAAAATTTCCAGCGAGGCGTTCGTCTGGCCGATGAGCACCGCGCCGCCGGTGGGATTGGACAGGCTCAACCGCAGCGATTCGTTGCACTCCGGCGTCGCGTCGTCCGTGATGCGGACGAGGAAAATTTTATTCGATTCGCCGTTGAGGAAAGTGAGCGTGCCGTTGGTGGCGGTGTAGTCGCTGCCGGCCGCCGCCGTCAGGTTTGCCGTGGCGAAATTCGCCGTAACCGTGCCGATGGCGCCGCCGGTGCGCTGCACGCCGATGGCCGCCGTGACGCCTGCTTCATTGACGGTGTAAAGCGGCTGGGTGAACTGGAGGACGCCTGGCCCGTCCAGCACGGCCGTGGGCTGGTTGGTGTTGTTGTTGCCGAAGTCGGGATCGGACTCCAACGCCGAGTCGTTGGCGTAATTGTAATTCGTCCCGGTGACCGTGGGCACCGCCGCCACCGTCAGCGTGGCGCTGCCGTTGAGCGGGATTGTGCCGAACACGCAGGTGAAATAATTGCCGCCGAGGGTGTAACTGCCTTGCGACACACTTGCGCCGGTAATGATGTTGAAAGTGTCCACGTAGAATGTCAGCGTCGCGCCCGTGGCCGAGTCCGGGCCGGCGTTGGTGGCGGTGACGGTGTAGGTCACGGTCTGGCCGGCGACGACGGGGTCGGGCGAATCGGTCGTGCGGACGCGCAGATCCGCTATGCCGAGCAGGGTTGCTTCGGACGCGGAATTGTTGGAAGGATCGTTTTCAATTTCATTGGCCGTGGCGCTGGCATTGTTGAAGACCTGGCCGGTGGCGGTCGCGTTGACCGTGATCGTGACCACCGCCCCCGCGCCGGCCGCGAGTGCTCCAATGTTGCAGGTGACCACGCCCGCCGCCTGTGAGCAGCCGCCTTGCGAAGACACGGCGCTGACATAACTCAGACCGGCCGGCAACGTGTCGGTGGCGATCACGCCGGTGGCGTTGGTGGGGCCGTTATTCGTGACGGAGAGCGTGTAGAAGAAACTCGTCGCGCGCGCCGCGGGATCAGCCGAGTCCGCCAGGGTTACTTCAAGGTCAATCGAATCCGGACGCGAGACGCGGCGGGCGCGGGAAAATTCGCTCGTGCTGCCGTTCGTATCGGTCGCCGTGGCGGTGATCCAATGAGTGAGCGGGAGGGCGACCGGGTGCGTGAAGGCAAAACTGCCGTTGCCGCTCGCATCGTTGGTGACGTTCACAAAGCCGAGATAAGCTTCGCCCTGGCCGTACCCGCTGGGATCGTTGGTCGCATTGTCGAAAAGTTCGACGCGAAAGACACCGTTCGTCGCGCTGCTCAAGGTGCCGGCGATGACGGTGCTCGACGCGTAGCGCAGCGGGAAGCCGAGCCCTGGAAAATTTTGCAGATTGTTTGGGCCGGTATCGTCATCTCCCACATCGTTCAACGTGACGCCGTTGCCGTCGAGGTCAATGCCCAGGTTCGTATTGGCGTAAATGGCGTTGCGGAGGATGGCCACCCCCGTGGAATAATAGTAGCCAACTTGCACGCCATTGCCGGAGTTGTAGGCGATGACATTACCGTCGCTGGCATTGGTGCCGCCGATGAGGTTGGATCCGGAATAGACAAGCACGCCGTGGGAGAGGTTGCCGAGCGGGAGGGCGTTGGTGCGGGTGACGCCGATCCGATTGCCGAGCACCGCATTGTTGTTGGCATTGCCGCAGCAGGCCAGTTCCACGCCGTTGTAATTGTTTCCCGAAATCACATTGCCCTCGCCGGGGAGTGATCCGCCAATCAGGTTGCCCTGCATGTTGACAACAAACACGCCGTCGTTCTGATTTGGAATGGCGAGCTGCCCAGTCACGTCCGTGCCGATCCAATTGCCCTGGACAATATTGCCAGCGGGCAAGGGCGGTGGTGTGCCGGCATAGAGGGTGGACGCCTCGCCATAGGCGCCGAGGTTCACGCCGTTCGCGCCGTTGCCGCTGCTGAGGTTGCCCTGGCCGGGGGCCGGACCGCCGATGAGGTTCGCGCTACCGTAGAGAATATTGATTCCATGCCGCCCGTTCGGTATGGCCAAGGTGCCGGTCACGTCCACGCCGGTGAAATTGCCGAACACGCTGTTGGAAGAACAGCCCGAGAGCGTGACGCCATCCGCGTTGTAGCCATAGGGCGGCTCGCCATTGCCGGAGATCAGGTTGCGCTCGCCGGCATTGGTGCCGCCGATGGCGTTGCCCGTCGAAAGATAATCGGTGACATACACTCCGCTGTTGGTGTTGCCCACATCCAACGATCCGGCGGCGTCCGTGCCGATGGTGTTGCCGAGAACCCGGTTGTCGGGCGAGTTCACGATGTAAACGCCGTAGCCGTTGCCGGAAATCAAATTGTGCGCCGCCAGACCCGCGCCGCCGACCACGTTGCTGCTCGTGATGGCGGAGGAATAATAATTCGGATGGCCGATGCGAACGCCCGCGCCGACGTTGCCCGCCTTGGTGAGGCCGTCACGCGCAATGCCGAGGTAGCAGCCTTCGACGCGGCTGCCGCTGCCGTTCGTGATCTGGATGGCATCGCCGTTGTAAAAGGCGTCGCCCCGGAAAAGGTTGATGGCCAGCGCGCGAATGACGCAATCGTTGGTGGCAATGACCAAGCCGTTCACGAAACTGCCCGCGTTCGTGCCGACGATTTCGATGAGCGGCGTGGTGGCGTAGCCCGGTTGCGTCGAACCGTCAATCGTCACCAGATCGGTGATGACCGGCAGCGCGCTGGTGGGCGCGATCGTCTGTGCGCCCGAAGCAATGGCGAACGCAATGGTGTCCGCGCCCGCGTTGGCGTTGGCGTCCAGAATCGCCTGGCGCAGCGAGCCCGCGCCGGCGGGGGCGGTGTTGGTGACGGTGAAGGTGGTGGCGCGCGCGCCGAGCGGAAGGGCCAGCAAGGCCAGTGAAACGAGCAAAGTTTTTCCTAACATAAACAGCCTTCTCTTTGTGGGTTGGGCTTCCGGTCTGGACGCATTTGGGCAATGCGCTTTTTCTAGCACACAAATACTCGACTTTCCACAAACTATTTTTGACGTTTCCGGTCCGGTCCGCGGTTAAAAACCGCCGGGTTATCGGGGATCATAAAATCGAGTGACGAACGATCGGCGTAATGGCGCGCGGTGTTCACGCCGCTTCAAAGCACAAACTGCAGGCGGTTGGAGCTTTTCCCGCACCGCGCAACGTTGGACGTCGAAGCGGGCTGAAGCCTGCGCGCCGTCGCCCGGCCGTCCGCGCCTCAATAGTTTGCCCGCTCGCCAGCTCTGCTATTTCCGGGAGCATTCGGCCGGGGCTTCCGTCTGACGGGGCATGAGTCATTCGCTTTCAGGTGTGAGAATCCCGCATCCTGCGGGAAATTCACGCAAGCTTTCGAGACGTTTTACGGGTCGTGCCCTCAAAACATTCCCTTTTGCGCCCGGTCAAGCCGGGCACGGGAAATGCAAAAGACTTTTCCATGAAGCCGGTCCTTTCAACGGTGTTCAACCTCAACCACGGAGAATTCTATGAAAAAAATCCCCGCCTCCCTCCTCGCGTGCCTGTTGTCGCTGACCGCGTTTGCGGCCGAATCCAGACCGCTGGCCCTGCCGCTGCCTCCGCCTGCCGCGCTGACCTTCCGCGAAATCCGTTACGACGGAAAGCTCGGCGACCACGAAGCGCGGTTCACTCTGGACATTGATGCCGAAGCCTCCGGCGAAAGTTCCACGCCCTTGCTCGAAGGTGATGTTGCGATTCTTCCGGGTAAGCTTCCGGAGCAGTTGAAAATTGTCCGCGAAGGCAACCGCTATGTGCTGGTTGCGTCGCGGGCGGGCCAGTTCAAATTTAAACTGGAAGTGGTCGCCAAAATCCAGCGTGCCGAACCGTGGAATCAGATTTCCTTCACCGGCCCGGTGGCGACCATCGCATCCGTCACTGCGCAGGCCTCGGGGGCGGGGATGGAAGTCCAGTTGCTCAACGGCACCCTGCTTGAATCCGCCAAAACCAACGGCGTTGCACGCGTGAAAGGTTTTCTCGGCATGGATCAAACCGTGGCGCTGCGTTGGCAGGGCAAGATTACCGAGGTCGCGCGCAAGGCTTTGCTCACGGTGGATTCCGCCATCCTCGCGCAGGTGACGCCGGGCGTCGTGAAATATACCAGCCAGTTTCATTATGAGATTGTCCAGGGCAATGCCGCGCAACTCACGCTGTCTCTGCCCGCCGCGCAAGCGCTCACGCGGCTGGTGGGTGAACAAATCCGCGACTGGCACACGAGCACCGAGGGCGACCACCAGACGTTGACGATTGAATTCATCAAGCCCATTGAAAAAAATTACGCCCTCACGCTTTACTCCGAACAGCCCGTGGAAGGCGCGGGGGCGAACGCTTCGCTGAATCCACCGCAACCGCTCGAAGTCGAACGCGAATCCGGCGCGCTGACGGTTTCCGCCGAGGACACGCTCGTAGAAATCGCATCGCTCGCCGGCCTGCGCCAGGTCAACGCGCCGGACCAGGCCATCGCCGCTTATCGCTTCAATGCGCGGCCGTTCACTGTCGCCCTCAAGCTGCGTCGGATCGAGCCGGTCATCAGCGTGGCCGATCGTGTGAACGCCCGGCTGGAAGAAACCCGGTTCGTCATTGCGCATAGCCTCGCGGTCAACGTCGAGAAAGCCGGTGTCTATGCGCTGGAATTGCTGCCGCCCGCGGGATTTGCCGTGGCAGAGGTGCGGGGCGAAGGCGTCGAGGACTGGAAGGTCAGCGACGGAAAACTGCGGGTGAACTTCTCCGCCCGCGTCCTCGGTTCGCGCAAGCTGGAGGTTCAACTCGAACAGCCGTTGAAAACTTTCCCAGACACGATCACCCTCGCCGCCCTGCGCGTCACCGGCGCGGTGAAGGAAACGACGCAGATCGGTGCGGCCTCCGCGGCCGGCATCCGTCTGAAAACCGCCGACCTTTCCGGCCTGCGGGAGATTCCGGTGAACGGCCTGCCAAATCACGGCGATGAAATCCTCGCCTACACCGCTGAGCAGCCGGACTGGAAAGTTTCCATTGCCAGCGAGCGTCTCGCCGCGCGCATTGTGGCCGACGTGTTCAATCTCGTCACCATCGGCGACGGCATTGTGGGCGGCAGTGCGACGATTCGTTACGGCCTCGTCAATCAGGGCGTGCAGGAGTTCAAGGTGAAGCTGCCCGCCCAGTGCAAGAACGTCGAGTTCACCGGCCCGAACATCCGGCGCAAAGAATTGTCCGGCGACACTTGGACCATCGGCCTGCAGGACAAGGCTTGGGGCGGCTACACGCTCGTCGTGACCTACGATTATCAATTCGATCCCAAGGGCGCCGCACTGGTCATTGGTGGCATTCACACGGTAGATGTCGAGCGCGAGACAGGTTCAGTCGCGGTGACGACGGCGGCGAGCTTGCAGCTCAGCGCGAAGTCGGTGAGCGACACGCTCCGGCGAGTGGATGAAATGGAATTGTCCGCCGCCGACCGCTCGTTCATCAGCCGCGCCGTGGTGCTGGCTTATCAGTATGTCGGCGATGATTACGCCCTGACCGTGGACGTGAAACGCTACGCCGAGGAGCGTGTGCTCGAAGCCGTGGCCGACCGCACGCAGATCACCTCTGTGCTCACCGAAGCCGGCGAGATGCTCACGCAGGCGTCGTTCATGGTGAAGAACAATGAGAAACAATTTCAACGCTTTCAACTGTCCAAAGATTCCAAGCTCTGGGGCTGCTACGTGAACGGCCAACCCGCGAAGCCCGAGCGTGACGGCGACTGGGTGCTCGTTTCTCTGCCACGCGATGTGAACCGTGACCAGGCCTTCGCCGTTGACATCACGTATGCCCAGACCAACGGCGCGCTTGCCTCCACCTGGTCGAAGAACCTCGAACTCGCCGCGCCCCGCACTGACGTGCCGAACACCTACGCTGAATGGCAGATTTTTGTTCCCGCCACGCTCCGCGTTTCGCATTTCGGCGGCAGCATGAACATCGCACAGGGCACCACGTACGAACTGCTGGACGCTTGGGAAAAGTTTCTCGCGTTCTATCTCCAGGTGTTGCGCGAGATGGGCGGCGCGATCCTGGTGTTTGGACTACTGGCGTTCCTCGTGGTCGCGTTTGTGATTTCAGCGGTGCGACGCGGCTGGAGCGGATTGATCAACGTGCTGGTCGTCGTTGCGATCCTCGCGATTCTTGGCGCGATGCTGCTGCCCGCCTTGAGCAAGGCCAAGGGCCGCGCGCAACGCATCAGCTCGGTCAACAACCTCAAGCAGATCGGCCTGGCCACGCGCATTTTCGCCGGCGACAACGGCGACCGACTGCCGGTTTCGTACGAGGAAATGAAGAACGAATTGAACACGGATAAAATCACCTACGACGTCGCGACCGGACAGCGCTTCACCTACATCGGTGCAGGACTTTCGCTGAACGACATCACGCCGGATTCTGTCATCGCCTATGGCCCGATCGTCGAAGGCGGTTGCAACGTGCTGATGGCCGATGGCAGCGTCCAGCAGTTGAGCGCGCGGGCTTTCAATGAATTGAACCAGCGTGGATTGATCCAGCGCACCGCCTCGCAACAAGTCGCCGCGCAACAGTTGGACGCCGTGCGGCGCGGACAATTAAGCGCACCCGCATCAGTGGCGGCGGGTGGAATGGGCGGAGGTACGCCCAGCGTGGACGGATTTGGCGCGGTGACTTTGGGTGTCAATGGAGCCACCGGTTTGCCGGCGGCTCCGGTTGAGCGGCCGGCGACAACCGTGGCGGGCATTCGCTCGCTGCACATCGAGTTGCCGCAAAGCGGTCAGCCGTTTCTGTTCACGAAAGTCCTCAACGTCGGCAACGAGGCGCTTTCCATTCGCGCGCGGGTCATGCCGTTCCACACCTTTCAAAATATTCAGATGGCCTGGCAGAGCGCGGCGTTTCTGCTCGGGCTGGTGATATGGTGGTGGCAATGGCGTAGCGCGAATCGTGGCAGCTTCATTCTCACACTGGCGCTGGCCTTGATGCTCGGCTCGGTTGGCAGCCTGCTCGTGCAATGGCGCGCGCTGCACGATGCGCTCATTATCGGCTTCCCGCTGGTGACGCTTGCGATCGTCTCGTTGCTCATCTGGAAATACTGGCCGCGCGGTAACAAGCCCGAGCCGACGCCAGAACCTCCGGCTGCCGACGCCAGCTTTCCGCCGGTGATTGCCGCCGTGATGCTATTGCTCACTCTGAGCCTGACCAGCGCAACTGCCGCTGAGGCGGCAATTCCCCGCGCCTCCATCCAATCCGCCAGCTACACCGGCACGGTCAATGACCGCGTTGCGCTGCTTGAGGCGACACTCCAATTCTCCTCCGCAAAGGCCGGCCAGACGATCCCGCTCTTCAGCGACGAAGTGGCGGTGCAACAGTTCATCGTCAAGAACGGCCAGGCCCAGCTTGTCCGTGAGGGCAATCGCATCGCGGTGCGGTTGATCAAGGGCGGTGACGTGACCGTGCAGATCAAAATGCTGGTGAAGGTCGCAGGCGACGTGACGAAGCGGCGCTTGAACTTTGAAGTGCCACCCGCGCTGACCACGCAGGTAGCGCTGACGCTCGACCAGGCCGAGGCGGACGTGGATTTTCCCGCGGCGATTTCCCTCAATCGCATTTTGGAAAAGGACAAGACGCGCGTCGAAGCGGTGATGGGTTCTGGCGATCACGTCGAATTGCTCTGGACGCCACGGGTGAAGCGCGCAGCGGAAGTGGCGGCCACGGTGTTCTGCCAGAACGCGTCCATCGTCACGTTCGGCGGCGGCGTGGTGAACGTGCGGGCGACGTTGGATTACCAGGTCACGCAGGGCGAGCTGCGGCAGGCGCGAGTTCAACTTCCCGCCGGACAAAGACTGCTGCGCGTCGAAGCGCCGGGCATCCGCACCTGGGAAATCAAAGCCGAGAACGGCGCGCAAATGCTCGTGGTGGATTTGCTCAAGGGAATTTCTCCAGGCTGGCGGCTGACGGTGGAGACGGAAAAGGTTTTGGATGCGCTGCCGGTGAGCGTGGCGGTGGAGGTGCCGCACGCGTTGGACGTGAAGCGCGAGACGGGCTTGGTAGGTTTGCGCGGAGCCGAGGAGCTGGGGTTGGCGGTCGAGTCCATGTCTGATTTGCAACGCGTGGACGCGGAAGAATTTGCCCGCGCGAACGTGGACAAGGCCGCCGGACTGGTGAGCGCGTTTCGCTTCTCCAAACCCGAATTCACTTTGCGCGCGCGCGCCGAGGCGGTGCAGCCGCAGATCGAGGCTGTCGTCAAAAATTATTTCCGGGTGAGCGCGGAACAGGCGGGGCTTTCAGCCACGATTGATTTCACGATCAAACGCGCGGGTGTGTTCTCGCTTAAGGTCGCGTTGCCGGACGGCTATCGCGTCGAGCGCGTGACCGGCAACAACCTCTTGCAGCAGGCCGAACGCACGGAGGGCGGTGTGCGTGTGCTGGAAGTTACCCTGAAGGATCGGACGAGCGGCGCTTTCCGGCTGGGCCTGGAACTGGCGCGGAGTTTCAAGGGCCTGCCGAAATCGCTCGCCATCGCCGGCGTACATCCGCTCGG
>JANPGB010000006.1:0-2544 GCA_031423695.1 Verrucomicrobiota bacterium
CCCTGGGCTTTGAGCCGGAATCCCCTTGGGATTCAGTTTGGAAATCTTCGTAAGGCATTTCGGCTAACGTGTAACGGTTGCTGAAAAATCCCTTTGAACTTTTAACCAGCATGGACTTCTTCGAGCGACAGGAAACGGCACGGCGCAACACCAAGCGATTGGTTGTTTACTTTGCTGTGGGCGTTGCGCTGCTGATCCTCACGATCTACATCGCCACCGCGTTGATTTTTACTGGAGTCGGTTCCCGCAGACGTCACAGCTACGGATACGACACTCAGCCGCAGACCGCTTTGACGTGGTGGCATCCGCAACTTTTCCTGGGCGTAGTGGTCGGGACATTGGTGGTCATCGTCATTGGCAGCGTTTCTAAATCCGCTGAACTCGCGCGGGGCGGCAGCGTCGTCGCTGAAATGCTCGGCGGACAGCTGGTGAATTCCAACACGAACGACCCCGAAGAGCGCAAGCTGCTCAACGTCGTCGAGGAAATGGCCATCGCCTCCGGCGTGCCCGTGCCGCAGGTCTATGTGCTGGACGACGAGAAGGGCATCAACGCTTTCGCCGCCGGTCACTCGACAAGCGATGCCGTGGTCGCCGCCACGCGCGGTTGCATCCGTCTGCTCACGCGCGACGAGTTGCAGGGCGTGGTCGGCCATGAGTTCAGTCACATCCTCAACGGCGACATGCGGCTGAACATCCGTTTGATGGGACTGGTATTTGGCATCGTCTGTATTGCCGCCGTCGGGCGCTTCCTTTTGTACGCGCGCGGCAACAGTCGCGACCGCAATGCGCTGCCGTTGCTTGGCCTGGTGCTGCTCGCCGTCGGCGGGATCGGCGTTGTGTTTGGCCGGCTCATCCAGGCGTCGGTCAGTCGCCAGCGCGAATTTCTGGCCGATGCTTCGTCCGTGCAATTCACCCGCAATCCCGGCGGCATCGCGGGCGCGTTGAAGAAAATCGGCGCCTACAGTCTGGGTTCACGACTCGAAGCGCCGCAGGCCGAGCAGGTCAGCCACATGTTTTTCGGCAATGGGGTCAGCGCATCCTTCCTTGGTTTGTTCGCCACCCATCCGCCGATCGCCGAACGCATCCGGGCGGTGGAGCCAAACTGGGATGGCGAATTTCCGCCGCTCGTTCCCGCCAAGATTGAGGCGGTTCCTCGCGCTGCGGTTGCCGATCTGGAAAAAGCGCGCATCCTTCCGCCGTTGATCCCGGGTCTTCCACCGATGCAAACCCCCGCCGGTCCGATTGTGACCGCCATCCTCTCCGCGCAAGCTGGCTTTCCCGAGCCTGGCACTGCCACGACGGCGCATCTGCGTTACGCCGAGGAGTTGCGAAATTCCATGCCGCCTGCCGTGCGAACCGCCGCGCGCGATCCGCTCGGCGCGTCGGCGTTGATCTATGGTTTGCTGCTGAGTTCCGAACCGACCATGCGCGCGAAGCAACTCGATCTGCTTGGGCAAAGCACGACTGCCGAGATTCGTCTGGAAACGGAACGCCTGCAGCCTACCGTGACGGAAGTGGCGGCGCGGGCCCGGTTACCGCTGGCGGACATGGCGCTGCCGGCCTTGCGCCAGTTGTCTCCGGCGCAATACCGGCAATTCAATAGCGCACTTCAGCAATTGATCGAGGCGGATGGCGAGATTGATCTGTTTGAATACGTGCTGCAGAAAATTATTTTGCGGCATCTCAACCCGCATTTCGCCGGCGCGCGCAAACCGGTGATCCAGTTTTACACGCTCAAACCGCTGATGCCGGATTGCGCCGTGCTGCTGTCCGCGCTCGCTCATGTCGGTACGGAAGATTCCGGCCAAGCGCAGGCGGCGTTTCAGCGCGGTGCGGCGCAGGTGGGCCACGTCGCGCAAACCGGACTCGACTTCATTTCCGCCGGTCAATGCGACCTGTCGCAGGTGGACGCCGCGTTGGACCGGCTCAATCAGGCGGTGCCGCAAATTAAAAAGAATCTGCTCAACGCCTGCGCCCAAACGGTGGCGGCCGACGGCGTGATTCAAGAGCTGGAAGCCGAGCTTTTGCGGGCGATTGCCGACACGCTGGATTGTCCACTGCCGCCGTTTCTCGAAACCGATCCCGGTCTGCGGGTGGCGACATGCCTGGCACATTGACTGTCGAATTGACTTGCCATTGGGAAGCGCACTCCCAAAATAATGATCGACGGTTGCAGCCAATGTAGCTCAGTGGTAGAGCAACGGTTTCGTAAACCGTAGGTCGTCGGTTCAATCCCGACCATTGGCTCCACTTTCATTGTGCTGGAACACAATGACTTGAAGAGGAGAAGGCCGTTGCGGACACCAAAACGGACACCGGCAGAATGATTCATCACTATCCTGCCAGTATCCGGTAACAGTCTCCCAGAAGCCTTTAACGCGAATTCCCGCGCTTCATTACCCTAAAAAGTATGAAACGCTATCGGTTGATTTATCGCGGTCTGCGCGACACGTATTACAGCGTCGAAGCCAGCACCAACAAACGAAAGAGTCTCGAAACGAACAATTCCAAGGTCACACAACGTTTACTGACTGCTAAAAATGA
>JANPGB010000007.1:0-15509 GCA_031423695.1 Verrucomicrobiota bacterium
ACTTTTTCGGCCAAGGGCATTGATTATCTTCCGCTGCCCGCCAACACGGCGGTGCCGGTGGAGGCCACGGAAGCGTGCAACCGCTCCTACGAAACCTATCTCTGGCTGCGGGACAAATCCTTCGCCGTCGTGCATCTGCCAGAAACACATGGCATCGGCTTTTACAGTCTGCTCGCCAAGAAACAGGGGCTGGCATTTGCGCAGACCAAGTTTTGTCTGAACGCCCACAGTCCGCGCGCTTGGCGACGCGAGGCCAGCCAGCAGTTCATCAACAACCCCTGCGAATTGGAACTGGATTTTCTGGAGCAGGAATGTTTTCGCCGCGCCGATGCGCTGGTCACCGCCACGCAATCCATGCGCGCATGGCTCGAGCAACAGCACTGGCCGTTGCCCGCCGAACGCCAGTTGCGTCCCGACCCAATCGCGGCGATCAAATCTTCCGACGCCGCGGCGCGGATTCGCGAGCTGGTTTATCTCGGCCCGCTCAATCAATGCCCCGGCCTCGCCTTGTTTTGCGATGCGCTGGAACGGCTCGGTCCGCAGGGGTTGCGCAATATCACGGTGACCTTCGCCGATGATTCGACCACGCCCAAAGGCCAGAAGTCGCTGGAGTATTTTTACGATCGCACCCGCCAATGGACGTTCACCTGGCAGATCGCCACCACTGCGGTGGCGGCCATCGCGGACTATCTGCGCGGGGAAGGGCGGCTTGTGGTCCTGCCGTCGCTGCGGGAAAATTCTCCGCTGACTTTGCGCAAATGTCTCGCTCTGGGACTGCCGATGCTGGCCGTTCAATCTCCCGGCGTCGCGGAACTCATCCATCCCGATGACCACGCCCATGCGCTTTGCACCGGCACGTCCGGCGTCCTGGCCGCCGCTTTGCAGCAGGCTTTACGGGAAGGTGTCCGCCCCGCCCGCCCCGTGAAACAAACGTCGGCCGTTCAAAGCTGGCTGGAATGGCACCAGGACTGGGCGACTCAGCCAACCCCGGCCAACTCGCTCACGGGTGAATCCCAGCCGCTCGTCAGCGTCTGCCTCATTCATTTCAACCGCCCGGAATTTCTCACGCAAGCCCTCGCCTCACTGCGCGCCCAGGACTATCCGAATTTTGAAGTCGTGCTTGTGGACGACGGCAGCACCAAACCCGAGGCAATCACCTTCCTTGCCAGCCTCGAAGCAGAATTCAAGCAGCGCAACTGGCAGATCGTCCGGCAGGAGAACCGTTACCTTGGCGCGGCGCGCAACAACGGTGCCCGCCATGCGCGCGGAGAATTTCTCGTCTTCATGGACGATGACAACTTCGCCAAGCCCCACCAGCTCTCGACTTTCGTCCGCACCGCCCTGGCCACGGGCGCGGAGATCGTGACTTCGGCGATGGATTTGTTCAACGGCGCCGACGCCCCGCTGTTGGACGCCAGGCCCAAGGCGCGCTGGATATTTTTAGGTGGAGCCGCCGGGACCGGCGCGTTCCGCAATTGTTTCGGCGACGCCAACGGCTGCATCCGCCGCGAAACCTTTTTGAAGCTGGGCGGGTTCTCCGAGGATTACGGAATCACCCACGAGGACTGGGAATTTTACGCCCGCGCCGCCTTGCAGGGTTGTCGCATGGAGACGCTGCCCGAAGCGCTGTTCTGGTACCGCGTCGCGGATCAAAGCATGATTCGCAGCACCCCGCGCTACGCCAATCATCAGCGCAGTCTCCGGCCGTATCTCGCCGCCGTGCCCGCACCGCTGCAAGGTCTGGTCCATTGTTTGCAAGGCTCGATTCTTTTTCCGGCTGAGAAAAACAACGTCAATCCCGGCCATGATAATCTGCTGCGCCTGCACCGCCGCCTGGCGACCATTGCCAAGGAACTCATTGCCACCGGCCAGATTGTCCCAGCCGAAGCCATGTTCATGGAAATTCTGCAATCTTCCGAATCCACGCAGCATCCGGGTATTGTGCTTCAGGGGCTGATGGAAATCGGCGGCGCACTCGTGGACAATGGCCGCGGAGATCTGGCGGAAAAACTCGTCGAGCGCGCGGTAAAAATCGCCCGCGCCGGCTGTGATCCGGTGGCGATTCAAAATGCCGAAGGCCTGCTCGCCGAAGCGAGGAACAACCGGCACGCCGGGAAAAAAGCGGCTTTGAAAAACGCCTCTCCCGCCGCCCAGAAGTTGTTCAACACGCTTCCGCCTGAACCTGTCGCCCCGACCCCAGACCGCAGACTCCAGACCGCAAACGACGCTCCGCTGGTTTCCATCATCATCCCGGTCTTCAACAAACTTGCGCTGACGCAGGGTTGTTTGACTTCACTCGCCCGGACGCACAACACGACCGCGTCCGAAATCATCCTTGTGGACAACGCCTCCAGTGATGGCACCGCCGAATTTTTGAGCGCGGAACAGACTGCCGGACGTATCCGCGTGGTCTCCAATGCACAGAACGGTGGCTTCGCCCAGGCCTGCAACCTCGGTGGACAGGCCGCGCGCGGTTCGATCCTGATTTTCTTGAACAACGACACGCAGGTCACCGACGGCTGGATGGATGCGCTGGTTGAAGCCGCGCAAAAGCCGAAGGTCGGCGTGGCCGGTGCGAAACTGCTGTATGCCAATGGCACCATCCAACATGCGGGAATTGAATTCATCAACGGTCTGCCCGACCATCCGCACCGTCACGCGCCTGGCGATGCCCCGGCGGCGAACCAATTCCGCGAACTCGACATGGTGACCGGCGCGTGCTTCCTCATGCACCGCGATTTATTCTTGCAGCTCGCCGGCTTTGACGAAACTTACCGCAACGGCGTGGAGGATGTTGACCTTTGCCTGCGCGCCCGTGCCGCGGGTTGGAAGGTCGTCTATGAACCGAAATCCGTGGTCTATCATCTCGAGGGCCAGAGCGAAGGCCGCTTCAATCACGTCCAGGAAAATCTCACGCTCTTCTTCCAACGCTGGGGCAAATCGTTCGACGGCAAAATGCGCTTCGTCGTGAAGCCGCCCTTCAAGATTATTCCCGCCAAACGCAGCGTGCTGCCCATCAACGTCAAGGTGCCGGCTCTGAACGCGGCTTCCGGCAAACGCGTGGCCACCGCATGGGAAGGCTCGTTCCTCGACTTCGGAAGCCTGTCGCACGTCAACCGCGAACTGACCCGTGCGCTGGCCGACTCCGACCACATCCGGCTCCAGTGTGTGAATTCTCAGGCCTCGAAAAATGCGGTCACGCCGAAGGAGTTGAAAAAATTTGCCGCCACGCTCGCCAAGAAATCCGCAGCGGACACGCAGGTGACGATCCGCCACGCCTGGCCGCCGGATTGGCAGCGACCCGCCCACGGGAAACTCGTCGTCATTCAGCCGTGGGAATTTGGTTCGCTGCCGCAGGACTGGGTCAGCCAATCAAACCAGGTGGATGAATTCTGGGTTCCCTCCAACTACGTCCGCACGGTTTACACCGGGTCGGGTATTGCGCCGGCCAAGGTGCAGGTGGTGCCGAACGGAATTGATCCCGAGCGGTTTCGTCCCGATGCGGCCCCGCGAAAAATCTCGACGGACAAGTCATTCAAGTTCCTGTTCGTCGGCGGAACCATTCCCCGCAAGGGCACGGACATTCTGCTCGAAGCGTTTCTGAAAGCCTTCACCGCGGCGGACGACGTCGCACTCGTCATCAAGGATTTTGGCGGCAGCACATTTTACAAGGGTCAGACCCTTGGCGGACGGATCGCCGAAGCGCAACGCCGCCCAAACGCGCCGGAGATCATCCATCTCGACAATGAACTGTCGCCGGAAGAATTGCCCGGCGTGTACACCGCGTGCGATTGCCTGGTGCACCCGTATCGCGGTGAAGGTTTCGGCCTGCCGGTGCTGGAAGCAATGGCGTGCAACCTCCCGGTCATCGTCACCGGCGGGGGTGCCACGGATGATTTCGCGACGGATGATTATGCTTTCCGCATTCCAGCGAAACGGCGCGGCCTCGGCCATGAAATCAGCGGCATGAAACTCGCCGGCGAAGCCTGGCTGTTCGAACCCGATGTCAACGCGCTCGTGGACCAGCTGAAATGGGTGCTCGCCAACCGCGAGGCCGCATGCGCCAAGGGACAGAAGGCCGGGGAACATGTCCGTGCGAACTGGACTTGGAAAAATGCCGCGCAGATTGCGGCGGCACGGCTCCAGCAACTCTCGAATAGGACGAACAAGTCCGCGCCAGCCAAGGCGGCACCCCTTCAAATCGCCGCCGCGCCGGTCGCCCGAATCGGTTCCCTCAAGACCGCCCGCGCGGGGCTCGCCCAGAATGATTTTAAGACGGCCTGGATTGAAACCCTGTCCGCCATCCACGCGCGCCCGTTTCATCCCGAGGCGTTCCTGTTGCTGGCGGAGATCGCACTCGCGGCCGGCGATGGCCGCAAGGCCCGCCGCTGCGCCGAGCACGCCAGCGAACTTGTCCCGGCCTGGGAAAAGCCGAAACAGTTCCTGAAACAGCCGCTCAAAGGCGATACGAAACACGACTGGTTGAAATTGCCCGAAGCTTTGACGTCTCACGTTTCACGGCTCACCGTCTGCCTCATCACCAAGAACGAGGAGAAATTTCTCGGCCAATGCCTCAAGTCCCTCCAAAACCTCGCGCAACAGATCATCGTCGTGGACACCGGCTCCACGGATCGCACGATAGAAATCGCCAAGGAATACGGCGCGGAGATTCATTCACTCCCCTGGGCCGATGATTTCAGCGCGGCTCGCAACGCCGCCCTGGAACACGCCGCCGGCGACTGGATTTTGATGCTCGACGCCGACGAGGAACTGCCCGCCGCCCAGCACGCCCGCCTGCGCGCCGACCTGCAAAAGCCCGGCAGCATTGGCTATCGGCTGCCGCTTGTGAACCTTGGGCAGGAGGCCGACGGCCATTGCTTCGTGCCGCGCCTGTTTCGCAACGCGCCCGGCGTGTTCTACCATGGCCGCATCCACGAGCAGGTGTTTCCGAGTCTGGTCGCACTGGGTAAGCCCTGGGGACTGGGCACGAACCTCGGTTCCGCCGAGTTGCTGCATCACGGCTATACCAAGGAACTGGTCAGGGACCGCAACAAGATCGAACGCAACCTGCGCCTGCTCCGGCTGGCCGTTGGGGAAAATCCCGGCGACGCCAACCTCGCGATGAACTTTGGCCTCGAACTCGTCCGCTCCGGCGATCTGCCCGGCGGCATTGAAAAATATCGGGCCGCCTTTGAGTTGATGTCCGCGCAAACGCCGGGCGAGGTCGTCCCCGAACTCCGCGAGGTGTTGCTGACGCAATTCACCAGCCAGCTTTATAAGGTCCGTGCCCATGAGGAAGTCGTGCGCGTCCTCGGTTCTCCGCTGGCAAAAAATGGCAGCCTGACCGCATCGCTCCATTTCGCGCTCGGCCTGTCGAATTTTGAATTGCAACACTTCGCCGAAGCCGCCGAGCAGATGCGCCAATGCTTGTTGAAGCGCAAACAGCCCGCGCTCTCGCCGATCAACACCGACATTCACAGCGCCGCGCCCGCGCATTGCCTGGCCCTCTGCCTGGCCCGGCTTGGCGCAATGGATGAAGCTGAAAAATCGTTTCAAGCCGCGCTGACCGAAACCGGCCGCACCGAGGACGTGAAGGTGGATTACGCAAAATTTCTGGCGGCGCAGCATCGTCAACTCGAGGCGCTCCACCAGTTAAACGAAGTCATCGCCGGCAATTCCCGCCACGCTGGCGCCTGGCGGCTGGGCGGGGAGATCGCCCTGAGCAAACCGGAGTTTCTGGAATTCGCCCGTGACTGGACCGGCGAAGCCGTGCGTAACCTGGCCGAGGACATCGCCCTCACCGCCCAACGCGCGGAGGCCTTGATGTTGAGCGGCGACACGGCGTCTGCCCGCGAGTTGTGGGAACGCATCTACAGTTGCGACCACGCGCCGCGCTCCCTGGCCGCGCTGATCTTGTGCGAGGCCACGGAACTGCAACTGACCCACGGGCCGGATGACAACGAGCAGGAGGCCGCCACGAGCCAGAATTTTCTCGGGTGGTATCAAAAACTGTTGGCGGTCAAGGCGCAGCCGGCGCTGGAGCGCTTGAATCAGCAGACGGAAATGCTGTCGAGTGCGCTGCCCACCGCGGCGGGCATCCTCGAAAAAGCGCTGGTCGAAGCGGATATTTTTGCGACGGCGTAAGCGTCGCCAGCGTTTGGCGTGGGCAGTGCGCGAACTTCTGTTTGCTGTCCGTTCCGGCTCACCAAGACCGGCGCCTCGAATCCGCATCGGGTTTCATGATCCTGTTCGGCGCTGAGACAGGGCACCTGCGCCTTTGCCACCCGCCGGTTGTCAGAATTGGGGTGCTGTGCTAACATCGCTTCATCCGAAAAATCAAATCTGCGCCGGGTTCGGCGCACTACCGGAGGAAATACATGAGCACTGGAATCAAATGGAACATCGAGGCGGACTTCATCCAGGCCTGCAATTGCGACTACGGCTGTCCGTGCGAGTTTTCCGCACCGCCCACCACCGGTTTTTGCGAAGGCATGGGCGCGTGGCGCATCAACCAGGGCAGTTACGGCGAGGTGAAGCTGGACGGGCTGGGCGTGGCGTTTGCCGCCTACTGGCCCAAGGCGATTCACCAGGGCGGCGGTACCTGCGGCCTGATGTTTGACGAACGCGCAGATCCAAAGCAGCGGGAGGCGCTCCTGCAAATCTGCAGCGGCCAGGCCGGCGGCATGCCGTTTGAAATCATCGTCACCACTTTTTCCAAACTCCTGGAGCCACAGTACGTGCCGTTCCAATTCAACTTCAACGGGCGCAACAGCAGCGTGCAGATCGGCGGCTTGATGAACGTCGCGGTGGAGCCGATCAAGAATCCCGTGACCGGCGAACCGGAGTCCGTCCGCATCGAACACTCGACCGGCTTCATTTTCAAACACGCCGAGTGCGTCTCGGCGGCCAAGATGGACGTGCAGGTGGGGGAACTTAGATTTTCCCACCCGAACAAGGCCGCGTTCGTGACGCAGATCAAATACGGCAATTGACTGGCAGGAGACGGCGTGAGGAGGCTCATTAAGGCTCCCGCGAAGTTAAATCAGAGTCTCTTTGTGGCGTCTCACACGCTGTATGCGATGGAAACCATTTTCAAACGCGACCGGCTGATTGTCCTGGCTGCGCTTGCGGGCCTCACGCTGCTGGCCTGGGGCTACATGTCGCACGAAGCGCGGGCCATGCATGACACCGGCATCTGCCGCTGCGCCGGAATGAAAATGTCCGGGCCCGACACCGGCGCGTGGAGCCCCGCGACGCTCGTTCCGCTCTTCCTCATGTGGTCGGAAATGATGGTGGCCATGATGATCCCCTCCGCCGCGCCGATGATCCTGACCTTCGCCATGGTCCAACGAAAACGCCGCGAGCTGGAACACCCCTTCGTGCCGACCGGAATTTTTCTGCTTGGCTATCTCGTCGTGTGGACCGGCTTCAGCGCGCTGGCGGCCCTCGCGCAATGGGTGTTGCACGCGCGGGCCTTGCTCTCGCCGACGATGGTCAACACCAGCCCGCTGGTCGGCGGCATTCTGCTCATTGGCGCGGGAATTTTCCAGTGGACGCCGCTCAAGCACGCCTGCCTCACGCGCTGCCGCTCACCGCTGAGTTTTCTGATGACCGGCTGGCGCGAGGGAAAATCCGGCGCGTTCGCAATGGGTCTGGAACACGGCGCGTATTGCACCGGGTGCTGCTGGATTCTCATGGCGCTGCTGTTCGTCGCGGGTGTGATGAATCTTTGGTGGATCGCCGTCATTGCCGTGTTCGTGCTGCTGGAAAAAGTTGCGCCGCGCGGTTTGTTCATCGGCAAAGTCGCGGGCGTGCTCCTCGCGGCCTGGGGCGCGTGGATGCTGCTGCGATGAACGCAGACTCGCCAGTGGCGGCAGAAAAATCACGTTGGGATTTGGATTGGCCGTGCGCTTCACCGCCTCACGCCGCCGCAGCCGGGTGATTTTTTCTGGACAAAATCTTCAGCGGGCGCAAAGTAAAATTGTAAACCAAAAAGGGCCGCCAAACCAATGGCCCACCCTGTTTAGTATGAAAACATACCGCCCCGTCGCGCTACTGGTTTGGATTGTATTGAGGACCGCCTCCACGAGTCTTGCTGCGGCGTCAGGCGATCTCTTTGTGGTGGATCAGGGGACATCAATTGGCACCGGCTCGATTGACGTTTACACTCCGGGTGCTGTCTTTAGCCTGTTCGTCAGCAACCTTTACAATCCCCAGTGTTTGGCGTTCGACAGCTCCAGCAACCTGTTCGTCGGTGATGGCGGCACCATTTATAAGTATGCGCCCAACGGAACGAACACTGTGTTTGCGACCGGCCTGCAAAACCCCATCAGCCTGGCCTTTGATAAGTTTGGAAATCTGTTTGTCTCGGATCACGCCGCCAGCTCGATTGTAAAATTCACTCCTGGCGGTCAGCAAACCGCCATCGCTACCAACCTTCTCAATCTTTATGGCCTGGCCTTCGACGGCGAGGGAAATCTTTTCGCTTCCGAACGCGGCAGCATTTTGAAGATCGCACCTGATGGCACGCAAAGTTATTTCATCTTTGGGTCAGCCGCGGTTTTCGGTGGCCCGCTGGCGTTTGACCGAAGCGGCAATCTGTATGCCGCCGGTGCGGATGAAAATCACGGCAACACCCCGGCCATCGTCCGATTCACGCCCGGCGGGGTCCTCAGCGTGTTCGCCACCGGATTCAATGGTCCGGCCAGTCTGGCCTTCGATGATGGCGGCAACCTCTACACCACCGACAATAACGGAAGCACCGACACCATCTACAGGATTTCCCCGTCGGGAAACACGACCGTTTTCGCAACTCGCGCGACCCGTTACGCAGAGTATCTGGCTTTTGCAGGCGTCACGCTGCCGGTTCCGCCGCCGCCGTCGGTCAGCATCCTCAACACTGGTTCGGGTGCCGTCCTTAATTTTTCCGGGGTGTTGCAGGAAAGCAGCGACCTTCAGCGATGGCAGGACGTGAACCCGCAGCCCGCAAGTCCATGGCTGCTCACGACGAACACGGACCTGATTTTCTTTCGGGCGCGATCCGCCAGCAATTAGCTGACTGCAAATTTCCTCCGCCAACTTCTCATCCCTTGCGCGAAATCACGTTTTGAATTGTCTCACCGCCTCGACGCAGCGTCCGCACAGCGTCAGGTGCTCGGCGTTCCGACCCAGATCAGTTTCCCAATGCCAGCAGCGCTCGCATTTTTCCCCATCGGCTTTGGAAACGGTGGCAAGGACGACTGCTTGCGCGGCGTCTTCGGCGAGTTCGACCTGCGAAACGTTCAACAGTTCGCGCAGCGAATCTGGATTTAACTTCGCGTCCGCGAGCAAAGGGCCTGAGCCACTCAGAGTCAGCTTTGCTTCCAGAGCTTTGCCGATGGACTTAGCCTGCCGCGCCTTCTCCAGCGAAGGCAGGGCCAATTCGCGCAGGACGAACAAACCCTTCCAAGCCTCGCTCTCGGATTCCGGGCGGGTGAACTTGCCAGGTTGCCAGACTTTTTCGTGAACGGAGTTGGTCACCCTGCCCGGCACAAACTCCCACGCCTCATCCGCCGTGAAGGCCAGGATCGGCGCGAGCATCTGGCACAAGCCGGTCACGAGCCGATGCAGCGCGGTCTGCGTGGAGCGGCGGCGTGGGGAATTCGCAGCGTCGGTGTAGAGCCGGTCTTTGATGACGTCGTGGTAGATCGAGGACAGTTCCACCGCGATGAACTGACTGACCTTTTGATAGACAACGTGGAATTCGTAGGTGTCGTAGGCCGCGAGGACTTCGGTTTCGAGCTTCGAGAATTCGCCGAGGATCCAGCGGTCAAGGCCGGTGAGCTGGTCGTCGGCCACGGTGTGTTTGGCGGGATCGAAGTCGTAAAGGTTCGAGAGCTGGTAGCGCAGCGCGTTGCGGATGCCGCGATAGGTTTCGCTCACCTTGTTGATGCGTTCCTCGCTCACCACGATGTCGCTGCGGTAATCCTGCGACGCGACCCACAGCCGCACCACGTCCGCGCCGTACTTTTTGACGTAGGCTTCGGCGGTCTGCGGTTTCTCGTAAGCGCCCTGCTTGCTCTTGGAAATCTTTTCGCGGTCGGCGTCCACCATGAAGCCGTGCGTCAACACGGTCTTGTACGGCGCGGCGCCATTGCCCATGAGCGAGAGCAGCAGCGAGGACTGAAACCAGCCGCGATGCTGGTCCGAGCCTTCGAGATAAACGTCGGCCTGCCAAAGTAGGGCAGGCGTCTCGCCTGCCCGCGCCGACGCAGTCGGCGCAGCTTCCTGATTGCTCGCGCTGGCGCGCTCGCCGGGCAGGCGGGACGCCTGCCCTACTTTATGTTGTAACTCTTCGCGGCGCATCAGCACGGCGCGCGAGGAACTGCCGGAATCAATCCACACGTCGAGCGTGTCGTTGGATTTCGCGACGGCGTCGGCGCCGGTCCAGTTCGCGGGCTTCACGAGCGCCCAGAGTTCGGCGGCGGTTTTCTCGAACCAGATGTTTGACCCGTGTTGCTCGATGAGGTCGGCGGCGTTGCGAACGGTTTGCGCGTCGAGGATGGGTTCGCCTTTCGCGTCGTAGAACGCGGGGATGGGAACGCCCCAGGTGCGCTGGCGGCTGATGCACCAGTCGGGCCGCGATTGCACCGCGCCTTTGATGCGGTTGACGCCCCAGTCGGGAATCCACTTCACGCGGTCGATCTCGGCGAGGGTTTGTTCACGGAATGTGGCGGCACTCGGCAGAGTGCCGTCAGCCGCTACGCCAGAAACGACATGGTCAATCTTGATGAACCACTGGTCCATCGCGCGGAAGATGACAGGCGTCTTGCTGCGCCAGCAATGCGGGTAGCTGTGGTGATAATTCTCCTGATGCAGCAGCGCGTGGCGGACGCGGAGTTCGTGCAGCACGGCCTCGTTGGCGTCGCTCTTGCCGTGCTTTTCGAGGATGGATTTGCCGAGCATCTCGGCGGGCATCTGCTGCTCGACTGGCAGTTCGTTCGAGTGCGCGAGCGCGCCATCGTCGTTGACCGGTGAATAAATCGGCAGGCCTTTCGAGCGACCGAGATTGTAGTCGTCCAGACCGTGGCCGGGCGCGATGTGCACAAAGCCCGTGCCGGTGTCGCTCGTGACAAAGTCGGCGGCGAAGGCTTGGCCGGTGCGGTTGCAGAACGGATGCTGGTATTGCAGCTTCGCCAACTCCTCGGCGGCGAACGGCGTTTCCGTGTAACCGCTCCAGCCACATTTCCCAGCGACGGCCGGCAGCAAGCCCCGGAACACGATGAAATTTTCTGCGCCGACGGCGGCTTTGACGTATTGAAGCTTTTCGCCGTAAGCCACGGCCAGGTTCGCGGGCAAAGTCCACGGCGTGGTCGTCCAGATGACGATGAAGGTATTCGCCTGACCGACGACGGGGAACTTCACGAACACGCTCTGGCTGACGTGGTCGGCGTATTCGACCTCGGCCTCGGCGAGCGCGGTGCGGCAGGGGATGCTCCAATAAACCGGCTTCTTGCCGCGATAGACGAAGCCCTTGGCCACGATGTCCGCGAACATGCGCAGTTCGTCGGCCTCGTATTCCTTGTTCAGCGTGAGGTAGGGATTTTCCCAATCGCCAAGGACACCCAGGCGTTTGAACTGGCCGCGCTGGAGGTCAATGTATTTCCGCGCGTACGCTTCGCAGGCTTTGCGGACCGTGGAGGGGTCGGCGGAGGTGTCGCCGGCCTTGCGCATGTCCTGGGAAACCTTGAACTCGATCGGCAGGCCGTGACAATCCCAGCCGGGAATGTAGGGCGCGCTTTTGCCGCGCAAGGTCTGGTACTTGATGATGATGTCCTTGAGAATCTTGTTCAGCGCGGTGCCGACGTGAACATCGCCATTGGCGAACGGCGGACCGTCGTGCAGGACGAACTTCTCCTTGCCCTCACGCGCGGCTTGAATCTTGGCGTAAAGACTGGCGGCCTCCCATTTCTTGAGGCGTTCGGGTTCGCGCGTGACGAGGTCGGCCTTCATCGCGAAGTCCGTGCGCGGCAGATTCAATGTGTCTTTGTATTCCATCGCAAAAATTCAGGAGCGCAGACGGTAGCAGCGGCAAAAAAGGGTGTCACGCCGGAAGTCGGGCCGGATGGGATGCGCATCGCAAGCGCACGGGCGCGTCTGGTAGCGGTTGTCGCGCTGCGACAACCTCGCCTGCGCAGAGCAGGCGACACGGCCCGGCTTGGACGTAAGCTTCACTCCAAGTGTTGCGCCGCTGAACGCGGCGCTTACTCCTCGCAGCGCGAGGAGTTCCCCCTCCACATTTTGCAAAAAAGCCTTTGCATTTTTTGGAAGCGGCTGTAAAAGAGTGGTGTTCGTTTTCTTAACCGTCAGTTGCTTGGACGAAATCGGTTCCTCCCCGACCAAGTTAAACACGCGTCTTTATGTACGTACATTACCTTTTTGCCGTCGCAGGAACCGCTTCAGCCAAACCGAAGTGGGAGCTGCTCTATATCTGGGACCAGGCCACGATCGAGGCCAAGGTCATCATTTTCATCCTCCTGATTTTTTCAATCATGGCCTGGTCGGTGATGATCTCCAAGGCCATCCAGATGCGCCGCGCCAAGAAGCTGAACCAGTTTTTCACCGTGGAATTCCGCTCGCAGCAGGCCGTGCTCGATGTGTATGACCGCCGCGTGCAGGCCGAGGGTTGTCCGCTCTTCGCGGTTTACAACGCCGGCAGCATCGAACTGGATGCGCGCCTGAAAACTCCCGAAGGCGGACGAAAAAAACAGGCGTCACTCAAGGGCATTGAGCACGTCAAACGCACCATGGAAAACACCGTCGCGCAGGAATCGCTCAAGCTGGAATCCGGTTTGATCTTGCTGGCCATCGCGGTGAGCGGCGCGCCCTTTCTCGGTTTGCTCGGGACGGTCTGGGGCGTGATGAGCACCTTCGGCGGCGTCGCGCAGGCGGCGGCGGCGGGGCGCGCGGCGGATTTGAGCGCGATGGCGCCGGGCGTTTCGGCGGCGCTCATCACCACGGTCGCCGGGTTGCTGGTGGCGATTCCCTCGATGTTCGGCTACAACTGGCTGGTGCATAATCTCCGCGTCCTGACGGTCGAGCTGGACAACTTCGCACAGGAGATGGTGTCGAAGATGGAAACGGAGTATCTGGAAGAATGATCCGTCAAATGAGAGCCGAGATGATTTGAAACGATGAGACGCTTTTCCCAACGCAATTCGCTGGTGACGCTGAGTGACATCAACATCACGCCGCTGCTGGATCTGGCGTTCGTGCTGTTGATCATCTTCATCATCACGACGCCGTTGCTGGAAAAGGGTCTGGAACTCAAGCTGCCCAAGGCGGGCGGACAGGACGATTCCAAGCTGACCAAGCGCGACATTCGCACGGTGGAGATAGATCCCAAGGGCGGTTACTCGATGGACAAACGCGCGCTCAAGCTGGAGCAGTTGATTCCCCAGCTGTCCGCGGATGCCCGCGCGAATCCGAACCTGGTGGTGTACATCCGCGCCGATGAAAACAGCCACACGAAGGATCTGGCCGCCTTGATTGACAGCTGCCAGCGCAATGGCATCACGCGCTACTCGCTGCGCACCCAACCCCAGGGAGCCAAATGAACCGGCTGCAAAAGAAATGTTTTTTTGCCGCCAGCGGACTGCACGGGCTGCTCGCGTTGATCCTGCTGATCGGGCCGGCGTTCCTGTCTTCGAATCCGGCGACCGAAAACGTGCCGGAGCTGGATTTCATCCCCGTCAAATTCGTGGACGCCCTGGTGTCGGGCGGCGGCGATCCGAAAGGCGGCTTGCCGCCACCCGCGCCGGTGGTCTTGCCGACTCCTCCAGCGCCGGCGGTCACGCCCCCGACTCCGGTTCCCGTTGTCGACAAAACTCCGCCGCCGGAGCCAGTCAAACGGCCAGTCGTCAAGGAGGTCACGCCGCCCAAGGATGATCCTGACTCGCTTGAGCTTTCAAAATCCAAGAAGAATAAAATCGAGGTCAGCATCAAGCCCGTTGTCCGCAACCCAGAAGCCGCCGCCCAGGCCAAAGCCCGCGCCGATGCGCAGGCCAAGGCGGCGGCCGCTGCCGAAAGCCGACGCCTGGCTTCCGCGCTCAACAGCGCGGCTACGAGCATTGAGCACGGTTTGTCTGGCAGCACCAGCGTTGTTTTGAAAGGTCCGGGCGGCGGCGGCGTGCCATACGGCAACTGGCTGGCTGCCGTGAAGCAGCGCTACACCCAGGCGTGGGTTGTTCCTGACGGCGTCACTGACGATTCCGCCACCGTCACCGCTTCCGTGACCATTGCTCGCAATGGCGAGGTGCTGTCCTCCAGCATTGTGCGCGCTTCGGGCAACGCGCTGGTGGATCATTCGGTCAAAGCCACCCTTGACCGCGTCACCACTGCGCCGTCGCTGCCCGAAGGTGCGAAGGAAGACCAACGCACCGTCACCATCAATTTCAACGTCAAAGCAAAACTAGGACAAGGATGAAACAAATGTTCCGACTCAAACACACACTGCCCGCCCTCGGCTTGATCGCGGCCTGCCTTTCGGCGAACGCGCAAATTGACATCACCAGTTATGTCACGCCCGGCAACACGCCGCCGATCTGGGTTTCGTTGACCGGCTTCAGCGGCGAGGCGGCGGAGGTGTTGCGCTTCGACCTTTACGTCCAGGGCTTCAACTTCACCAACGCCGACAACGCGCAATATCTCATCAGCGGCAGCGACAACGGCAGTTTGACCGGCCGTGTCACCGACCGGTTCAACAAGAACGCGCTGCTCTCCAAGAGTTATTCCGGCGCGTCCCTGCGCCGGCAGGCGCACAAGTTCGTGGATGATTTCCTGGAAGCCCTCAACCGCAAAGGCATCGGGCAATCCAAGATCGCGCTGAAAGTCGGGTCCGGCGGCAGCAGCGAAATTTACGTCGCGGATTTTGACGGGCAGAACTTCCAGGCCGTGACGCGCGACGGCACGATTGTCTCCGCCCCCTGCTGGGTGCCGGGGAAATTTGCGCTCTATTACGGCTCCTACAAGCTCGGCAACCCGGCGATTTTCTCGCACGACCTCGCGACCGGGGCGCGCAAGACGGTGGCGTATTACGGCGGTTCGAGCATGAGTCCGGCGGTCTCGCCAGATCGCAGCAAGGTCGCGATGATTTTGAGCAAGGACGGCTGGATGGATTTGTATGTGGCCGATGCTGACGGCAAGAATCTGAAGCGTCTGACCAAGTCGCGGGAAGATGAATCGTCCCCTTGCTGGTCGCCAAATGGGGAGTGGATTTGTTTCGCCTCGAAAATCAAGGAGCGGCGGGCGCTCTGCAAGGTGTCCGCGAATGGCGGCCCGGTGCAAGTCATCTCGGTGGGCGGCCTGCCGAGCCCTTCCGAACCGGACTGGTCGCCCGACGGGAAGTGGATCGCCTTCACGATCCAGCGGGGAGATTTTGAAATTTGCGTCGTGCCCGCCGCTGGCGGCACGGCCACCGAACTGGTGGCGGGTGAAGACCCGAGCTGGTCGCCGAATTCGCGGACATTGGT
>JANPGB010000008.1:0-19951 GCA_031423695.1 Verrucomicrobiota bacterium
TTCGATTTCGCGCAGGACATCAATCTGCAGTTGCCGCGCATCAAGCTGCTGGACCTGGCGAACGACGCGCTCAACGAGCTCAACGCCCCGCTCGACAGTCTTTCCGGCGCGCTCCGCAGCGCCCTCGGCGCGGGGTTGGACACGTCCGGGCTGACGAGCGGTTTCCGTGGCCTGCAAAACGTGATGCGCGAAAACGTGGAGGGCGTATTCCGCCAGGCGTTGCAGCTGCCTTTGGATGGCGTTGTGAACACCATGTATCCAGCACTGTCGAACGCGTTTGCCATAAACAAAACCACGCTGCTCGCCAGCACCGCCGGGATTGTGGCCAACCCGGCGAATGGACTTTCGGCCGCCATTCAGAATCTCAACGGTTCCATTGGCCAGGCGAATTCCGTTTACGGCCAGCTCAATCAAACGCTCTTGGACGTGGACAAAACTCTCGATTTATTTTCGCGGATTTTGGCCAAGGACAGCGGCGGCAAACGCCACGTCATCGGCGTCATCATGCAAAAGCTGGCGCAGGATCAGGGGCCGCTGCTGGGCATTGCGGGAAGTCTGGCGGATTCAACCGTGGACGGTCTGGTGGCGGAACTCGAACCCACGTTCGCCAACATCGAAGCCCAGCTCCGCGAACTGCGCGGGCAATTCAATCAACTTCGCCAGCAGGTCGGGCACGTGGCGACGGACAATGATTTTAACGAGGCGTTGAATCTGGCCAACCACGATGCCGCCGCGCTCCAGAACTATGTCAATCAGGCGGCCGCCGGAGTTTCCAATCTGATGTCGGTCGTGGCCGGTCCGGCGGGGGACTATTTCACCGCCAACCCCGCGCGGGCAAAGCAGGAAATCCGCGAACGGCTCACGATTGCGTTCCTCAGCTCGCCGGTGCCGCAAAAATATCAGCAGACCTTCCGGCAGTTCATGTATGACAAAAATTTCCTGCTCGACCAGCTCATGGACGTGCTGTTCGACCAGGTGAACCGCTCGATTCGCAACGGCTTCAACATTGCCGGCGCACAAGACGGCCTGTTCAAGGGCATGAAAGGCGGGGGCGCGATGGGCGGGTCGCTGCTTTCGGCCAAGATCCGCGGCGTGCCGACCTTCGAGGGCGATTCGCTGCGCAAGATCCATCTCGATTCGGAAATCAAAATGAATCTCCCGGACGAGATGAAGTTCTCAGCCTACATGGACATCAAGGAACTAAATTCGCAGTCCACCGCCTTGAGTTGCATTCCCGATGGCGGTCCGGCGGCGGAGGTGACGCTGGGCGCACGCGACATTCCGCTGGACTGGCTCGGGGTTTCAAGCGGGGGGCCGCTGACGCTGAACGTGGAGGCGCGGTGGACCTTGCAGAGCAGCGCGGTGCTGGGCATCGGCGGCTCGTTCGAAGTAATTGGCAAGATCGGCTTCAAGGGCGGCAGCATCAATAATTTTGGCGCGTCGATTGCCATCGGGCAGTATGAAAATTACTTTGCAGCCAAGGCGGGGGCGACCGTCACGATCATCGCCATCCCGGTGAATTTTAACGTCGGCATTTTTGCCGGCCACGCCTGCTCGCTGGACCCGTTGAAGTTTATTGACCCCGAGGTGGAGGAAGTTCTGATCGTCAAGGCGAACGAATTCTCCGGCATCTACCTTCAGTTTGGCGGGAGTGTTTCCCTCTCGGACATTCTGTTTGGCACGTCGAGCTGTCTTTTGGACATCACCGCGCGGATTGACTACGCCATCTATTATCAAGGCGGGCCGCGGCTCGGCAGCCTTGGGGGGTGCGAGAAAAAGAGCGTGAGCGCCGACCTGATTTGCATCATCAGCGCCGAAGCCTCCTATGCTTCGGGTTTCCGCCTGGACAGCGCGGGCGCGTTGACGCTGGCCGCAAAGGCGCGGCTGTGTGGAAAAATCGGCGCGTGTCCGTTCTGCCTGAAAGCTTGCGCGACGCTAGGCATCACCGGAACGGTCAGCGATGGCGGAGTGGATTACTCGATTGATTATTGAATCCTGTGAATTTCAAAACTTCAACAACCCATAACGAACAGCTCACGCCCCAGGTGCCGGACCGTCGCGTGTCATGGGTTGTTCGTGCAGGGATGTTAGTGGTTGGTTCTTTACTGCTGCTCACCCCCGCCCAAGCCCAGACGCCCCTGTCCAACCTAGTGTACACTGCGGGCACAACCATCCGCGACATTTCCAATCAGGATTGGACGTATGTGCTGCTGGACACGTCCGATCCCCAGGTCATCGCCGGCAAGAGTTTCGTAGTTTACAGCAAGACTGGTTATCCGACCAACGCGGGGTCATTCACTTTGCGCGGCAATCTCGCCCAGGCACCCGACGTGGCCACCATCAACACCCGGCTGAATCAGTCCGTGGCGCTTGGCCAGAACCTGGCCTCCCTCAACGACGCCCTCGCCATGCAGGTCGGGACGAATGTAATGGGTCTCCTCCATAAAGTTCCCGGCATTACGGGGCAAACCCTGCCCCAAAAAGTTTTCACGGCTTTGCAGTTGGCCGCGACGGATCCGGCCCTGGCCGAAATGATTTCATTGTTGGCAAAGGGCAATCCGGGACTAAACCTCTGCGCGGGTCGCGCGTTTTCGGAAGCAATCGGCAGCATCACGACGTATGAAGTCCGTGAACTGAATCCGGCGACGGGCGCGGCAGGCGATCTTGTGGGCCGCGTGACGCTGGTGCCCAATGCGCCGGTGGTGTTGCCGGCCCCGGGCAAACCGTTTCAGGTCGTCAGCAATCAGCCGGGCGAGCATCTTCAAATCCGCGTGCGCTGGGGTACGCCACCGGAATTGCGGCGGCTTTCGGTTTTGAATGTGGGATTCAACCTGTGGCGCATTCCGCGCCTGGTGGCCGAGGCGGCAAATTATCAGAACCTGCCTCCCAGCACCGCGCAACTGTTGTCCAATACGAATTTCGTCCGCGCCAATCGCGCGCCGGTTTACATCTCGATGGACTACAGCACCGGCAGCGGTGCGGGCGCAGCGGATGATCCGGCGGATCGCACCACGTTCTTCTTTTCCGACAGCGGCCGCGGTTCCGGCCTGCCGCCATTTAACGATGGGCAGCAATTCTATTATTTTGTGACCGCGCGCGACTTGCTGGGGCGTGACGGGCTGGTGTCCGCCGGCGGTTTGGCGAGCGCCTGCCGCCGCCTGCCGCCGCCGCCGCCGACTGGTGTGCGCGTCGAAAACGCCGTGGTGCCGAGTTCCACCAACACGGCGCGACTGCAGGTCTTCTGGAAGCAAAACACGAATGCCGCCGACCTCGTCACGCAGTACTGGATTTATCGCTGGCCAAATCCGACGATGGCGTTGACGAATGAGGCCACGCCGCTGAACAATCTGGCGGGCACGGTCGCCCAGCTTCCCGGAACCAATTTCAATACCTTCATCGACAATTCGCCGGGCGCGTTGACGAACGCCGGGCTGAGCAACATCTGGTACACCGTCCGCGCCGTCAGCCAGGCGGCGTGCGATAATCTGTTTTCGCCGCCCTCTGCGCCCGCGTGGGGCGTGTTGCGCGACCGCACCGCGCCCGACGCCGCGACCGGCACGGTTGTCGGCAGTTGCGGCACGCCGGTGGTTATGTTCCAGGCGTTCGCCACGAACAGCATCAATACCGACACCAACAGCTGGCATTTGCGGCTGACCTGCGTGCGCCGTGATTCGGGCATCGCGTGGGTGCAGTATTCCGTGACCAACACGGACGGCACCGTGGACACGATCGGTCCCATCTATTTCCCGCCGGACGGCGACACGGCAACCCTGGAGCTGAACCCGACCGCGTTCGCCCCGGCCCAGCCCGGACAGATCGGCGTGAGTTGCGTCGTCGGCACGATTTACGATCAGGTCGCGCAACCCCGGTCGTGCGTGTTCAGCGTGCCGTTTCCCTTCACACAGCAGCGCGAGGCGGTTTTCTTCGCCGGTCAACTGCTCGCGACGGCGCTGAGCTACTCCGATCCATTGCTGTCCGTGCTCAACAACGGCAACTTCGTCTGCTCCCCCGGATATTATGTCACGCCTGACGCGAGCGGCATGGTCTCGATGCAGTTCAGCCTGGCACCGGGAACTCCGGCGCTCATCCAAGCCTTGACCAACAACACGTGGATAGACATCGCGGTGGTCACGCCCGACACGAATGGTTTTTACTGGGTATCCTATCCCGCCTGCCTGGTGGGTCCGCTGCCGACGTTCCAAGGTTGCGCCGTGAACCTGCCGAGTGATGCGGGTTGCGATCAGCATGTGGCCTACGCCGCCGACGGCGGCTCGGTCGCGCCGCTGAAGGTTCGTTTCAAACTCACCAAGCGCACCCGCGAGTATCGCGTCTATCGCCGGGCGGGGGACGGGCCGCTGACCTTCCTGGCCCAGGGTGCGGCGGTTTATGATCCGAACAATCCAAACAAGATTATTGAGACCAAGGACGAGGGCATGCCTTCCGTCCCGGTGCGGCTCTGTTACTTCGTGCAACTGCTGGACGAAAACGGCAACGGCAGTCCGCTGTCCTTCATCGGTTGCAAGGAAAGCAAACCGCCAAAAATTCCAAAGCCCGTTCTGTCCGAACCCAAACCCACTGGCGCGCTCGGCAGCCCGCAAGTGATTCTCACTTGGTTTTGTCCCACGGCCGGCATCTCACGGTTTCAGGTCAAGATCAAGCGACTGGACTCCGACAAGACGAACGCGACCACTGGATTTGCCTCCCCAGCGGTGAAAAAGTTTTCGGGATACAATGCCCAGGCAACCTATCTGGGCGTGACGAAGGAATCTCATTCCCTGCTCGCGATCCTCGCGGCGCTGAGTTTTGACGAAGCGCATTTCACCTCGCCCATCGGTGCTGGCTTCGGCCCCGGCCCGCAATTCACGCTCACCGGCAGCGTGCTGGCCAATGTCAAATACCTCATCAGTGTCACGCCGGTGGACGACCAGGGGCGCGTGATCGAAACCAGCACTTCAGAGGCGGTGCCGTTTATATGGACCGCGCCCGTTGACCCCGTCACCGTGCCGTGGCCAGCGCGATCAATGCCGCCAGTGCGGACTTTTGACGTGGTGAGTTCGTTGCCCAGCTTGCCCGGGGTGCCGGTTCTCGGCGTGGCCGCAGTGCTCTTGGTGGATGCCAACTTTCAACAGGATCAGCGGTATCCCGTCGGCATTCGCATCGGTCTCATGGATCGCGATTCGGATCACATGGGCCTGCAACAAAACATCCGCTCGTCGGCGTATGCGAGTTACAATGTTTACCAGTCGCAAGCCAATCCCGATCCCAATACCTACGTGCACCGCCGGAAAGGGAGCGGCGAATCGTTGCTGCCCATCGTGGTTTACCGGCAGCAGGTCACGAATGCCCTGTTTCCGAAAGTCTCCGGCGACGTTCTGCAGGTCTCGCCGTTGATTGAACGGGTGCCGTGGGCGATCATTCCGTTCAGCGTGGATTACACGACAGTGGCGATTCCCGACCGGCTGTTTGCCATTGGCACGGAATTCACCGCGCAAGCGACTTTCTATCCGCTCTACCTGCGCGACCAGCAGCCGGTGCAACAGGGCGCGAAATATCGCTACTTAGTGGTGCGCTTCAATGCCAAACGTGAAATTCAGGAAATCATTCCAGCGGGCGACCTGCAAATCCCGCAGCTCCCATGAGGCCGACATCTACAAAAAGTTTTCTGACGAAGAACGGCGAAGCCGGGGCTTGGGTTCATTCCCTTGCGGTTTATTCCGCTGTCTTTCTGGTGGCGGCTGTCAGGCACCGGAATAAACGGCAGCGGAATGAAACGCCTAGCCGGCTTTGTTGTTTGCTAATTGGAATGCTTCTCACCTTCCTGCCGGCAGGGGTTTCTTCCACTCAAGCTGCGTTCGTCTATGAAAGTTCCTTCGAGTTTCTTTCTTCCGGCGATTTCAACGGCGACGGAATTCCCGACGTGCTCGTGCTCGACAAGCTCACGGGAAACGCCCGCGTCGGTTATCAAAGTCCCGCTGGTGCGCTGACCTGGTCGGCACCGCTGGCGACGGGGGCGGAACGCGTCAGCGGCTGCGGCATTGAACGTTTTCTGCAGACCGACCGCGACGCCCTCGCGCTCACCGCACCCGACTTGAACCGCGTGAATCTGGTGGATCTCTCGAACACGAATTCCGTGGTCGCATCGAGCGCCTTCTCACCCGTCGGCATTGGGCCGCACGCGGTGATTGGATTGAAATCCGCAACCGCCCCGCCCGCGGGCGGGCCGCCCTATCTGCTGGTGGCCAGTTCATTCAACGACGCGCCCGCCGAACGGCTCGATCTGGTGTTTTATTTCACCGGGCCGAACTTTACCGGGTTGTTCAACGAGACCGGCTTGTTCGAGCGCGGCAATGCGCTGGATCTCAACACCAACACCGCCACCTTCGCCGTCGGCCTTGTGCGCGGCACAAACGACACGTTGCAAGTGTGGCAGTTCACCAATTCCGGCAGCGTCCTCGGCGCGTTGAGCAATCTGCCCCCCGGCAGCGACTACGCGTTTGGCGGCTTCAATAACGAACCTTTGCCGCGTTTTTGGTTTTACCTTCCGGGCGGGACGAACGTGACGATCCGCTCGCTCGTGACGAATGCGGTCGGGTTTGGTTTTGGCGCTCCGACGACGTTGACCTTCACGCAGGCAGTCGAGCGGGTTTATGTCGTCGGCACCAATAGCGACGGAAGCGCAATGATCCAGTTTGGCGACGGTGTCCAGGGCGTGCGTTTGCCGGGCGGTTCGCCGAGTCTCGCGCCGAAATATTCCACGGGCGGCGGTGCCGCCGGGCATGTCACTGGGGTGGCGGCCTTGAATGATGGGAAATTTGTCCTGCTGACCGGGCCGACCGGCAGCGTCAGTTCGGTGAACGCGCAGGTGATGACTTTCAACGGCACGAACTACACGCAGATCAGTTCCAACCAGCTCTCCGCCGTCACGACGCGCACCACCCGGGCGACGGTCTGGCTCTTCCAGAACGAACCGTTCGTGAGTTCGTCGCCCAACTTCATCGCCTCGCTCAACGCGCCGGACTGGAGCAGTTTTGCCAATGGTTTGCCCGGCACGCTGTCGGTGCGTGTGGAAACCGATGCGGGCGTCAACACCGGCCTGGGCAATCGGGCGACGAACACCTACACCCCACCCGCCGGTGCCGCGTACGGTCTGCCTGACCAGTATCGCGATGATATCTCCCTGTTCAGCTACGCTTCCGTGCGCCCGCCCGAACCAGTCGATGCCACCATTGCGCCGCCGCCGGGAGTTTACGACAGCTCGGTGACGATCTCCTTCACGAAACAGCATTCGTTTGACAGCGTGCTGTATCGCCTCAGCGCAGCGGAGTCGTGGCTGACTTATGCCGCGCCGTTCGCGCTCACTCACGATGCCACGATCCAGTACTACGCGCGCGGGCCGGGCGGTCCCAGTCCAGCGCGCTCGTCCTTGCATTTCGCGTCCTACACCCTGGGCAATACCGGCGAGCCGCCCTCCCCGCTGGTGCAGCTGACCAACGGCGTGCCCACCAATGTGCCTCCGCCTTTCAATACGAACATCGTCGTGCTGGCCTCCAGTGGCACAATTTTTTACAGCCGCCACACCGCGCTTGGAGAGTTAACCGGATTCCAGGGCCCGTCGCCGTATTTGAGCTTTGCGGACAGCCCGTTCAAAGGGACCGGCTTCAATTATTTTTATCTCGAAAATTTTGAGGACGGTTTGCTCAACACGCCCGGCGCGACCCCGAGCGCGGGTTGGAGCGTGATCGGGCCGGGTACTTATGATTCAGTTGAACCGGGGGGCCGTTCTTATTATTCCACCGGCACGCAGACCAATCTGACGATCACCTTCAACGCCGCAGCCTTGGGCGGACATTTGCCCACGCATGCCGGAATTCTTTGGACGGATGTGGGCGCCGTGACTTCCGGCGCGTTTGGATTTGGCAACGTGCGCTTCACCGCGCGCGACGCGAACGGCGTTTCCTTGGGCACCAACACCGCCTTGAATCTGGGGAACGGTTCATCTGTTCCGTTCCAGGGGGAGGACCGTTTCTTTGGCGTGGTGAACCGCGGCGGCATTTCCAGCATCAGCATCACGATGACGAACAGCAAGGATTGGGAACTGGATCACCTGCAGTACGGCTATCTCAGTGACGCCGGCTTTGATGATTCCATCTGGACCATCAACCTCGATGGCAGCGGGGAAACCTATGTCACCACCGGCGCGCGTCCCCGCGTCACGCCCGACGGACATTGGATGGCGTTTCTGCGCGAGGGCGGCCCGGTCACCACGCAGGGCAATTTGTGGGTGCGCGACCTGACCTCCGGGCAGGAGACCCGCAGCTTCACGAACACCGACGCGATCACGGGCTTCGATTGGAACTGGCCGCAAACAGAGTTAATCTTCGACAATAACTGCGCACTCTATCGCAAAACGATCAGCGGCCCCGCCATTCAATTGCCCGCCGCCTTGACGCCGCAATGTTTTAACGGCGCACCGGTGGTCAATCGCGTGAGCGGACAACTCGCTTTTCACAACGTGAATCCGAGCGGACCCCAGGGCGTTTACGTGACGCCGCCGGATTGGTCATCGCGAACCAAGCTCACGGAACAGGGTACCCTGCGTTTGCGCTGGCCCGCCTGGTCGCCCGATGGTTCGCGCCTCGTGATGGCGGATCGCACCTCTTCGGCGTTCATCAACACCGGCGTGGATTTGTGGACCGCTGCGCCGGATGGTTCCAATCTGCGCCAGATCACCGCGTTGAGTCAGCCCACGAATGGTTTCCCGCGCGGCGCGATTTGGAAACCGGACGGACGGGGTCTCGTTGGCGCGGGCACCATCGGCGGAACGAACGGCCTGTGGATCATCCCACTCGCCGCCGGGGGCGATGTCTGTCATTGCCCGCCCATCCGCCTGCCGACTTGCGCGGGTGCGGACATTGATTTTGCCGGTTCGATTGTTGTCGCGCCGCAGGCGCTGGTGGTCACCCCGGGACTGTTCATCCGGTTGGAACCCAATGCGGCGGTGGTTTACTGGAGCACAAACTACGATGGATTCATTTTGGAATACGCCACGGATCTCACGGCAAAAAGCTGGACGACGATCAACGGTCCCTACTTCCTCGCGGGCTCCTACTTCGAGTATCACGAAGCCCGGACCGCGCTGGCGGCGGCCAAGTTTTTCCGGCTGCGCTATCCGGGGATATTTTTCCTGACGCCTTCGGAGGCTGAACTTTCATTCGCCTTCCAATCCAACGAGGCCGTGTTGACCTGGCCGGCGGACTATGTCGGCTACACCCTCGAAGCCACGACCAATCTTGCGCCCACCGCTGTTTGGGTTCCCGTTGCCGGAACGTACGGTCTCACCAACGGCCAGTTTGAGTTCCGCCAAAACCTGCTCAACACCAAGCCGCGCGAATTTTTCCGGCTGCGCTGGCCGTGAGGTTTGGCAGCCTCAGCCAGCCCTGGCTGACGTGGAGCCGTGGCTTCCAGCCTGGCGGAAGAAACCGTGTCACGGAGAAGTTCTTGCTTTTATTCGAGCGGTTTTGCCAGTGAGGAGGGTGTTTCCGGGCGGCAGGATGCCGGCCGACATGGCGGGCTGGGAAGCCCACCGCGACTCAGTTTCCCGACACCTCCAGGCTCAGGATTTCGCCCGGCTCGCACTCCACGACCACTTCAAACGGCCGGCAGCAGACTTCGCAATCGGTGGTGAACCGCTGCGACGCCACGCTGGTGTCAACGATCAGGTCAAACCTTTGCCCACAGAAGGGACACGTGATGCTCTCAGACATTTCCACAGTCAAAGTCTAACTCATGAACGCGCGAATCAAAACGAAACTCGCACCCGGATTGCGGCCAGGACTAATCTCGCTTAATATAAGCGAAATCATCTGCTTGGTATCAGCATTGCTGGGAAGCGGGTATGGTTTGGTCAGTTGCTATGCACTTCAAAAGTTCCATCGCTAAAACAGGGATCAGTGCCGTGCTGGTTGCACTTTCGTTGCCGGGGCAGGCCGCAAATCCGGTTATCACCAACGCCATTCTTTTCGTCACCCAAGTAGCGATGCCCAGCGAGTTGAACGATGCCACGGTTTCAAACGTCACGGTGTCCATTGTTTCCGCGTTGGGAAATCATCTCGCCGATACCGCGCACGCCGGTCGCGGCGGAGATTTGATGATCCGTTATCCAAGCGGTGTGATTTCTAATCTGACGCGTGCCGCCGGGTTCGGTGTCACCGGGTCTCAAGACGGGGCCGGCATCGCGGTGCGCGACCCGTTCGTGCATTGGGGGGGCCAGAAGGCGATCTTCAGCATGGTGGTCGGTTCACCGGCCGGATCGGGCGACACGAATCAATTCTTCTGGCAGCTTTACGAAATCACCAACTTCGTCACGCAAGGTTCGACGCCGGCCATAACCAAAGTCCCGAACCAGCCGACGAACTACAATAACGTCATGCCTTGCTACGGCACGGACGACCGGATCATTTTCGCGTGCGACCGGCCGCGCGATGGTTCCCCGCATCTCTACCCGCAGCTTGACGAATACAACGATATTCCCTCCAACAGCGGCCTGTGGAGCCTGAATCCGACGAACGGTGATTTGTTTCTGCTCGACCATTCGCCCAGCGGCGACTTCCATCCGTTCATTGACAGTTTCGGCCGTCTGCTGTTCACGCGCTGGGATCATCTCGTGCAGGACCGCAACGCCACCGATGACCGCCTCGGCACCGCTACCAACGGCACGTTCAATTATTTCGACGAAGCCTCCACGGCGTACAACCTGACGAACCGCCCCATTGAGCTGTTTCCCGAACCGCGCACCTACGATTCGAACCAGCTCGCGATCCTGAAAGTTCAGGGCAACGCGATCAACTCGTTTTTTCCCTGGATGCAAAACGAGGACGGCACGGGCTTGGAAATTCTCAACCACATCGGCCGCCACGAACTGCTGAACACTTTTCGCGGCTCCAGTTTCACGAACGACCCGGGCCTGCGCCAGCAGTTCGCCATCGGCAACCGCATCGTTCCTGGGACGAACTACGTGAACAATTTCCTGCAAATGCGCGAAGACCCGCTGTCACCGGGGAGTTACTTCGGCATTGACGCGCCGGACTTCGGCCTGCACGCTTCGGGCCAGATCATCAAGCTCTACGGCCCGCCCGGCACCAACGGTGAAGCGATGACGCTCACGAACGTCACCGCCGTGGCGACGAAATCCATCAATGCCCTCGGCCTTTATCGCAATCCGCTGCCGATGGCCAGTGGTGCCTTGGTCGCGAGCTACACGGCGAATGGGACCGTGGTGGATGCCAATTTCGGCACGCCTGCTTTTCCGAAATCCGCCTACAAGTATCGCCTCGTCGCGCTCACCAACAACAACGGCACCTGGTCCGCCGCCACCAACCTGACCGTCGGTTTCACCAATGTCGTGAGTTATTGGAGCGGCGGCACGCGCGTCACGCACACCAACGGCCTGTGGGAATTGCAGCCCGTCGAAGTCATCAGCAACAAGGTGCCGGCGCGATTGGGCGCGTCCGTCGCGCCGGTCGAGGCGCAGGTGTTCGCCGAGGAGGGCGTGGACGTACCCGCGATGCAATCCTGGCTACGCGCGAACAATCTCGCGCTGCTTGTCAGCCGCAACGTCACCATGCGCGACCGCGCTGACCGTGAACAGCCTTTCAACCTCCGCGTGCCGGGTCTGGGCGGCGCAATTACCACCAACAACAACGGCAAGCTCTACGACATCGCCTACATCCAGTTCCTCCAGGCCGACCAGTTGCGCGGCTTGACCTTTGGCACGACGAATCCTGTTCCAGGACGGCGCGTGCTCGCGATCCCGATGCACGATTTCGCCGCGACGAACAACAACGTGCCCGTCACCAACGCGCTCATTGGAGCGACGCGGCTGGGCCAGGACGGTTCGCAGGCCACGTTTGTTCCCGCGCGCCGCGCGATGACGCATCAGACCACGGACACCAACGGCAATCACGTTGTGCGCGAGCGCTATTGGATCACCTATCAGCCCGGCGAAATCCGCACCTGCGCCGTCTGCCACGGATTGAACACGCAAAATCAGGCGGGCGGGTTGGTGCCGACGAATTCTCCGGCGGCGCTGCGAACGTTGCTGCGGGTCTGGAAATCGCAGACCGGCTACTCGAAGATTCTTTCCGGTGGTCCGAGCAACGGAGTTTTCGCGGCGAACATGTCCGGCCCGACCACCCGTGCGACCGTGCTCGAGGCAACGACGGATTTTCAAAACTGGTCACCCGTCGTGACGAACTTTTCCAGCACGAACGGACTCTTTCTTCTGAGCGATCCGAACATGACGAATTATCCCGCGCGTTTCTATCGCGGCAAAGTGCCTTGATCCGAAGAGCCGCCGCCGATCTGGGCTGGCGGCTTTTCCGGCGGCGGCGCGCTCACCACAAACGGAGCGCCGGTCTCTGGCCCGGCCCGTTGCTCCCGCTTGCGCAAGGCGATCACAGCGATGACACAGCCCGTCCACGTCGGCAGCATGTCCACAACGGGAATGAACTCGACGACGAACGTGGGCAGCAGCAGTGGGTGAAAACCAATCACCAGGATGATCAACCCCATGGCAAACACATCAACGATCTGTTGAATCAAGACCCATTCCAGCGGCACCAAAACAAATTGTAGGAAGTCCGCGATGGCCGCGATGGCCAGGGCGAGCAACATTCGCGTGCCCGTTAGTCGCGGCGCAGTGAACCGGCTGGTGAGCAGGTTGAGCAGTTTTTTCACGGCCTGATGGAAAACCAATCCCAGAGTTGAAGCAAGCTTGCGCGGGCAACGTAGAGCGTCGGTCTGTATGGTGGCGGTCGGTGCGCTTGCGCCGAACAACCGGCCCCTCCAGGGCCGGAACATTTATGAAGAGTCTTTATGCTTTCAAAATACGTTGCGGCGCTCGGCGCAGCGCTTGTTCGGCGCAAGTGCGCCGACGGCTACCCTATTCAAAGATCGGCGCTCCTTCACCTCCACTCGTGCCTGGGATAACGGCGCTGCAACTCGGACTTTAATTTTGGATACTGTTCGCGCCAGAAATTTCCCAGGTCCTGCGTCACCTGCACCGGCTTCATGCCCGGCGTCAAAATGTGAACCACCACCGGCGCGCGGCCCTGGGCGATCTTGGGCGTCTGGGTCACGTCGTAAAGTTCCTGGATGCGCAGGGCGATGTGTGGGGGATTGCCCGGCTCGTAGGAGACTTTCGGCGTGCGCCCGTTCGCGAGTGTGAGCCGTTCGGGTGCGTGCTTGTCGAGGAGTTGCTGCTGCGCGTGGGAGAGCCAGGATTTCACGGTCGGTTTCACGTCGCGATCTTTGATGTCCTTGTACCCAATCGCGCCGTGGCAAAGTTGCTCGATCAGCACACGACGGTCGTCCTCGGTGATCGGCGGCAGCTCAAACTCAGGACACCACTTGCTCAAAAGATTCAGGCGCAAAATCCATTGCTCGACGCTGTGATCCCATTCTTTCAGTAACAGTCGCCCGGCGATGACTTCCTCGGCGAGGAGACGCGCCGCGGCGTCCGCAGGCGGGGGTTCGACGCGTTTGGCGGAGAGCGCGAGTCCGCGAAAGCGTCCCAGTTCGGTGGCGACTACACGTTTCTGCGTTGCGTCAAAGGCGACGCGGAGGTCGCCGGTGATGTCGTCGGGAAAAAGTTCGCGCAGCCATTCCGGCTGGACGGCGGTGGCGAGCGAGAGAATGGTGGCGATTTCCTTGTCGCGCATTTCGACTTCGCGGACTTCCGCGACAACGAGCAACGGGCTTTGCTGCACCGCGCTCTCGCGCGCCAGCACGCCGCGCCGGCCGTGGACGAGTTCGCAGCGGAGCGTGCCTTGGTCCAGCCTTTGTGCGATGCGGTCCGAGAAGCCGATGAGCAAACATTTTTGCAACGCCTCGTCCTTGACTTCGCGCTGCGCGGTGTCCAGCCCTTCGCTCTTGGCGATGCGGAGGAACTGTTCGAACAACGGGCCGACCTGGCGCGCGGTGACGGCATGGATGCCGAGCTTGCGGCAGGCGTCGAGCCGGAACTGCTGGTTCGCGGCGTAACTCCAGGCGCGCATGAGAATCCAGAAATCGGAAGACGCTTTTTCGCCGATCAGATCAGCCCGGGCCTGGTCGGTGGCCTTGTCCACGTTGCGCAACAGCAGGTCGCGGCCCTGCGTGAGCGCCGCGACGAGGCAGGCCTGATGCACGCAGCCATATTCCTGCGCGGCCAGCAACATGCGCGCGTAACGCGGGTGCACGGGGAAGGCGAGCATCTTCCGGCCGATGGGGGTGATGGCGCCGCCCTTATCGAGCGCCCCCAGGTCCGTCAGCAATTCCTCGGCGTGCGCCAGACTTCTTTCTTCCGGCGCTTCGAGCCAGCGGAACGTGCGCAGGTTTGGCACCCCGGCGGCTTTGAGCGTGAGGACGACTTCGGCAAGGTCGAGGCGTTTGATTTCGGGTAGCTCCTGCGGTGCGCGGTGCGCGTGCTCGTCGCGCGACCAGAGTCTCATGCACGTTCCCGGCGCGGTGCGGCCGGCGCGGCCGGCGCGTTGGTCGGCGGAGGATTGGGAAATTCTTGCGACCATCAGCGTGTTGATGCCGCGATTCGCATCGAAGCGCGGGATGCGGGCGAGACCGGAGTCAATCACGAGCCGGACGCCGTCAATCGTCAGGGAAGTTTCGGCGACGTTGGTGGACACGACGACTTTGCGCTGCGGATAGCGGGCGACGGCGGCGTCCTGATCTTTCGGCGCGAGTTCGCCGTGCAACGGCAGCAGCACGAAACCTTTCGCTTCCGGCGTGTAGCGGATGGCGTTGATGGCCTGGGAAATTTCAAAACTCCCGGGCATGAAGACGAGCACGTCGCCGTCCCCGCCGGAATTGACGTAACGGCTGAAGGCTTCGGCGGCCTGATCTCAGACGGGGCGTTTGTCGGTGTAGGTCGGCTCGGCCTCGTATTTGATCTCGACGGGAAACGTGCGGCCAGAGGAGGTGAGGACGGTGCAACGGGGCTTCGGTGCCGCGGGTTGGGCTGGCAAACCAAGGTAAAATGCCAGTTGATCCGCGTCGAGGGTGGCCGACATGACGCCGATTTTCAGATCAGGCCGGGACGTTTCCTGAATGTCCAAAGCGCGGGCCAGCGTGATGTCGCCGTAGAGATGGCGCTCGTGAAATTCGTCGAAGAGCAGGGTGGAGATGCCTTTGAGTTCCGGGTCGTCAATGATCTGCCGGAGCAGCACGCCCTCGGTGACGAAACGGATGCGGGTCTGGCGCGACGTGACATTTTCAAAACGGATTTGGTAGCCGACCTCCTGCCCGAGTTGCACGCCGAGTTCCTGCGCGACGCGGGTGGCAAGCAAACGCGCGGCGAGCCGTCGCGGTTGGAGAATCACGACCTGGCCCTGGTCCAGCAGGTCGGCCTGCAACAGCATCTGCGGCACCTGCGTGGTCTTGCCGGAACCGGTGGGGGCGGAAAGAATCAGGCGGTTGCCGGAGCGCAGGGTTTCGAGCAGTCGGGAATGAATTTCCCAAATGGGCAGGGTGGTGACAGGCACGGCGGAGCAGGGGATGGGCGCTGGCTAGCGGAGGTTTCTAAGTGCCAGCGCGGCGATGGTGACGATGAGCATCATGCCGGCGGGCATGAACTTTCTGGTCTTGGCGAGGCGCATCGCGAAGACGACGAGCAGGGCAGCCATCAGGATGTTGGCCAGGGTGCGCGCAAAGTTGGCATCGAGAATTCCCCGCACCGCCGTCAGGATGAGCAGCGCGGCGAAGGCGGACGACAGGATCAGGGAGATTTTGCTTTTGGCCTTGAAAAATCCAATGAGGCCGCCGACCAGCAGCAGCACGATGTAAATCCAGAGCACGGTGTTGTTATTCATCGCCAAGAACGCTGCCTGATCCGCGCGCCGCTTCCAAGCCTGGAATTGCGTCATGCGTTTTGATGAGGCGCGCGATGAAACTTTCTTTTGACCTGCCGGGTGCGTTCCGGTTTCATGGGTGCATGAACAATCAACCTCGTCCGCAAAACCTCGCCTTCAACCGTCGTGACTTTCTGAAAACCACCGCGCTGGCCATGGGGGCCACCACGTTCGGCGTGCCCCTGCTGGTGCGCGGCAAAAACTTGAACAGCAAACTGAACATCGCCTCCATCGGCGTTGGCGGCAAAGGCCAGAGCGACACGAATTGTTGTTCGAGCGAAAACATCGTCGCCTTGTGTGACACGGACAAGGATCACTGCGAAGGTCAGTTGGAAAAATATCCCAAGGCCGAATATTTTCAGGATTACCGGAAGATGTTCGACAAGCTGCACAAGTCCATTGACGCGGTCACGGTTTCCACGCCCGACCATTTCCACGCCATTGCGACCTCGGCGGCCCTGCATCATGGCAAGCATGTGTATTGTCAGAAGCCGCTCACGCAAACGGTGTTTGAGGCGCGGGCGATTCGCGATCTGGCCAAGCGGCGCAAGCTGGTCACGCAGATGGGAAATCAGGGAAGTTCAGCGGACGGTCTGCGGCGTGCCGTGGAATGTGTTCAGAGCGGTTTGATCGGTCAGGTGCGCGAAGTGTATGTGTGGACGAACCGTCCCATCTGGCCGCAGGGCATTGGCCGGCCCGCAGGGGCGGACATCGTGCCCGCGACGCTGGACTGGAACCAGTGGATCGGCCCGGCCCCGATGCGGCCGTTCAAGAAGGGCGTGTATCATTCGTTCAACTGGCGCGGCTGGCAGGATTTCGGCACCGGTGCCCTGGGCGACATGGCGTGTCACACAGTCAACATGCCGTTCCGCGCGCTGGAGCTGGGCTACCCCACCGAGATCGAGGCTGCCTCGTCAGAGATGAATTTGGAGACGTATCCGCTCAGTTCCAAAATTCGTTTTGAATTTCCGGCGCGCCAACTGGCGCTGTCGAAACGGGATTTGTCGCCAGTGACGCTGTGGTGGTTTGATGGCGGCAAGCCGGATGCCAAGGGACGTGGCGGACATGATGGTTCCAACAAGCCGCCGCATGAAATCACCGCCGACGTCGAGGCGATGCTGGGAAGCGTGCCCGGCAGCGGCTGCCTGTTAATCGGGGACAAGGGCAAGGTGTTTTCACCGGACGACTACGGCGCGAGATTTTTTGTGAAGCTCAAGGACGAGGCCGAGTTCGTCAATGCCGACTCGCACGCGGCCGTGGGCGTGATTCCGCAGATCATCCCACGCAATGCTTTTCAAGGGGACGCCGATTTGCGCCATCATCTGGAATGGATCGCGGCGATCAAGGACAACAAGCCGGAGACCTGCTACTCGCGTTTCGACATCACGGCGTATCTGACCGAGATCATGCTGCTGGGCATCGTCGCGTTGCGCACGGGCCAGAAGTTGGAATGGGACGGTCCGAAGATGCGCGCCAGGAATGCGCCGGAGTCCGCGCAGTTTGTGAAGCGCACGAATCGCAAGGGCTGGTCGCTCTGAGCAGCGGCGGAGCGGCGGAGCGCTGGCAACTGCGCGATTGCGCCCCCGGCGTTTTCTGTCTATGATTGCACGTGGGCCGCTATTTCAAAAAAAACCTGGACATGTCCGGCCGCCGCGTGCGGGGAGTGATCGGGGCGATCGTGCTCATTGCGGGCATCATCATTGCCGGCGATTTTCTCTGGTGGCTGGGTTTGATTTTTGTGGCCGCGGGTTTGTTCGCCATTTTTGAAGCCGTGCGTGGCTGGTGCCTGCTCCGGGCGTGCGGCATCCGCACCAAGATTTGATATTCACCCCCCTTCACCCGGCCTTAACAAGGCATTGCCGGCCGCATTATGCGGGGCTGTTGCGAGGGTGGATAATACAATCTCCCGGAAAAATTATGGTTGCGATTTTGGCGTTGCGAGCGAAAGGTAACGCCGTTGCCGGCACGCTGAACGCCCGGTTGATGAAGATGACTTGAACAATCCTATGATGACAAACACCCGCAAAAATTTTCGATTGGCCCTGCTGCTGGCGCCGCTGCTTTTCAGTCTGCCGGTCGTTTCAACGGTTCACGCCGCATCGTTCGTCACGAATGCGCCAATGAGCTCCACCCGGCGGGCGCATACGGCCACCCTGTTGTTGGATGGCAGGGTGCTCGTGGTGGGCGGTGGCGACAATAGCGGCGTCTATCTGGGGAGCGCGGAGTTGTACGATCCGGCGACGGGCACCTGGCTGGCCACCGGCTCCATGACCGACATCACCGGATACCCTACGAACGTTCCGTCGAACCTGCGGGCCTTTCATACGGCGACGTTGCTGGCGAATGGAAAAGTGCTGGTCGCCGGGGGGTATGGCGTCAACTGTCTCGCCAGCGCGCAATTGTATGATCCGGCTTCCGGCATCTGGACGGAGACCGGATTCATGAACACCGCGCGACGCCAGCACACCGCGATCCTGCTAGCCAACGGCAAGGTATTGGTTGCGGGCGGGCTGGATGCTTTGGTTAATTCCACCGCGAGCGCCGAGCTGTACGATCCAGCAACCGGGGCTTGGACGGAAGTCGGCCCCATGAACAGCACCCGCTGGCAGCACTCGGCAACCTTGCTACCTGATGGAAAAGTGCTGCTGGTGGCGGGCGGGGCGCTGGTCAACCACGTCAGTTTCAATCTGCTCACCAGTGCGGAGCTCTACGATCCCCTGAGTGGAAGTTGGACGACCACCGGTAATTTGAACCTCGCACGGTACGATCACAAGGCTGGCCTGCTGCCCAATGGAAAGGTGCTGGTCACCGGCGGCTTTGACGGCGTGAACGTGATGGCGAGTTCGGAGATATACAATCCGGCAACCGGAACGTGGACCAACGGCAGTCCCTTGAACGTGGCGCGGGACACGCCGCAGGCCACTTTGCTGCCCGATGGAAAAGTGCTCGTCAGCGGCGGACTCGACAACACGAACAATTCATTATCCAGCGCGGAGGTGTTTGATCAGGCTTCGGGAACATGGACCACCAACGGCGTGATGAACGACCGGCGCTTTCAGCACACGGCCACAGTGCTCGCCGATGGCCGGGTTTTGCTCGCGGGTGGTTTTGCCAGTGAAACCGTCATCTTGGCCAGCACTGAGCTTTATGGTTCGGTCAGCACGGCGACGAATGGCTTTCTCAAAGTGACGATCAGTCCTGCCGGCGCGGTCAGCGTCGGCGCACAATGGCAGGTGGATGGCGGCGCGTTTCAAAACACCGGTTACGTGGTGACGAATTTGTCCGGCGGCACGCATGTGGTTTCGTTCAAGACCATCCCTGGTTGGATCACGCCGGCCGACCAGCTTACGACCATTGTTTTGCGCGCCGCTACCAATCTCGTATCCGGAGTTTACACGCTCAACCCGGGCGCGATCCAGGTGACGATCGATCCTCCCGGGGCCGTGGCAGCCGGCGCGCAGTGGCAGGTGGACGGCGGCGCGTTTCAGAGCAGCGGCGCGACCGTGACCAATGTGTCGGTCGGTTTGCATACGGTCGCGTTCAAAACCACCGGGGGCTGGTTTGCGCCGGGCAGCCGCGTCGTGTCGGTCGTTTCGGACACCACCACCAACCTGGCGGGAACCTACACGCTGACGTCCGGCGGATTGCAGGTGAATCTCATTCCCGCCGGGGCCGTGGCGGGCGGCGCGCAGTGGCAGGTGGACGGCGGCGCGTTCCAACCCAGCGGGGCCGTTGTAGATAATTTGTCCACGGGTGATCATCTCCTGTCATTCAAGACGATCTCCGGTTGGCCCACGCCGGGCAATCAGACGGTGACCATTACCACGGGTGCGACCAATGTTGCCGTTGGCGACTACGGTGCCACCGGTGCGTTGCGGGTGAACCTCAATCCGGCGGGGGCGGTGAGCGCCGGGGCCCGCTGGCTCGTGGATGGCGGCCCGCCGCAGTTGAGCGGGGCAGTCGTGACCGGCTTGGCCGCTGGCAACCACACGATCACATTTAGCAGCGTGGCAGGATTCATCACCCCAGCCGGTCAGACGAATGCCGTCACT
>JANPGB010000009.1:0-1675 GCA_031423695.1 Verrucomicrobiota bacterium
AAAGCGCCCGGAGGAGTGGGTGGCGGATTGGGTGATTTGAGACATGGAGTTTGCAAAATGAAACCGCACTTGTCTCAGGTTATTGTCTTGGTGCTCGCTATCATCTTTAGTGGCCAATTTTGCTTGGCGGCAGTCGAGGAAGGTGCCGTCAAGCTGCCGCTGCCGGCGGAATTTCCCGAGCTGAATCGTGACTCTTCCCGCCTCTGGCTAACGAGCAACGGATCGGGGATGGAATCCGAAGTCACCAAGTTATATCAGGTTAATTCCGATCTTCTGCGCGGACTTTCGCGTTACACCGCAGACTCAATCGCGGTTGTGTTCGGAGAGCGGATGAGGAAAGAGCAGGACATTCATATGAAATTGCTCTTGGCGGCGTTCGCGGCTGAGAACGGAAACATGGAGGCCAGAAAATTTATCGAGCAGACGGCTGAAACCACCGACTACAAAATCACGCTCAGCCGACTCACTGCACTCCGCGAATTGGTCAATGCGACCAATCCACTTGAATGGGTTTTCGACGCGGTGCATCAGGCGTTGAGCGACACCCGCCAAGTGACCGGTATCGAAAAGTCGCATTGGCAAATCGGTACACACTTCGAGGTCTCTTATCTCGCCGACGAAATGGAAAACCTGACTTGGGATTTGGGGAGGGCCAAGAATCCAAAATCAGTACCCGTGCTGATAGAAATGGCAAAGCGGACGGATGGAAGGCGCGGACCAGTTACTGCGTTGGGTATGATCGGTGATTCGCGCGCAATTCCGATTTGTCTCGAACTGCTCAAGCGCGAGGAGAAAGCCATCAAAGATCGGACAACTGGTAATTTGTATCCTTCGGAAGAATTGTTAGGCGCTCTTTCCGGGTTGAAAGCCAAGGCCGCGGTATCCACCCTGTTGACCTATCTACACTCGAAGGATGTCATCACCGCTTTAGGAGCAATCGGTGATGACCGCGCTATTAAGCCATTGCAGCGTGTGGTCGCTGACCAAGGTCGGGTAACGCCCGATCCATATACTTGGGAAAGTCGATTTCAGGAGCGCAGTTTTGCGGCGAGGATGGCTTTGATTAAGCTCAAAAAGGATGACCCATGCCCGAAGTGGATTGAGATCACCCAGGATCCGTCTTTGGAGTGGGCGCAAAGGCGCGAGGCGGTGTGGGAACTCGGCTGGCATCCTGATCCACGCGCCATCGCGCCTCTTCTTTCACTGGTAAAAACCGATCCTAATGGCGCAGTGGTCAATCAATCAATTACCGTGCTTGCAGCTTACAAATACAAGGAGGCGGTCGCTGGGCTGATCGAATGTTTCGATGCGAGCTTCGACGGTAAGTCCGATTGGAAGCGTGCTTCCCCGCCGTCTATGTTTGGCGCAAACATCGCCGAGACGTTGCATGCTATGACCGGCAAGAATTTTGGTCCGAACAAGACGCAGTGGCTCAAATGGTGGAATGCGGAAGGAAAGAATCTGGAAGGCTTGAAATAGACTTCAGCGACGCGTGATCTATCTCGACTACAACGCCACGACGCCGCTCGCGTCCGAAGCGCTGGCAGCGATGCGGCCGTATCTGGAGCGGCACTTTGGCAACCCCTCCAGCATCCATGCAGCCGGGCGCGAGGCGCGCGCGGCCATCGACGACGCGCGCGACCGGCTCGCCGCGCTGCTCGGCGCGAAGCCGCAT
>JANPGB010000010.1:0-3115 GCA_031423695.1 Verrucomicrobiota bacterium
TGCTGGCATTTACGATCGGCTGCGGACTGGCCGGAGCACAATCCCGCTGGTCGGAAGAGAAAGCCAATGCTTGGGGTAAAAATCATCGCTGGATGGTCGGCTGCAACTTCAGCCCTAGCACGGCCATCAACCAGTTGGAGATGTGGCAGGCGGATTCGTTTGATCCGGCCACGATAGACCGCGAACTCGGCTGGGCGGAGCAACTGGGTTTCACGAGCGTCCGCGTTTTTCTGCATCACTTGCTCTGGCAGCAGGACTCGAAAGGATTTTTGAAACGCATGGATGAATTTCTCGCCATCGCGCACAAGCATCACATCGGCGTGATGTTCGTGCTGTTTGATTCCTGCTGGGACCCCGACCCGAAGCTCGGCAGGCAGCGCGACCCGAAACCGTTCGTCCACAATTCCGGCTGGATGCAGACTCCCGGGCGCGAGTTCATGGCGCATCCGGAACGGTTGGATGAGTTGAAACCCTACGTTGAAGGCGTGGTTGGACATTTTCGTAACGACCAACGGATTGATTTTTGGGATCTTTACAACGAGCCGGACAACATGAACGGGCCGGGCTACAATAAACTGGAGCCGACGAACAAGGTGGCTTCCGCGCGCTTGCTGCTCGAAAAAACTTTCGCGTGGGCGCGTGCGGCGAAACCGTCGCAGCCACTTTCGTCCGCCCCGTGGATGGGGCCGTGGGCGGATCCTGCGAAGCTTTCACCGATGGAAAAATTGCAGTTGGAGCAATCCGACATCATCACGTTTCACAACTACGACAATCTGGAAAAGCTCAAGCCCTGCGTGGAAAACCTGCGCCGCTATCATCGTCCGATCCTCTGCACCGAGTACATGGCGCGGCCGGTTGGCAGCACGTTTGATCCCAACCTGCACTACATGAAGGAGCAGAATGTGGGTGCGTATAACTGGGGCTTTGTCTCCGGCAAGACGCAGACGATTTTCCCGTGGGATTCGTGGGAGAAGACTTATACCAACGAACCTAACGTGCTTTTCCATGACATCTTTCGTCCCGACGGAAAGCCGCTGGTGCCGGGAGAGGTCGAATACATCAAGAGCGTCACGGGCAAGCAATAGCACGTCCGGGTTACCGGCGTAAATGGGCGATACAAGCTGAATGAATTTTCACACACGTTCTGAACGTTTCCGCCCCACTGCTGCTCGTGAAACGGGTGCCGGCGAAACAGCCGCGTATTCTTGGCCGAAGAAGTGATTTGACGGTGGTGAGTGGCGCAAGATGACGAAAGTGGTCACAATAACCGCACAAAATCCAGAACCGTTGTAACCTTTCCGGGCGCTCGTCCGTAGTCTAGGGTGAACATGGTTTGTGCTCGCTGCGCAAATTTAGAAATACGAAACCAAACACCGAAACCAAAACAAACCCGCTATGAAATATTTTTTTAAATCCAGCCTGCTGCTGGGATGCCTGCTGCCGGCGGCCATGTCGTCCATGGCGAATCCGGCGGAACGTTCGGCGGTCATGGACGATCCAGCCTGGGTGCTGCATCTGGATGTGGATGCCTTGCGGAAGTCAGCCGTGGGCGCGCACATTTTAACTGAATTGCACAAGCCGGAAAAGGAACTCCAATTGTTCGTGCTCAAGGCCGCGATCGGCAGCGACCTGCGCACGGCGCTGCACGGCATCGCGGTTTACGGCGCTTCCCCGGCCCCGGACGATGGCGTGGCGCTGGTGTATGCGGACCTCAATTCCGAACGGCTGATGGCGCTGGCCAAGCAGGCGGAAGACTACCGTGCCACTACGCACGGCGCGCATCAGGTTAACAGTTGGATTGACGCCAAGCGGCGCGAGAAGGAGGGCGGCCAACCACGAACTTACTCCGCCATTTACAAAGATCAGATGGTGATCTTCGCCCAGCGGGAAGCGCGTTTAACCGGGGCCTTGGACGTGCTGGACGGCACTACGCCGAGCCTCGCCAAAGGCGCCGCGTTCCCCAAATTCGGCGGCGGCGAACCGGCGGTCATCCAAGCTGCGGCCCGGCAGATTGACCTCCCGGCGGGCAACCCGAGCGCGGCGGTGTTCCGGCAGGCCAAACTCATCGGTCTGGAGGTCCGCGAATCCGGCCCGAACCTGCTGGCAAACTTGTCCGTCGAAACCAAGACCGAGGAAGCGGCCCCGCTGGTCGCCGACGTTGCGCGCGGGATCATCGCCATCATTGCGTTGCAACCGGACAACCCCGATGCCGTCAAGCTGGCGCGAAGCCTGTCGGTGGAACAGGCGGGTTCCAAAACGATTGTAAAGTTGAAAATTCCGGCGGACGACGTTGTTGCCGCCATCAAGGCCGACGCCGCCAAAAAGGCGGCACAAGATGCGGCCGCGAAGTAGCCCGCAATGTCGCGCCGGATGATTACTGATCCCGTCACGCTTTCGGATGAAGAACTCGCCCGCGAAGCCCAAGGCGGCTCGCTGGAAAGTTTTGAAGAATTAGTTCGGCGTTACGAAACGCAGCTTTATCGGTTCCTCGCCCGTGTTTGCCGCAACGACGCGGATGGCGCGGACCTGACACAGGAAACATTTGTGACCGCTTACACGAAACTGGAGCGCTACAATCCGGCGCAATCCTTCGCCACCTGGCTTTTCATCATTGCGCGGCGCAAGTGCATTGATCATCTGCGCGCCCGGCGGCCCGTGGATGAAGAGGCGCTGCCGGAAAGTGTGGATGAGGACAGCCCGGCGGAACTCGCGGCCCGGCGTGACGAGCAGGCCGATCTCTGGCAGCGCGTCCGCGCCATGTTGTCCGACGTGCAATTCCAAGCCGTATGGTTGAAGTATGTCGAAGAACTGAGTGTGGCGGAGATTGCAAACGTGCTGCAACGCACCCAGACACATGTCAAAGTAATTTTGTTTCGGGCGCGCACGGCGCTGGCTGCAGCGCTGGACGTTCAGCCCGGCGGGCAACGGTTGGCGGCGAAAGCGGCAATGCCCGCAACGTCCGCGAATTCAAACAGCGGACTCAACTCCGAATCTACATCATGAAATCCTGGATCAAGAAATTCCAAATCTCGGCGGCGCTCGACGAGACGCGATCTTCGGAGCGCGCAACGAAACCGGCGGCGGCGCGACCTGATCAACTCGGTCAGTTTGCAAC
>JANPGB010000011.1:0-2942 GCA_031423695.1 Verrucomicrobiota bacterium
GAAGCCCACACCGCCCGCCGAACGCACTCCGCAAGCGGTCGGGGTCATCTTGCCGTCGGCATTCACGCGCACACACCAACCGCGGTAAGGATTCTGGCTGGAGAACGAACCTGTGAGCGTCAACGCGACCCAGATATTTCCCTCGCGATCAAACTTTGAGGAGAAAGCATATTCGTGGTAATCGCCACTGATGCCCCAGCCGTCGCAAACCGTTTCGACAATGTCCGCGCGCCCATCGCCATTGGTATCTTTGAGCTTGGTGATTTCCGCCCGCTGCAAGGCATATAACCAACCCTCACGCCACGCCAACCCCAGGACCTCGTGCAGTCCGCTTTCGAACAGCGTCCACTTGGTCTGCGTGGGATTGGAGAGCACGCCCTTGCCGATCCAGATGTCTCCGGTGCGGGTTGCGCACGCGATGGAGTCTGGCTCAAGCAGTTGAAGCCCGCCCGATTCAAACAAAACCTGCGGCGGGGGCGGCACGGTGACGATCCGGTAGTACTCCGCTTCCCGATCGGCCAACGTCCGCGAGTCCTTCGCGGATTCGGCGGCCAGAACCGCCAACGGCAGCACCAGGCTGGCGGACAACAAACTCGAACAATTTAACAACGCGCGTTTTACCATGAGATTTCCTCCATAATTTCAGCGGCACCCGATTCGAAAACGACCGGCACCAGCAATTCATATTTCCCTTCATCTGCTCGCACCATGATCTGCGGCCGGGATGGCGTGTCACTGTTGACCAACTTTTGCGACGAGGATGGGAACGCGAGGCGCAGGCTGCCGTCCACCAAATAGGTGGAGTTGCCCAAATCCTCCACCTTGTCCGCAAGCGCGGCCCGGAACCACAACCCCGCAACGGGTTTCACCGCACGCAGGGTTAATTTACGCCGCAAGCCGGTTTCCGCACTGGCCGCAAATTTTTCCGGCAGGAACAATTCTGAAATCTCCGTGTCGCCAATGAGATAGCGGAACTGCGGGCGCCGATGGTCGTCGTAAACATACCCTTTGAATTGATAACCCACGGCGCGAGCGGATGTTTTCGGCCAGGGAGTTTTGGCATCGTCCAGCACTGCGAATGGAACGCCCGGCGGAAACTTCACGACGCTATATCCCAAAGGCGGTTGGAAACCTTCGCCGCGCCCGGTCCAGTGACGCGAGGCATCCATGAACTGCCCATGCCAGAGGAGGGCGAGGGAGAGATGATTCGCATCGAACGCGAGATTGACCTTCTCCGGGTACCCCACGCCAATCGCACGCGAACCAGCGCCCTCGATGAAGTTGCGGTAAATCAGCGGCTCGGTTTTCGGCACCAGTTCCATCTTCGGAGCGAGGAGTCCGGGAGGCAGATTCTTTGCCACCGTCGGACTGGAGAGGTAGGACCAGATGGCACCGATTTGATTTTCCGTATTGCCGTCCAGAATGCTTTTGTTTGCAGCCACAGCGGCCGGCCAGAACTGCGGCATCCGGGTTCCCGGCCGGAGCTTGGCCGGATCGAGCAGGTAACGCCGAAACCAGTCCGAGTTCAAACGTTCCGGGGCAGTGGTGAGATCCAAGGCCGGCACACCAAGCGAGGCATGGCCCGCAAAGTTATGACACGCGATGCAGCTTAATCCTTCGTTCCCAACCAGCCGCAGGCCGTTCACAAAAACGGGATCAACGGTCAACTCACGACCACCCTTTACTCCTGCATCGGCCTGCAACAATGCACCGGCCAGTGCTTTCACATTCGCCTCGCCAAACTGCGGCATGCGGGTGGCCATGTAGGGCCGGACACTTGCGCCGTTGACCAGAACTTTCTCCAGCCAAGCCGGCTTCAACTTGGCTCCAACGCCATTCAAGTGTGGCGGAATGGAACCTTCTTCACCGAGATCGGCCGCACCATTGACTTTGAAATAGGCTCGGCGCAAACCGGTCGGCCCGCCCTGGCCGTCTCGGCTGTGGCAGGCATAGCAATTCAGGGCGGTCATCGTACGCTGCACTTGCTCCGCCGGCGCGAGTGGCTGCGACAGTGCGGATAGATTGGCAAGCAAAGTCACGAGTTCAGTCCGTTGCTTTTCCGTGAGGGCAAAACCGGGCGTGTTGACGGCGGGTTTCGCCGCCAGGCAGCCTTTTTTCTTTCCGGCAAGCTTTTCCAAGGGGGCGGCCTGGCGTCCGGGCTGGTTCAATTCGTGACAGGCCGCACAGTTGTATCGTTCGAAAAGGTGCTGCCCTTTGGCAACCTTGGCACCATCGAGGACGAATGGCTGCTCTCCCGCCACATGCATGAACTTGCCGTTGTCTGCAAGCGAGATGGCCGTATTGGGAATCTCCTGTTTCTTAATGCCAGGGCCGGACCACATCGCTTTCAACACTGCCGGACCGCTATGGTGAAAATAAGTAACCGTGAGACTGTGATCACCGGCGGCAAGTTTGAGTCGGCCCTCTTTCTCAGTTGGTTTATGGACGCCGTCATTATTCACGACCAACTTGCCGTCAACGAATAGTTGCGAACCATCTCGCGATAACGTCCAGAATGTGTAATCACCTTCGCGCGGAATTGTCAGCACGCCACGAAGGCTCAGGCCCGTGGCGTTTCGGCGTGGCAGTCCCTCCAGACTGAGGTTGGTTGCATATCCGCTGGAGATCGCCTTGAGTTTGGAAAAGTCGGGCAGCTGATCTTTGATCCCTTCAAAAGCTTCGTAGTTGAGCCCGGGGATCTTGGATTGCGGTACCGGTGCCGGTTGATTGCGCAAAAGATACATGGCCACGGCCCGCGCCTCCTTCTCATCCAAACGCTGGCGCGGCATGCGGCCGGACGGACGGCTTTTGAGCGGATCACGCAAAAATGCTGCCAGAGAATTTACAGTGTACTTCTTCGCCAGATCACCCATGGAAACCGAGTTCGTCGCCAGTCCGGAGATTTCCGCCTTGCCACGCGGCTCCTTGGGTGTTTCCCCGGA
>JANPGB010000012.1:0-1570 GCA_031423695.1 Verrucomicrobiota bacterium
GAGCACGACCGACAGGATGAGGGGCAGCAAGGCTTTGACGCCGCCGCCGCCGGCGGGCGCGGCCGCGGCTGCGGCGGCAATTTCTTCGGCAGTTTTTTCGGGGGCTGACATAAGGGATTAACGTTTCAGGTTGACGAGTTCTTGGAGCATTTCATCGCTGGTAGTGATGATGCGGGCGCTGGCCTGGAAGGAGCGCTGGGTGGTGATAAGTTGGGACATCTGGCTGGCCAATTCCACATTGGACATTTCCAGCGAGCCGGGGACAAGAGAGCCGAGGCCGCCTGATCCCGGGGCACCGTTTTGCACAATCGCGCCGGCGCCCGCCATACCGGAGTAGAGGTTGTTGCCTTCCTTGACCAGTTGTTCAGGGCTCAGATAGCTGGTCAGCAATACCTGGCCCCGTTTGAATTCGGTGCCGTCGCTGAGCCGGATGCTGACGTTGCCTTTCTTGTCGAAGCTGTAGGAACCAATGGTGGCAGCGGAGCCGGCGACGTTGTTGTCAATCACGATGTCTCCCAAGGTGCCCACGCCGGACACCGGATCAAACGAAGTGTAACCCTGCACGCGCAACCCGGTGGTCGTCACGAGAAAACCGTTGCTCACTTTGAACTGGCCGTCGCGCGTGACAAAGGACGCGCCGCTGAGGGAGTCTTTGACGGTGAAAAAACCGTTTCCGTTTACGGCTAGGTCGGTGGCGACGCCGGTGTTGCTGACCGCGCCCTGGGCATAGTTGTTCGTGATCGAGCTGGTGATGACGCCGGTGCCGACCTGCATCGCGCCGGAGCTTCCGGCGCCAGACAAGGTCTGGCTGAAGGAGTCGGCGAACTGCACGGTGGCACCTTTGAAACCGATGGTGTCCACGTTGGCAATGTTGTTGCCAATGACGTCCATGCTTTGTTGGAATTGTTGGAGGGCGCTGATGCCGGAATCGAGTGAGCGGAGCATAATTTTAGTGTTGCGGTTGGAGTTGTTGATCGAAGGTGGCGGGCGTGGCCGTCAAAATTTGGTTTAGGTCGTAGCCGGTGCCGTCCACGACCAGCTTGGGAGTGCCCGCTTCGGTTGTCACGCCCGTGACGACGCCATGAACGATGGTATGCGCATCCACCAGCAGATCCACGGTCTGGCCGACCAGCGCGCGGACGAGGTGTTTGCGGACCACGCGGCATTTGTCCCGCGTACTGGTTTTGGTGTTGAAGGAGCGCATCATAATTTTCTTCCGGGTTCTGGTGTCAAATCACGGAGTCGTTTGGCTGGCCACCGGCAGTGAGGAAATGATGGACGGCAAGAAGCTGGTCGGTGCGGCGGGCGTGGGGCTGACTGATGTGGGTGCAATGCTCAGCACCTGGCTCAGGTCGTAGCTCTTGTTGTTGACCACGAGCTGCGGGATGCCATCCGTGATCTGCACCGATTGAACCACACCGGTGGCGAGCGTCTTGGCGTCCGCCTGCAACGAAACCGTGCTGCCCAACATGCCATTGGCCTGCAACAACTGTTGCTGCGTCAGCATGGTTGCAATGTTCTTGGACATCGTGCCGGACTGCTGCAACGAGGTGAACTGCGCCATCTGCGC
>JANPGB010000013.1:0-5728 GCA_031423695.1 Verrucomicrobiota bacterium
ACAAAGGGAACATCCGCGAGCACGATGCCGGCATCCGTCGGCTGGCAGACCGAGCCATCGCGATGCGTGAGCGCGCCGCCCGGCTGCGCTGGGAAAAAGAAGTCCGGGAGCTGCTCAAACGGTTCGCTCACCAGCACGTGGGTGAGCCGGTCCGAGTCCCGGCCAAGGAGGCTAAAACAGGCGTAAAGCAAGGCCCCCATGGTTTTCCGGCCACCTGCCAGCGAGGCAATGACAGTTTTGTCGGGATCTTCAACCAAACCGCGCACCTGCTCCAGGATGAACGTGGCCGCCGCTTCGTTTTCATCGGGCGTGCGGATGTCATCCAACTCGACCGTGCGACCTGTGGCGCGATCCGTGGCAGTGAAGACGCGCACGTCGTCCGGCGTGGTGCCGAAGCGAAGCCGCCCGCCCAGATCATGTCCCTCTGAGGCGAGCGCGGCCCGCAAGGCGTCCCAGGCGGAAGACCCGCCGAAGCGCGGGTGCGGCGCAAACAAGCTAGTTTCAATTTTCCCGCGGCCCACCTTGGTGGTGAGCACAATGATGCGGTGCGGAATCACCGGTTCGTCGCTGCTGCCAGTTGCGGGATGCGCCAGTCCCCAAATCGTTTCAGTGAGCACGGCGGGAGACATTCCCGTGACAGCAAGTAGAACGACCTCCGGGCCGCCGGCGTTTGTGCGAGACTTGGCGGAGGCGGTCACCGTCGCCTTGGAAACTTGCTTTGCCGGCGGAGTCCTCGCCACGCGGCGAGTTGGTTTGATGGGAGAGGTTTTTTTCATGGGAGGTTTGCGCCCCGCTGGGTGCGGTTGGTGGTGGTCAGTGCTGATTAATATTTTGCGGTCAAAGGCTCGCCCGAGTGCGGGCGGCGGCGAGCAACCGGAGTTGGTCCAGCGACGCGGGCTCGTTCGGGAACAGAACGGAACGCAGCTCGGCGATTAGCCGGTGCTTGAGCACCACCGGCAAGTTGCGACTCCGGGCGAACTCGACAGCCTGCAACGGCAATTCATCGCGGCGCACGCAGATGGCCCGGCCCAGCAAGCCGCCCACTTCCGCCACCGCCAGCAAGTCTTCTTTTAACGGATGCAAGTCTCGCTCCTGCATTTCAGCTCCCAATTTGTCGAGCAACTCAGTCAGCCGCTGGTCGGGCGTCAACTGGCGAAGCATCTCGGTGCGCAGCTGGTCCACTTTGCTTTCGGCGGAGCGCCGATCCTTGCAATCCACGACCCACAGTTTACCAGCCCAATTAAAGACCAGGTCCAATTCACCTTCTTCCCGGCCAGACCCGCGCAGAACTTTGGGAACCAGCCGGACGCTGCGTTGGACGACGGGCACACCCAATTTCAACAGCGCCACAGCGGTGGCAAATTCCAAGGCGAAGCCCGAATTATTCTGCGTCTCCGGCACATCCCAAGCAAAGAACTTCTAGAAATCTTCATCCTTTTTCAGCAAGGGCCCAAATTCCTGCTCCGGCAAATTATGTCCCCGCTCATTGAGGGTCAGCCGTTGGCCCGCGCCGACGACCTCGGCGCCGCCAAGCTGGCAACGGAGCAAGGCCAGCGGTTCAATTTCACGGGCCAGGTGCGGGTCCAGTTGAAAGGACTCCTGGGACAGGAGGTCCGTCCCGCGAGGCAGAAACGGGAAGACGCGAAGGTCGCGTTCCAGGTAGAAGCAGGCGGTGCCGGCCAGCCGACACCATTCTGTCGCCGCCAAAGCCATGAGCTTGTTGCCACCCGTGAAGTGGACGCGGCAATTCGATTCATCCAAGGCAAGGCGCTCAGCGGTGGCGGCCAGGGCTTCCACGATGTTCCCGAAATGATCATGGGGCACGCGCACCAACTCAACGGCGTTTTCTGGAAGCAGCCGCTGGCTGGTGAACAACTCCTTGAGCCGCCGGGCTGGACCGGCGGATTCACTCTCTTCATCCGTGTGGAAAAGGACGAGCCGGTCCGGGCGCGGGTTCAAGTGGAGGAAGGCCAGCACCTGCGGCCAGATTTGCTTGGAGGCGAGGGAGAGGAGGGTCATAGCGGCTTCCACGTTTCTGGCTGCGACCGGTGGCCTTGGAGCGCGCGGCGAGCCTCATCCAGAACTCGTTGTTCCGGTGCGAACACGAGCAGCCGTAATGAGGCATCGAGCCGCACGACCTTGAACTTTACCTTGGATGCAATTCTGCCACCACGAACCTGACCAAAGACTTGAGGCATTCCATCTACAGTGTCGGTCGCCGCTGCCCTGAGTTGCTCCAGAGTTGAACGGGCATCAAGCCCGGCCAGCATGATTGGCCAACGACAACCAAGGGCGGTGAGACGTGCCCGGAGAGCGGTCGGAGTCGTTGGTGCGGCGCCATTGGCGGGCCAGACATTGCCGCCAGTCCGGTTGGCCCGTAGGCCCAAGGCGCCGAGCAATAACCAAACCTCCAGAGCGTTCTCCACTTTGCGCTCCAGTTCGGGGCTTAGGTTGCCGAAGCGGGTAAAGACTTCGAGCGTGAAGGTGGCCCCGGGAGCAAAGGCAGCCTGCGGGCTGGCTTGACCGTCTTGCTTGTGCGGAAGGGTCAGGGGGTTGGGATTTGCGCGCTGAGCACGGAGCTGGCTGACCCGAAACACGAGGCTGGATGCCGTAACTTCGCCCGCCAATTGGCGGCCGAAATTCTTCATGCCGCCGAAAGCCTCCTTCTCTTCGTCAGCGGTGCCAGCCAGTGTGCGAAACCACCACCGCACCATGCCGCGGATGGAAGGCACCCGGAGTTCGGGAGTGTCCTGATAGGCGCCGCGGTTGAACAGCGGGGTCAGCACTTCGATGTCGCGTTTCCAGTGCATAAATCAATTCAGTTTGAGGCCCAGGCGAGCGAGGATTTTCTGGCCGTGAACCCCGGCCTTGCCGGACGTGAAAGCCTGCCAGTAGGGATTGCTCTTCCGGAGCCGGCCTCGTTCACTGGCCGGAACCATGGTTTCAAAAGCGCGCCGGAGGTCAGCTTCAGCCGACAGCGCGGCCATCTGCGGGAGGGCGGCGGCGAAGTTGTCTTTTGTGTTCAGGTTTTTGAACCGGGCCACCAGTTGGTCGGCCGGCGAGGCGGGCAATGCTGGCGCGGGAGCAGCTGCGGATTGGGAGGCTGAAGGCTGTGCGGATTGCTTGCGCCCCAATTCAAACCAGCCATAGCCCGCAGCGGTCTTGGCACCGACACCCTTGCGCGTGACCGCGCGCTCCAACCATTCTTTCACCTGGGCCAGCAGGGCGGCGGCGGTGACGCCGGGCAGATCGGGAATCCGGTTCAATGAGGTGGCAAATCCGAAGCAGGATCCGGATTCAACGGCGGGGAAGTAATTGGGAATCGGGTTTTCGTTCTCCTCCGCCCGCGGGCTCCGGCCGCTATAATAATTGGGGTAGTGTGGATTCACCATCTCGACGACCAAAGTGGCCGGGGTGGTCGGGTATGCCGGAAGGAAGCAGGCGCAACCCTTGAACTCCTGGCTGCCCATTTCGTCAGCGATGGTCTGGGCCGCCCGCTCGCCGCCAGCCCATCCAAAATCCCCGCGCAAGTCGTGAGCACCAAAGCCGAAAAGGAGCATGGCCAGACGGAGAAGGCGGAGCTTTTCATCTCCCTTGGCCTCGTGGATTTCCCAGAGGGCCTGAACGCGCGTAATGCCTTTGACGGCGCTGCCCGGTATGAGCGGCAAGCCAAAACAACGATCCAAGGCGATGCCGGCATTCTCCACGACCCCTCCGGCCAGATTCACCATCATGCGGGAGCCCAGCGTGGCCTCCAAAGTGACGACCCTGCCTTGGAATGATATTTCCAGGTCGATCAGGAACCGGCGGGCATTGTCATTGCCAACCTTGGCCAGCGCGCCATCCACCTTGGCGATGGTGGCCATCTTTTCAGCAATGTGCGCGTCCCGCTCCTTGCGGTCGGCAACTTCTGGACTGGCGTTCCGTCCACCAGCCTCCCGGCGGAGGCGCTGCGCATCACCGCGCAGCAACTCAGATCCGCGGGTGACAATGCGGAGCACACTCCAGCGCCCGGCGTCGTTGAGTTTGCGCCCCAAGCCCGCGCCCCACACTTTTGGAAGCGCAAATTTCTCGTGCAGCAAAGAGCGGTTCTCCACTCCCTCGGCCCACTCGCCTATCAGGGCGGCTACGTCTTTAGTCAGCGGGATCATTGTCGCCTCCATTCTCCGGGCTTTGCTCAAATCGCCGGGCGTAACTGAGCCAGGCCAAAGATTCTTCCGTTGCGAGCTTGAGAACCTGGCTGTCCGCCTTGCCAGAGAGGAAATCCATCAGCTTGTCCAGGTTGTCCTGCCCCGGTGCGATTGCGATGTCGGGGTGGGCGAGATGCTTGGCGATGTGGTCGAAGCAGGTGCGCCAACCGCTGTCGTTTCGCTGCGCGTAAGCGAAGGCGCCGGCGGCGAGCAGGCCGTTTCCCATCACCAGCGCCGGCAACTTTTTGAGGACGTTGCCGCCCTGTTGCCCCCGTGTTCCCAGCCCGGCCTTGGCGTAGGCCATCGCGTTCGCGGCCCGGATTTGTTCAAGATTCTTCATGGTTGTGTTCTCCTTAGCTGAGTTTGACCGTGCAGAAACCCAGGCCGGTGGTGCCGTCGCCACCGAACTGGAGCAGGGGTTTGCGGCTGAACAGTTCCACCAGCTTGTCGAGTTCGTCCCCGGCACGAGCCAGGGGCGAAAGTGGCGCGAAGAACAGCGATTCCGCCGGCACGGCTTCGAGGTTGAAGAGGGCGCCGCGCTTGGCGGTACCCTTTTGCGGATCTATTCCCACATGCTGGCTAACCTCGCAGGCATTTTTCACAAAGTGCGCGAAATCGCCGTTACTGAGCAAAACGAACCGCCCTTTGCCCGCCTGCCATACCGGGTCCTCAAGCAGCCCAAGCAACGCGGTCTCCCAATCCGCAGGAAACTTTCCCGCCTCGCCTTGAGCGCGACTGAATCGGTATTCTTCCAGAACCACGCCTGCCTGCCCGTTGCGGGCCATTGTGACGGTGTCGCCCGCGAGACATTCCATGTCCTTGGGTTCAGGGGGCACGCTGAGTGTCGGTCCGCCGCTTTGTTCGCGCTGGAACCGTTCCAAGGCGAGCGGGCAGGTCGTGAAGGCAAAGCTGCCTTTGGCCGACCGCACCGGAAAAGCGAGCAGCTTGGCCTCGCCGAAAGACACTCGACCGGCGCTGAAATCCTTTGAGCCGCTGCCAAAGCCCTCGCCGAAGATGGCGTCCACGTCGGCCTTTTGCAGCTTGTCGTCGCGCGTCGCCGTGTCGCGTAACACACCCTTTAGGCTCGTCCCTGGAATCAGCGGGAAGCCGGTGTGGCGCTCGCGGACGATGGGTTGGTCAATCGCGCCCACGCTGGAACCGGCACCGACATGGAGCGGCGTTCTGGTGAAGAGATAGAGCAATTTCTGTTTCATGCGTTGATTGTCTTTCAGTTTTTGGTTGTGAGCGATGATTCGGACGTCACGAGACGTCGCCAAAAGGTTGCCAGGTGCCGCACACGCCCAGGCCGTAGCCTTTTTCACCGAGGAGCGTGCTGCGGCGGTTGCGGATTTCTGTGCCGGCGGTCGCCCCGTGCCAGTTGAGGGCGTTTGCGAGGGCAGCGGCGGCCTCCGCCGAGTCGGCTTCGAAGTAGTAAACCGCGCCGGCGGGAACGGCCAAATGAGTGGACTTCGCTCCGCCATCGCCGCGGTCGGTATCATTCGGCAAAGCCCAACCCGTGACGACCAGAGGTTTGGGAA
>JANPGB010000014.1:0-2930 GCA_031423695.1 Verrucomicrobiota bacterium
AACGGGTTGCCTTGCTGGCCGCTGTACATGTTGGGATTCATCAAATACCAAATGGCCAGTTGGAGGTAATAAGCACTCCCAAAGAGGCCGGCGGTACGGCTGTTCCCCGAGTAACCGTCGAAAATGGCCAGATTCTGGTAATTGTAGTTCAACTGGCCGGTGGCAAATCTCTGGTAAAGATACGCCGCTCCCGCGGAAACCGGATCGCCCGAGAACACGGTGATATTGTTGAAGGTGACATCGAAAGTGGTGTTGGCGGAAATGTAATCATTTCGTTCCACACAAAAAGTCTGGAAGCTTCCTAAAAACCCGCCCTGATTCAGGGTGAACGGGCTATAGCTGCCCAATTGGGCGGCAACGGCGGCGTCTGGAGTCACGGTAAACTCGCCACCACTCCCGATCTGCCAGGGTCCAAACCCAGGGGCCGTCGTGATCTGATTGGCCTGCAGGGACTGATCAGCAAAGAGGGCCACGACCAAACCAGCGACCAAGCTGGAACGTAATGCAACCCTCAGGACGCTCCCATCTACGAACGCAACAAAAAAACCGGGTATTATTCCAAGAGCCATATATATGTTTTGGTTTTGTAATTTCTGGTCCGATTGACGCGTAAATTAAAACTCATCCCGCAAAATCCACAATCAGGGGCTGCAACCTATTTTCATTAATGCTTTCACCTAGGCTTGTGGCGGGGGGGAGCACATTTCTGACTCAGTCGGTCTTTTTATGCGGGGTGGTTGGAAACCTTTTCCCTCTGTCCTTTTTCCCCAGCCCATGCCCGCTTCCGTCATTTGACGCGGTTTTGCTGTCGGCCAGGTCCTCTGGCTGATTGAATTCGGAGTCCGCCGCACCCCGGGAAGAGCTTGCCCTGGTTCTTGTTTGTCGTGCTCGCAGGAGGGGCGACCCTGGATTTGCCAGTCCCCGGTTAGGAACTGTGTCCAGCTGCACCGCTTCGTGTGGCTCGCAAAAGTTCCGCTCGCCTCCCGGCGGCATCTTGCGCAAAATCGAGAGGATGAAAAAAGTTCTGCCGAACAAAGCCCTCGCCGTTGCCGTCGCCGCCGCCCGGACCGTCGGCGCGGTCATGCGGAAAAATCTCCGCGAGGAAAAAAAAACCAATCAAATCACTTCCCACGACATCAAGCTGGAACTGGACGTGCGCTGCCAGAAGTTGATCGAGAAAAAATTGCACGCGGCGTTTCCAGAGATTTCCTTTCTGGGCGAGGAAGGGGATTCGGGCGACTCGGATTCGGAGCATCGCTGGGTGGTGGATCCGATTGACGGCACGGTGAATTTCGCCTACGGGATTCCGCACGCGTGCGTTTCGATTGCGTTGCAACTGAAAATTCCGAACCCCAAATCCCAAATCCGAAAAACGGGATCAACCGTTTACCAGACCCTCGTGGGCGTCATCTATGATCCGTTCCAGGATGAGTTGTGGACGGCCATTCGCGGTCAATCAGCGAAGCTCAATGGCAGGGTGATTCACGTCAGCCCGCGCCGGAAACTGGCGGAGTGCATTGTCACCGTGGGCTTCGCCAAGAGCGCCGCGAGTCTGGAGGCGTCGCTGCCAAACTTCATCTGGCTGGCGCGGCGGGTGCGGAAAATCCGCATTATGGGCGCGGCGGCGCTGGGCCTGACGTACGTGGCGACCGGGCGATTGGACGCCTACATCGAACGCGGCGTGAGCCTCTGGGACGTGGCGGCGGGCGGACTGATCCTTGAATGTGCCGGCGGAAAATTCTGGACGGAGCCGACGACGGGGCCGCACAAGCTGCGGATGATCGCGAGCAACGGGTTGATTCACGGCCGGCTGCCGAAGCCCAAATAGCTGGCCTTTTTCGCAAAGGCTGGTAGCTTGGGGCGCCTATGATTCACCGGATGTCGTGCTGCTTGTTTCCCTGCCTGACCGTATTTTCGATCTCCCTTTTCGGAGCGCCGACGATTGATCCAATACCAAACGCGAACATCCCCGCCGGAAAATCTCTGACCCTGCCGATCACGGCCGCTTCATCGAATGGCCGCCCGCTGACCTATACGATCGCGAGCAGCACGAATCGCATCACGGTGGAGGTGCATACCAATAATGCATTCTGGAAGATGTCCGTGGTCCAGCTTGCGGCCTCAAACTCTCCGGGCGCTTTCCAAACTCCCTTCAGAGGAGGAATCGCCACGGTGACGAACCTCGGCGACCTGACCTTGATGTTGTTCAGGGATCGCGCGCCGCACGCGGTGGACGTCTTCACGGGGCTGACCAGTTCGGGTTTTTACAGCAGTAACACCATTTTTCACCGCGTGATCCCTGGTTTCATGATTCAGGGTGGCTGTCCGGTGACTAATGGAACTGGCGGCCCTGTGTTTCGCTATGAGGATGAATTTCATCCGCGCGCCATCTTTTCCGGCAGCGGACAGCTTGCGCTCGCGAACTCCGGCAAGGACACGGATGGCTCGCAGTTTTTCATCACGCTTGGACCGCAGCGCTCCCTGGATTTTGGCTACACCCTGTTCGGCCAGTTGTTGCGGGGGTTCAACGTGGTTTCCAACATCATCAACACCCCGCGCAACGCGAGTGACCGACCGCTGGCGGACGTCATCATCACGCGCGCATCCCTCGTCCCCAATCCCACCGACACGGTGATCACGCTGACGGGAACAAATCTCGCGGGTGTTTCCGGGACGATCCAGGTCATCGCGGACGACGGCGCGGGCGGGCGGGCGACGAATACATTCAACGCTTCCACCATTGCTGACGCAGTCAATGACCCGCCGTTTTTGATCACTCCTGCGGTCACTAACCTGATTGTTCCGACCAATGGCAGGTTGACCAATTCTCTTTCCGGTTTGGATCTGGAGAGCAACGCGATGTACTATGGTTTTCAGATTCTTGACCTGAATACCTATCTGAATTCGACCCTGGCCAGCTTCAACGGCAC
>JANPGB010000015.1:0-12777 GCA_031423695.1 Verrucomicrobiota bacterium
CGGACTCGGCGGTCCGCGCTCCTGAAAAACCTGCGCGACCACGGCGCCGCCCCCTTCGGAGTTCCGGCTAAAAGCGGAACGTCACCGCCGCATGAATGCGATAATCCGGCACCGCTTGCAGCGCGGTGTTGGCGAGGCTTACCGGCATATCCACCCCAAGTTCGGCGTGGAACCGGTCGCGCCAGGTGGCCGTGAATTGCGGGCCGAGATAGACCGACGTGATGCCCGTGTCGCCGGCGCGCGCGCCTTGGAAGGTGTCGGTGCTTTTGGTTTCGCCGGACACATTGGCCTGCAACGAGAGCGTGAAATTTTCCCGCAACACCAGCAACGCGCCTGGCCCGCCCGACCAGGTCAGGTCGTTCGCAAACTGATAACCGTAGTTGCCCTCGCTGCGGATCGAGTATTGCGCGCCAGCCCCGAAGAACAACCGATGATAGCGCGCATGGAGGTTCACGCCGACGAGGCTGTCGAAGGAACCGGAACCCAGCGTCAGATCGTGTCCATGAATGCCCCTTTCGGGTGCGCCTGGCGCCTCTGCTTCGTTAAACTCTTCCGTGATCCGCCGCGTGTTGCCCGTGGGAAATTTAATCCCGCCGAGCAGGTTCACCAGAACGGTGACCTCTTCGCTCTGATGCCGGTACGCCGTGAACTTGCCGATCAGCGAAAGATCGCCCACACCCGATTCGCTGCCGCGATCCGTGGCGAAACCCGCAGGACGTTGGAACGAGCGCACGATGACCGGCACGTTCAACTGCACGCCAAGGCATTCGTTGAGGTTGTAGCCGGCGAACACCTGCGAGATGACGCTGTCGAGATATTGTCCAGCGGTGTTCGGGACGACCTGTCCTTCATTTTGCATCGTGCCAAAGTGTGTGAACTGCTCGGCCACGCCGCCATAGAAGCCCTGGCCGTCGTGGGCTTCGGTGGCGGTGTAGATGGCGCAGAAGTCGCAAGCCATCAACGATTGAACGCTTGCCGCTGCAAAAACTATGGAAACTAAAATCTTCATGGAAATAAACTGTGCAATTGGAGGAGCGCCAAAGGGCAGTCCCGGGTTAAGAACTTAAACGGAAATTCCCGAACGAACGCGGAGAAACCGGGAAGCGAGCTAACCGGGAAGCTGGCGGGGCGGCGGGACGGGCGGCTGGCTGGGAAAATTGGGCAGGGAAAAAGTGGCGGCTGGAACGAGGCGGAAATCCTGCGGCGGATTGAAAACGAAAACGGGCTGCGCGGTGACGCATTCAATTTTCCGCAACGGCATCGGCAGCTCGGATTTCTTCTCGGACTTTTTTCCGGCGGTGATGGCCTGGCAGAGGCGGCAGGGATGCTGGCCGTCAAAAGTTTTTTCAAAGGCTTCGGTCACGGTAGTCTCGCGTAAATTTTCCGCGAGCATGTTCGTCCACGCGACGGATTGTAGCACGGCCCAATGTCCGCCCACCGCCGCGACGAGCGCGACGATCAGCAGCACATGGCCAGCCTGTTTGAACACCCGGGCATGGTCGTCATGCCGTCAGGAACTGTCAAGGGTTTGACTGGAGGGTTTGACTGGGGGAGTCGCAAAACGCTTTGCAGATCGCGCAGCCGGCTGGGTATCAAACCGCCAAACACAAGAAAAACCGGCGGACGATATCAGGGGAATGACCGGCAAGAGAATAACACACTCTCATGCCGGTCATTCCGCTGGCCATTCCCGTTGTTATTTTTCGCTGTATGCACCCCGACGTTTTCGTAATCATCGCACATGGCTCAAATCAAATTTGGAACCGACGGCTGGCGCGCAGTCATCGCCGAGGACTTCACCTTCGCCAACGTCGCCCGCGTCTCCCAGGCGACGGCGGACGATTGGCGGTCCGAAATCCTAAATCCTAAATCCGAAATCCACCAGCGGTCGCCCAAGGTTGTCATCGGCTATGACCGGCGGTTTTTGTCGGATGCTTTCGCCCAATGCGCGGCGGAGGTTTTTGCGGCCAATGATTTTCAAGTCGTCCTTACCCCGGAGCCCACGCCTACGCCGTCGGTTTCCTTCGCAGTAAGACACCTGCACGCCGTCGGTGGCGTGATGATCACGGCGAGCCACAATCCGCCGATCTTCAACGGATTCAAACTCAAATCCCACTACGGCGGTTCCAGCGATTCGGCCACCTGTCAGGCGATCGAAAGGTTTCTGGATCGTCATCCGGTCCGCACCCTAAAGTTGGCGGACGCTATCAAGGCAAAGCAGGTGGTCGTCAAAGATGTCCGCCCGGCGCATTACGCGGCGTTGAAAAAACTGGTGGACTTCAAACTCATCGCGAAATCAAAACTGCGTTTTGCGCACGAGGCGCTGTTCGGCGTGGGCGCGGGGTGCTTCGAGCAGTTGCTGGCGGGCACCACCTGCAAAGTCACCACGCTCAACGGCGCGCACGATTGTTTGTTTGGCGGGATCAACCCGGAGCCGATTGAGAAAAACTACGCGCGCAGCCAGGCCTTTCTGCGGAAGCATCCGCATGACCTCTGCCTCGTGACGGATGGCGACGCCGACCGCGTCGGCGGCATGGACGGGCGCGGCAACTATCTCTCGACGCATCAGCTCATCTGCCTGTTGCTGCATCATCTGGCCGTCAATCGCCAGGGCAGGGGACGTGTGATCAAGGCGCTGACCACGACTTCGATGGTGGACAAGATGTGCGCGGCGTACGGTCTGCCGCTCGTCGAAACGGGCGTCGGCTTCAAATACATTTGCGCGGAGATGCTCAAGGGCGACGTGCTGCTCGGCGCGGAGGAAAGCGGCGGCATCGGTTTTCCCGGGCACATCCCGGAGCGCGACGGCATCGCCGCCGGCTTGATGCTTTTGGAAATGCTCGCGACCGAAAAAGTTTCGGTCAACAAACTGATCGCCCGGCTGGAAAAGCAATTCGGCCCGCATCGCTACGGGCGGATTGACACGCATTTCCCGCTGGAGAAACGCAGCGCGCTGATGGAGTTCCTGAAAGCCAATCCGCCGGCGAAACTGCTCCGCTCCCCGCTGGCGGATGTGAAAAGCTATGACGGCGTAAAATTTGTCGGGCAGGATTCCTCGTGGCTGATGCTGCGCGGCTCTGGCACGGAACCGATCCTGCGGATTTATGCCGAGGCAACCTCAGAAACGGACGTGAAGAAACTGTTGCAGTTGGGGGTGGCGCTGACGAAGCGGGTTTAGGAATTTACGTCGACGGCGTGGTCGCGCGCACGGGATTGCCGGCGAAATGCAGCTGTTCCAGAATTTCACTGCGGAGGCGGAGGAATTCCGGACTGTTCCGCTGGCGCGGGCGATCCAGCGTGACGGTGAGGGTCCGTTCAATCCGGCCGGGCCGGGGCGTCATGATGACGATGTGGTCGCTCATGTAAATGGCTTCGTCAATGTCGTGCGTGACCAGGAGCATGGTGGTGCGGCGGGCCTGCCAGAGGCGCAGCACTTCGTCCTGCATTTTCATGCGCGTGAAGGCGTCGAGCGCGCCGAGCGGTTCGTCGAGCAGCAAGACCTTTGGGTGATTGATCAGCGCGCGGGCCAGGGCCACGCGCTGGGCCATGCCGCCGGAAAGGTGGTGCGGGAAGGCGTTGGCGAAAGCTTCGAGACCGACCAGTTGCATGAACTCGTCCACCTCGTGAGACTTTTCCTTAAACACGCCGCGCGCGATAAGGCCGGCCTGGATGTTCCGGCGCACCGTGAGCCAGGGAAAGAGGTTGGGATCCTGAAAAACGAGACCGCGCTCGGCGCTCGGAGCGGTGATCGGCTCGTTGCCGATCCACAACTCGCCGGAGTCGGGGGAGTTGAGGCCGGCGACAAGCCGCAGGAGCGTGGATTTGCCGCAGCCGCTCGGGCCGATGAGCGAGATCAGTTCGCCCGCCGCGACCGAAAGCGAGACTTCATCCAGGGCCTGCGTGCAGATGCTGGCATTGTCCGGTGCGGGAAAATCCTTATGCACGCGGACAATCCGCAGCGAGGAACCTTCGTTTGGCGCAGGGTTGGCGGCGGCGCTCACCACTTGATCACGCCTTTCTGCCAGACCAGCACGCGGTCGCGCACCTTGAAGAGGACGGTCATGATGGTCGAGAAAAAAGCGGCCATGATGATCAACGCGCCGAAAACTTTTCCATACTCGGCCCAGCCTTGCGCCCAACTCACATACCAGCCCAGCCCGGACTTGACGCCGACGGTTTCAGCCACGACGAGGGTGAGGAAGGAGGTTCCGAGTCCCATGAACAGGCCGATGAAAATGTTTGGCATGGCGGCCGGAATGGCGACGTGCAAGATGAGATAGCTGCGTCCCGCGCCCAGGGTGCGGGCGACATCCAGGTAGGAGGCGCGCGTGTTGGAGATGCCGGAGGCGGTCAGCATCGTTACGGGGAACCAGACCGCGAGCGCGATCAGTCCGACCGCTGAGAACGTTGCCGAAGGAGAGATCACCATCGCCAGCGGAATCCAGGCGGTCGCGGGAATCGGACCGACAATTTTCAACAAGGGCATGCCCCAGTATCGGACCGGATCAAACCAGCCGATGCAGATGCCGGTGATCAGCGCGAGGACGACGCCCAGTGTGTATCCGGATAACAACAGCAGGAGCGAATGCCAGGTGCTGTCAAACAGCAGGAGGCGGTCGTTGATCATGCTTTGGAGCACGGCGGCGGGACCGGGGAAATACGGCATCGGGAGGAGTTGGAAACCTGAGGTGATCAGTTCCCAAACACCCAGCGACAGGATTGCGGCGGCAATGATGGGGCACATTTCTTTCATCCAGCGCCGCAGCGGTGACCAGGCAAATTGGGCGACGGATGCCGTGATGGCTGCACCGAGAATGAGAACCAAGAAAAAGGTGTATGCGTGCGTTTCGGGCGAGGGCTGCTTTTTCGAGACGACCCAATGAACGGCGAGCGCAACCGCGGTTGCCAGAGGAACGGCGAGAAAGGTTTGCGGCGCCGGTTTGAGCGAGTCTGTAATGATGCCGCGTGCAGTGGCTGCCGTCCTTCTTTCGGTGGCGGTTGGCTGAACCGGTTGGCTGATCTCCAAGGCCGGGCTTTGAGGCTTTGAGTGATGCATCACTTCGAACTCGCCAGTTTGCTCAACGGAGCGGGAGGGGTGCTCAAAACACAGCAGGCCAGGCTGCACCAGGGTTCACCGGTGGTCCGGGCCAGTTCAGCGAGCACACGAACGTGGGCGTCTGGAGGCAACTGGCCGCCCGCCACTTTTTCCACCTGCAAGGATTCGAGCCACGCATCGGTGACGCCGTCCAAGTGGGCGAAGGCGCGCCGGGCCAGATCAGCCACGTCGGTGGTCGGGTTCAACATGCCGGCCCGCTTCATCTCGACGGACGCCGAGAGGACCGCCGCCTCCGCGCCGGAAACGCTCGGCACATAACGCAGATGCGAAATGGCCACGGTGTTGAGTTCGGGGTTGGACGCGAGATATTTTTTCTCCACCGACAATTTCGCGGCAGCGGCGGGATTGGCTTCCACCCACTTGGCGCCTTTGAGCAGGGCGCGGGTGGCGGAGGCCGCCGCCTTGGGATTTTTTGCGAGGAACTTGCCGTTCACAATCACGGCGCAGCAGTATTCGTCCTTGTACGGCGAGTCGGTCGCCTGATCGGCAATGTTCCGGACTTTGCCCTGCTCCAGCAGCAGGGTGCCGATCGGTTCGGAATCTGCGACGGCGTCCACCTCGCCCTTGTCCAGCGCCAGGCCGAGTTCGCCGGCGGGGAAGACAAGCCAGGTGATCTCCTTGCTCGGATCAATGCCGTTGGCGCCCAGAACGCGGTTGGCGAAGATGAACGGCGGCGTGCCCATTCCGGGAATGCCGATGCGTTTGCCTCGCAAATCCTGGATGGAATTGATCTTGCCCTTCGCCGCCGCCTGGACCCGCAGACAACCGCGATGAATTCCGCCGGTGAACTTCACATCAAGTCCCTGTTCGAGGGGTTTGAGGAAATACATGACCAGATGATGTGTGATGTCGAATCCGCCCAGCGCCAGCACGTCCTTGTAATTGGCCCATTCGCATTTGACGAGTTCGACTTCGAGGCCTTCTTCCTTGAAGAAACCTTTTTCCACGGCGGTGAAAATCGGCGCCTCGCAGGTGATGCCGATGTAACCCACGCGGATTTTGGCCGGGCCGTCGGCTGAGGCGGTCACCGGACTTTTCGAGCAGCCGGCCAGGAGCAAGGCACTCAACGCCGTGCCCGCCGTCCATTTTGTAAAGTTCATGGTTGTGTTTTCCGCGTCATGCCGTGTGGGTTTTTTCGAAAATAAACGCAACAGAATTTCCAACACGGGTGGGACGGGTGCAAGGTAAAAATCCATCGCCACGCCCGGCGTTTGTCCGGCGCCTTTCTTGACGCTGGGTTTTCCGGCTGCTAATTTCCCGCCGGCGATGACGGAACAACTTTATGGCTGTTGAAAACCCAACTTACCTCCCGGTCGTCATCCTGATGCTGGCGGCGGTCGTGTTTGCGCTGACGCCGCTGGCGCTGGCGTGGCTGTGGGCGCAGAAGTTTTCGCCGAAGAAACCTGGCCAGGATAAGAACGCCATCTACGAATGCGGTCTCGAATCCAAAGGCGACGCGTGGATTCAGTTCAAGTCGGATTACTATCTTTACGCGATCATTTTCCTGATCTTCGACGTGGAAACCATTTTTCTGCTGCCGTTCGCGGTGGCGTTCACCAGCCTCGGCGTCGGCGCGTTTCTCGCCATGATGGTTTTTCTGCTGCTGCTGGTTGAAGGTCTGCTCTGGGCCTGGAAGAAAGGTGTGTTGAGCTGGAAATGATCGACGAGTCACTAAAGAGCGAGCTGGGCAAGCAGGGGATTTTCGTCGTCACGCTCGAGGAGCTTTACAATTGGGGCCGCAAAAACTCTATCTGGCCGCTGGGCTTCGGGCTGGCCTGCTGCGCGATCGAAATGATCGCCGCCTCCATGTCGCGCTGGGATCTGGCGCGGTTTGGTGCGGAAGTGTTTCGTCCGTCGCCGCGTCAGGCAGACTTGATGATCGTCGCCGGCACCGTTACAAAAAAAATGGCGCCACAGGTCGTCCGCCTTTTCAACCAAATGTCCGAGCCCAAATACGTCATCGCGATGGGCGCCTGCGCGATTTCCGGTGGGCCGTTCAAGCAGGGCTACAACGTGCTCAAGGGCATTGACCGTTTCATTCCGGTGGACGTTCACATTCCCGGCTGCCCGCCGCGACCCGAGGCGCTGCTGCACGCGTTCATGACGTTACAGGAGAAAATTGACGCACAGAAGCTCACCGGCGCAAACCGACCGCGCCATCTCAATGCGGAGATTTCCGGCGCGTATCCCGTGCCGGAATTTGGCGAACACGATCTGGTGCCGCCGAGCAATCCGGCGATCTGGCAGGCGCCCAAGGCGGTTCGTTCCTAGCGCAATGGAAACGCTCGAACAAATCAAAGCTCGCATCGAAGCCGCTGTTGCCGGTGCGTGCGTGGAGATTATTGCGAACGAGAGTCCGTCGGCCCAGCGCTCGTTGCGCGTGGATAATGAGCATGGACTGGCCGTCGCAAAATTCCTGCGGGACCACGCGGAGCTGCAGTTGGATTACTGCTCGAACGCGACCGGCGTGGACTGGCCGGATGCCGAATTGACCGAGAAGCTCAAGGTCAAGCAGGTCGTGGACGGTGTGGAGAAGGAAGGCGAGGAAGTTAAGAAGACGATCCGCCCGGGTTATCTGGAAACGGTTTATCACCTTTACTCCATGGCCAAGAAGCACGGGCCGGTGATCATCCGCCTGCGCACCGGCAACCGCACGGACAAGAATCATCTGCCCTCGCTCACGCCGGTCTGGCGCAGTTGTGAATTTCAGGAGCGCGAGATTTTCGATCTCTACGGAATCATTTTCGACGGACATCCCGACCTGTGCCGCATCCTGATGTGGGACGAGTTCAAGGATTTCCCGATGCGCAGGGACTACGTCGAGCCGGACGATTACGAATACGAGCCCACGCCGCACGACCAGGTCTTGGAGAAGGTGAAGCAGCGGCAGACGCAGGAGGTGAGGTCGTGAGCGTCATCGTCGAAACACGCACCAGGAAATTTGAACTGCTGCCGAAGCGCGACAGCAGCAGGGAAGGCGAACTGTTGGAAATCTCCATGGGGCCGCAGCATCCCTCAACGCACGGGGTGTTCCGCATGGATGTGGTGCTGGACGGCGAGCAGGTGGTGAAGCTGAAGCCCGTCTTCGGCTACCTGCACCGCAACCACGAAAAAATCGGTGAAGGCACAAGCTATCTCGGCTCGATGCCCTACACCGACCGGCTGGATTATTTCTGCTCAATGACGAACAACTGGGCCTACGCACTCTCCGTCGAGAAGCTTGCTGGCTTGCAGGTGCCTGAGCGCGCGGAGTATCTGCGCGTCATCCTGGCCGAGTTGACCCGTCTGCAAAACCATGCCTCGCTCTGCGGCTTTCTCACGCAGGACATGGGCGCGTCCGGCACGCCGCTCATGTATGCCTTCCGCGAGCGCGAAAAAATCCTCGATCTCTTTGAAGCCATCAGCGGCGCGCGGATGATGTGCAATTTCATGCGCTTCGGCGGTCTCCGCTGCGACGCCCCGGACGGCTGGCTGGCGCAGGTGAAGAAAGTCGTGGACGAATTTCCCGCCTTCCTCGACGAATTTTCCGCGTTACTCGATCAAAACGAAATCCTGATGGCGCGCACACAGAACGTTGGCGTCTTGCCGCGTGAACTCGCCATCAGCGCGGGCATCACCGGCCCGATGCTGCGCGCCAGCGGAGTAAATTACGATCTCCGCAAGGTGGACAAGTACGGCATCTACGACCGCTTCGAGTTCAAGGTGCCGCTCGGCGACCACGGCGATGTCTATGACCGTTACATGATGCGCGTTCTGGAAATGCGCGAGTCGGTGAAAATTTTGCAGCAGGCGCTGGCGACCATTCCTGCTGGCCAGATCATGGATCCCAAGACCAAGCTGCGCGGGTTTCGTCCGAAAGCCGGTGAAGCTTACGGGCGCATTGAAGGACCGAAAGGCGAACTCGGTTTTTATCTCATCAGCGACGGTTCGCCCAATCCGTATCGCTACCGCGTGCGCCCGCCGAGCTTCGTCAACCTGACCATTCTCGAAGACATGTGCTTTGGCCACACCGTCGGCGACATCATCATCATTCTCGGCAGCGTGGACATCGTGCTGGGGGATGTGGACAGATGAAAAATTCCAAACTCCAAACTCCAAATCCCAAATCCCAAACAACTGCGCGAGTTGAAGTTTGGAACTTGGAACTTGGAACTTGGAACTTTTTGTTATGTTAGGCGAACAAATCATCAAAGGCATGGCGGTCACCGCCAAGAATTTTCTCGGCAGCTACGTCTCCGAGCAACGACTGCCGACGATTCAGTATCCGGAAGAGCGCCAGAAGCTGCCGGAAGCCACGCGCCAGTTTCCGTTTCTGGTTTTCGACGGCGACGATCCGATGAAGGGCTTGCGCTGCGTCGCCTGCCAGATTTGCGAGAAGGAATGCCCGCCCAAGTGCATTTACATCGTCAAGAGCAAGGACAAGCGCGTGGATTACAAGGGCCAGATGCAGCTTTATCCGGCCACGTTCGACATCGATTTGTCCGTCTGCATGAGCTGTCAGATTTGCGTCGAGGTCTGCCCGTTTGAATCCATCAAGATGGACACCGACTTCGAGTTGAGCAACAGCGACCGCTTCGGCGGCCTGTTGGTGGACAAGCATCAGCTCGCCAAGTCCAACCGGCATTACCGGAAAATTCATCCCACCGACGCCGCCATCTCCGACGCCGCGTTGGCTGTGGAAGTCGCCAAAGCGCAGGCCAAGGCCAAAGCCGATGCCGAAACCAAGGCGAAAGCCGCCACGGAAGCGAAAGCCAAAGCTGCCGCCCAACCCGCGCCTGCAGCTTCATGAATTTGCCTTCACCAACCAGAAACGTGGGGCATCAATTCACCCGCCTGCGGTTGTGTATTTGGCAAAATAGAGTGCTCGTCCAAGCTAGACAGGGCCGCCATTTTCAATTTTCCTAACAGGGGTAACAATGGCTGAAACTCTGGATCAAATTTTTGTCACACTGAAACACCTGCTGGTCGGCTTGGTGCCAGAGGCGTTTCAGCCCGTGCTGGCGGCGGTTGTTTCCATTGCGGCCATCATTGGCGTGTTTGCCACGCTCTTCGCCGTCACGACCATTTTGGAACGCAAAGGACTTGGCCGGATTCAAAACCGGTACGGCCCCAACCGCGTGGGCCCGTTCGGTTTTCTCCAACCCGCCGCCGACGGCATCAAAGCGTTGATCAAGGAAGACCTCGTCCCTCGCAATGCGGACAAGGTCGTGAATTACATCGCCCCGCTCGCGCTTGTCGTGCCTTCCTTCCTCGTCTATTCCGTGCTGCCCATCGGACGGAACATGGTGCTGACCGATTTCGACGCGGGCGTTTTGTATTTCTTCGCCATCGGCGCGGGCACGGAGCTTTCCGTTTTCATGGCCGGCTGGTCGAGCCGCAATAAGTATTCGATGCTTGGCGCGATGCGGGCGATTGCGCAGATGATCAGCTACGAAATCCCGCTGATCCTTTCCGCCGTTAGCGTGATTATGATCGTCGGCTCGCTCTCGACGGTGAAGATTGTCGAAGCGCAGACCGGATTCCACGCGTGCGGCCTGGGCAACTGGTTTGTCTTCACTCCGTGGGGATTTGCCGGATTCATTTTGTTCCTGATCGCGGCGGCGGCGGAAGCGAATCGCTCGCCGTTCGATCTGCCCGAAGGGGAATCTGAAATCATCGCCGGTTACTACATCGAATACTCCGGCTTCAAGTTCGCGCTGTTCTTCCTCGGCGAATACATGGGTCTCTTCGCCATCTGCGGCATGGGCATCACACTGTTCCTCGGTGGCTGGAACGCGCCGTTTGAATTCCTGAGCTTTGTTCCTTCCTACGCTTGGTTCTTCGCCAAACTGCTCGGACTCATCGCGCTGTTTATCTGGGTGCGCGGAACGCTGCCACGTCTCCGGCAGGATCAATTGATGAACTTCGCCTGGAAATTCATGCTGCCGATGGCGCTGTTGAACATCGTGACCGCCGCGGTCTGGCATTTCATGCCGCCGGGAATGTCCCGCTGGCTCGTCTGCTCCATCATGGTGGCCGGGCCGTATGTCATGCTGGGCCGTGGTTTGACGGCGGGGAACAAAGTTAAAAAGCGCACGTATCGCTATGCGGAATAATTTCGACCACGGATTAAAATTGATGAACACGGATGCCGGAAAAGCATTTACGCGAATTGCGCCAAAGGACGCGAATCAAATCCCATTTTTAATTCGTGGAAATTTGCGCAATTCGCGTAAAAACATTCCGTCCTCCGTGGCTGAAAAATGAATCCTGTTTTCGCCATCATCGCAATGCTGACCATCGCTGCCGCCGTGGCCGCTGTTAGCCTGCGCAATCTTGTGCATTGCGCGCTGGCCCTGGTGGTGACATTTCTGGGACTGGCCGCTGCGTATTTGCAGCTCAACGCCCAGTTCGTCGGCTTCGCGCAAATCCTGGTTTACGTCGGCGCGGTCGCCATCCTGATCGTTTTTGCTATCCTCCTGACTCGCAGCAGCGAAACGCCGCAGCAAAGCATTGTGTCCAAGGGTTGGCTTTCCGGCATCGCTGTCACCTTGGCTGTGCTGTGCGCGCTCGTTTGGGCGATCAATCACAGCATGGTTATGAAACCCGGCATCCCGCCGGCGACCGAAGTCAGCGTCAAGCAAATCGGCAATGCTCTCATGACTCAATACGTGCTGCCGCTGGAAGTCATCGGCCTGCTGCTGACGGCGGCCTTGATTGGCGCGGTGATCGTCGCCATGAAAGAGGAGGGGAAGAAATGAGTCCACTTGCGGGTTACCTGATCTTGTCGGCGTTCCTGTTCGCCATCGGCCTGGCCGGTGCGCTGACTCGGCGGAATGCCATCCTCGTCCTGATCGGCATCGAACTCATGCTGAACGCGGCGAACTTGAACTTTATCGCCTTCTGGCGTTTTAGTGAACACCCCGAAGCGCTCACCGGCATCATGTTCGTGATTTTTTCAATCGGTGTCGCAGCGGCGGAGGCGGCGGTGGGACTGGCACTTATCATCGCGATTTACCGGCATTACAAGACGACCAATGTGGATGAAGTGGATTCGATGAAGGGTTAAATGACTTGGATAGTTCATAACCTCTGGCTGATTCCCGCGCTGCCGATTCTGGCGGCGGGATTGAGCGCGCTGGCGCCGCAGCGTTATCGCAAGTTCTCCGCGACGCTCGCCATTGGTTCGATGGTGTTCGCTTTCCTGCTTTCGCTCTGCGCGTTTGCCAATACGCTCGGACATCACGGCGAAGAGGCGCATCAGGTATTGGATGGCTGAAGCTCGGCTGGGTGCTTGATCCGCTCACGGCGGTGATGCTCGTGATGGTCACGTTTGTCGGCACGCTGATCTTCATCTACAGCGTCGGCTACATGGCGCACGACGAAAACTTCACGCGCTTCTTTACGTTCCTCGCGCTGTTCGCCGGCGGGATGCTTGGAGTCATCATTGCGAACAGTCTGCTGCTGCTGTTCATGAGCTGGGAAATTGTCGGCCTCACGTCGTATCTGCTCATCGGCTTTTGGTATCACAAACCCAGCGCGGCGGCGGCGGCAAAAAAGGCTTTCATCACCACGCGCATTGGCGACGTGGCTTTCCTGCTCGGCATTGTCTGGCTGTATTCGCAAACCGGCACGCTGCTTTTTTACGACAATGGCCTCGGCTGCATGGAACAATCCGCGCT
>JANPGB010000016.1:0-3727 GCA_031423695.1 Verrucomicrobiota bacterium
CCTGGTCAACGTCATCATCTCCACCGCCATCCGCGAGCGGGCCAGCGACATTCACTTTGTTCCGTTCGAGAATTTCCTCCAGCTGCGCTACCGCGTGGATGGCTTGCTCCAGGAGAAACCGCCGCCGCCGAAAAATCTTCACGCCGCGCTCGTCTCGCGCATCAAGATCATGGCGGACATGAACATCGCCGAGCGCTACATGCCGCAGGACGGTCATATCGAGATTCATCATCGCGGTTCGCGTGTGGACATCCGGGTGGGCACGATGCCGACAATTTACGGCGAGAGCCTCGTGATGCGGCTACTGGAAAAAAGCGCCAAGGTGCCGACCACGGAGGAACTCGGCCTTGACGCGGAGCGCTCCGCCCTGCTCTCGCGCTTGGTGGAAAAGCCGCATGGACTTTTCCTCACCACCGGCCCGACCGGCAGCGGCAAAACCACGACGCTCTATTCCCTGCTGCAAAGCATCTACACGCCGGAGCTGAAGATCATCACCATCGAAGACCCGGTGGAATATGAGCTGCCGGGCATCGCGCAGATTCCCGTGCGGGCCAGCCGCAATTTTACCTTCGCCACCGGGCTGCGCGCAATTCTCCGGCAAGACCCCGATGTGGTGATGGTCGGCGAAATCCGCGATTCGGAAACCGCCGATATCGCCATCCGCGCCGCACTCACCGGCCACCAGGTTTTCAGCACGCTCCATACAAATGATTCCACCGGCGCAGTGACGCGCTTGATTGACATGGGCGTGGAGGCGTTCCTGATTTCCTCAGCGCTGGAAGGCGTCCTGGCGCAGCGGTTGGTGCGAAAGATTTGCACGCATTGCCGAACGGAAACTGCCGTGACTCTAGCCTTGCGCAACCAGATCGAAGCGCTCGGCGGCAGAAAAATCGAGGGCACCTTGTATCGCGGCACCGGCTGCGAGGAATGCCGCGAGACCGGCTATCGCGGGCGCATTGGCATCTTCGAACTGCTGCCCATCACCACCGAACTGCGCGAATTGATTTTGCAAAAACGGTCGAACGCCGAACTCAAAGCCACCGCGCAGAAAACCATGATGACGATGCACCAGGACGCCCTGCACAAGGCCGCGTCCGGCATGACCACGCTGGAAGAAATCCTGCGCGTCTCGTCGGGAGATTTGCTGGAATGAAAATCCGTGATTTCCATTCCTCGCGGCAGCGTCCTGGACTGCGCCAGCCCTCTAGCGCTTTCAGCCAAGGCGCGATTTTAAAAGCGCCAGAGGACTCCGCAGAACACTCTCAAGTCGAAGACGGATTTCGGCCAATCCCAAAGGGATTGCGTCCTTCAGCCCAGGGTTGCGAGGCACGAGCTACCCTGGGTGCAGTGGCAAAATTTATCTTCAACCCCAACGGGGTTGCCGCTGCGGAACGAACCGGGATACCCCAACCCCGTTGGGGTTGGAACACTCAATCCGAAACGACCCAGGGTAGCTCGTGCCTCGCAACCCTGGGCTTGGTTACAGAATCCCTTTGGGATTCAGAAGTTGTTGGCAAAAAATCCCAAGTGGGACCGGAACAAAACTGGCGCAGTCCAAGACCTCGCCAAGCATTGGCATCCGAATGCAGAAGCCATCCAGTGTCCGAATGAATTCCTTCCGCTACCAGGCATTGCAGACCGGCGGCGCGGCGGTCGAGGGCGTCATTGAAGCCGAGGATCGCAAAACCGCGCTCCAGCTTCTCGGTCAGCGCGGACTTTTCCCCTCAAACCTCGAAGCGTGTTCCTCTGAGAGCGTGACGACAAGCTCCGCTGCAGTGACGAAGCCCTTTGGATTCGGCCTTGGCCATCGCATTGGACGGAAAGAGATCACCGCCTTCACCCGCGAGATGAGCGCGCTGCTCGGTGCGGCCATTCCCATTCCGCAGGCGCTGGAAAGCCTCGGTGAAGAGGAGGAAAATCTGGCCCTGCGCGCCGTGGTGTTGCAGATCTCCGAGGCTGTGCGCAAAGGCGAATCCTTTTCCACCGCGCTTGGAATGCACCCGCGTTTGTTCACCAATCTTTACACGAGCATGGTGCGCGTCGGCGAAGAAGCCGGTGTCTTGCCCAAGGTCATGAACGACCTCGCCGACCTGCTCGAACATGAAGACGAAGTGCGCGGCGAAGTGCTGGCGGCGGTGGCGTATCCGATGTTCGTGCTGTGCTTCGGGATTTTGACGGTAACGGTTCTGCTGACCGTGGTGCTGCCGCGACTGTTCGGCATGTTGCAGGAGATGCTTACGGTGCTGCCGCTGCCCACGCTGATTCTCCTGAAAGTCAGCAGCACGTTGCACCAACACTGGTTTGCGATCATCGCTGGAACCGCCGCCGTGGTTGGCGGCCTCTGGTGGTATCTGCGCACGCCGGGCGGCGCGCTGGCGTGGGATAAAATCAAACTGCGAATTCCCCTCATGGGCGCAGTGTTTCAATCGGCGGCGCTGGGACGATTCGCGCGAACGCTGGGCACGCTGGTGAAAAGCGGCGTTTCACTTTTGCCCGCGTTGAAGATTGTGGAGAACACCATCGGCAACCGCGTCCTCGCCACGCAGATCGCCCACGTGGCCGAGGAGACGCGCGGCGGTGATTCGCTGGCCACGCCATTGCGCAAACTCGGCATTTTCCCCCGGACCGTCGTGCAGATGATTGCCGTCGGCGAAGAGAGCGGCAAGCTCGACGACATGCTGTTGAAAGTGGCGGACATCGAGGAGCGTCACATGCGCGCGCGGACGAAGACCTTAATCTCGCTGCTCGCACCAATCTTGATCCTGGTGGTGGGCGCGCTGGTGGGCTTCATGGTGATCGCGCTGCTGCTGCCCATTTTCAAAATGAGCCGGGCCATCCACTGATTTTTATGCAACCTCGAAAAACTCAAACCAAACAAAATAACTCACGCGGCTTCACGCTCATCGAAATCATGGTCGTCGTCGTGATCCTCGGTATCCTGGCCGCGACGATCATCCCGCAATTCATGGGCACCACCAGCGACGCCAAGGTCAGCGCGGCCAAGGCGCAAGTCGCCGAACTGGAATCCGCGTTGGAAAGATTATACGTCCACATGGACCGCTACCCCACTCCCGACGAAGGTTTGAAAGCCCTCGTGGAAGCCCCCGCCGGCGATGAAAGCAAAAAATGGCGCGGCCCCTACGTCAAACAACTTCGCAACGATCCCTGGGGCAACGAGTACCAGTACCGCGCGCCCGGACTGCATCACACCACCAGCTTCGACCTCTGGTCCCGCGGCGCGGACGGCGCGGACGGCGGCGAAGCGGAAGCGGCGGACATTGGAAATTGGTGAACATGCGAACGCACCCTGTAGCGCAGACTGGCAGTCTGCCGTTTCGCCGACTGGTAGTCGGCAAAGCGCGGGCTTGTCGAATAATCCGCAGATTGCCAATCTGCGACACAGCAGACTGCCAGTCTGCGCTACGTAAAAACGAGTGCGCGTTCACCCTGATCGAGCTGATGACGGTCATTGTCATCATCGGAATCATGACCGCGCTGAACATTCCCGAAATGCGCGGCACGTATGAAGACGCGCTGCTGCGTTCCAGCAGCCGCGATCTGGTCAACGTCTTTGAACTTGCCTCCAGCCGCGCCATCAGTCTGAACCAGATGCATCGCGTCCGACTGGATACCATCACGGGAAAATATCTGGTCGAACGCCGAATCCGCTCCGGCTTGCAGGAGGAGTTTCTGCCGCTCCAAGATGTTTCCGGCTGCACCGGCGAAC
>JANPGB010000017.1:0-1732 GCA_031423695.1 Verrucomicrobiota bacterium
GAGCGGCGGCGGATTTGCCGCATGGTATCGCAATGGGGTTTTGGCGGCAGGCGTGGACACCGGCGCGCGTTCGGTCACAAACGTGGACGACACGGTGATGTGGCTGGGGCGCTCGCAGTTCACCGGCGACAACATTGCGAACGCGGATTACAACGAGGTCCGCATCTACTCGCACGCGCTCGGCACGAACGAAATTAATTTCAGCCGCGCGAACGGTCCGGATAACTATGTCGCGCCGCCGAACCAGGCCTCCGCGTTCACGATGGCCACCAATGCCAAAACGTTTAGTCTGGCGTGGACGCCGGGCGCGGGCAGCGCGGGCAGCGTGGTGGTGATGCGCGCGGGCGCGGCGACTTCGATGCAGCCAAATTACGGCACGAACTACACGGGCAGTGATGTTTTTGGCAACGGACAAAATCTTGGCGGGAGTAACTTCGTCGTGTTCGCGGGCGCGGGCAGCAGCGTCACGGTCACGAACATCACGCCGGGCGTCCAGTATTTTGCCGCCGTGTATTCCTACACCGGCAGTGGCACGAACACGGTTTATAATCTTGGCGACGCGCCGGCCACAAACCGCTTCGCGTTTGGCGTGGTGCAGTCGATTTCCCTGGTGGCGAACCCGCGGCTGCCGCTCGGCAATCCTGCCCCGACCGCCGTGCTGGCAAATTACTCCGGCGGCGCGCAGGTGGATGTGACGGCTGCGTCCACTTTCCTTTCGAGTGCGTCGAATGCTGTTGCCGTCGCCGCCAGTGGCGTGTTGTCGGGGCTGGCTTACGGCTCCGCGTTCATCACCGCGAATTTTCAAGGCTTTCTGGCGAGCAATCTCGTGATGGTGGTGAATCCGCAGACAAATAATTTGCGGCACCGCTATCCGTTCGCAACGGATGCGGGCGACGTGGTCGGCACGGCGCATGGCGCGTTGCAGAACGGCGCGTTCGTCACGAACCGCCAGCTCATGCTCGACGGCACGGCGGCCTATGTCAGTTTGCCGACCGCCCTCGTGGCGACCAATATCAACATCACCATCGAGGCGTGGGTGTCGAACTCGGTGGCGTCCGGCTGGGCGCGCATCTTCGACTTCGGGAACAATGCGACGGTCAATATGTTTCTCACGCCGACGGCCGGCGGCGGGCCGCTCCGGTTTGCCATCACGCTGGCGGGCGGCGGCGGTGAACAGCAGGTGACGGCGCCCGCAGCTTTGCCGATAAATGTGACGAAGCACGTCGTCATCACGCTCAACGGCGGCGTGGGCGTTCTGTATGTGGACGGTGTCGCGGTGGCCACGAACAATGCGATGACGCTGAACCCGTCGAGCATGGGCAGCACGACGCAAAATTATCTTGGCAAGTCGCAATACGCCGATCCGTATTTCGCCGGCTCGATGGATGAGTTCCGCATCTACGACGCGGCGTTGCCCGCGAGCCTCGTGATGTCGAATTTTCTCGCCGGTCCGGACGGCCTCGCGCTCGCGCCGCCGACCACGGTGAATGATGCGATGACGCTTAATCGCGGCGCGGCGGCGCTGCTCCCGGTGCTCGCGAATGACACCGGCACGCCGCCGGTGGCGGCGACGCTGGAAGTCGTCGGCTTGCCGGTGAACGGCACGGCGGTCGTGAAGCCGGGCGGTAGAATTCTCTACACGCACAACGGCTCGGCTACAGTGTCGGATGCCTTCACCTATCGCGTGCAAAATTATCTCGGCGCGACGAGCGCGGTCGCCACCGTGTCGCTT
>JANPGB010000018.1:0-2577 GCA_031423695.1 Verrucomicrobiota bacterium
TACGCTGCTTCGTAAAAATATGAAGCAACGATTCCGTCTCTACCGCCGCGCTGGCGGGATTTATTACATCCATGATGGAGAACAGTGCGGAGGCTTCAGCGCGGTCGCGGGTTTGCAGGCTCTCTTGTTTGCCCGTATCCCCATCGTGGATGTAATAAATCCCGCCAGCGCGGCGGTAGAGACGGAATCGTTGCTTCATATTTTTACGAAGCAGCGTAAGTCTGTCCCGGCTCCGCGTTGTGTAGGCTTTACACAATCCGACGCGGACAAATTGCCCGTCAGCAATTTTTACCAGAGTTTCAGCGGAGTTTTGGTAAGTCGTTTCCGAGTTTCACCAAGTCCGCCGCTTGCTGGCAGTTTTGCTGGCAGTTGCAACTTGGTTCTTCACAAAACCTTGATGCACAAGCATCGAAGTTGGAGGCGGAGGTCGGAATCGAACCGACGAATGCAGCTTTTGCAGAGCCGTGCCTTACCACTTGGCTACCCCGCCAACCGTCCAACTGAAACGAAGTCTGCCGAGTCTGCCGGTCGAATTCAAGTTTTGTCGTGAGCGATTTTCAGCGAGCTTTCCCAAGCTCGCCCCGGCGTTTCCACAATTCGCGCGCCTTGAAGATTCCTTGTGGCGTAATGATTCCTGATATCAGCTCTGGCGGGGTCACATCAAATCCAGGATTGCGGGCGCCGCTGGTGGGATTTGCCACGCGCACGCATTCCCGGCGGCCGGAGCGGGTTACTCCCCACGCGCCGAGGACTTCACTGGCGTGGCGGTCTTCGATGGGGATTTCAAAACCACGTTTCAAACTCCAGTCGATCGTTGAGAGCGGGATGGCAACGTAGAAGGGAATCTTGTGGCGCGCCGCCAGGACGGCTTTGGTGTAGGTCCCGATCTTGTTCGCCACTTCGCCGGTGCGCCCGAGCGTGCGGTCGCTGCCGACGATGACCAGATCGATCTCACCCCGCTGCATCAGGTGGCCTGCGGCGTTGTCGGCGATGATCTGGTGCGGGATTTTCTGCTGGGCAAGTTCCCAGGCGGTGAGCGTCGCGCCTTGTGAGCGCGGACGGGTTTCGTCGCAGAAGACATAAAACTTTTTTCCGGCGGCCTGCGCGGCATACATCGGGGCGGTGGCGCTGCCGATGTCCACGAAGGCGAGCCAGCCGGCGTTGCAATGGGTGAGCACGCGCATGCCGTTGCGAATCAAACTGGCGCCGTGGCGGCCAATGGCTTCGCAGTGGCGGACGTCGTCGTCGGCAAAATGTTCGGCGGCGGCGAGGGCGAGCGACTGCTGTTCCGCCACGGTTTCGCCCAGCGCCATCTCGCGACGCACATCGTTCATGGCGTTGACGGGATCCACGGCGGTGGGGCGGGCGTCGGCAAGCGTCTGGTAGACGGTGGCAACGTGGGCGGAAAACTTTTTCAGGTCACGGCCGCGAAAGGCGCGGGCCCCCTGCGCCAGGCCATACGCGGCCGTTGCGCCGATGGCGCCAGCGCCGCGCACCACCATGTCGGTAATGGCGCGGGCGGTGGCGAGGAAATTTTTGGTGGCGACAATTTTGAACTCGTGGGGCAGCAGCCGTTGCTCGATGAGCTGAACGGTGTTGTGCGCGGAGTCAAACGTGACGGTGCGGTAATGGCGCGTGCGGCCGTGGATGGTGACATTCATGGCGGGGGAGGCAAGCTGGATGGCAGGAACATCAAAGCGCGCCGGCTTTCAATTTTCGGATTTTCTCCTTGATGGTGCGGTAGAGCGCGTGCTTCCGGAGTTTCTTCAAGTCCGGGTCTTTGGCCAGCCATTTGAAATCGCTGTAGCCATTCGTGATTGCCTGGCCGAGAGTTTCCACGGCCAGTTCGATCTGGTCGGTGAGTGTGTAGCTGCAGGCCAGGTTATAGAGCACCAGCGCATTGCCGGGTTCGAGCCGCGCGAGCTTTTCGTCCACCTTCAGTCCCTCCTCGTATCGTCCGCGGGCGGTGTAATGGTCGCCCAGGATCTGGAGCGCATCCACGTATTCGGCATCCCGGCGAACGAGTCCCTCCATGAACTGGATGCGGATGTCCAGGTCGCGGGACTTTTCACGGCTCAACTTTTTTCGGCTGCTGCTTTTTTCCGGCATACGTCACGTCGATTGTTTCCAAGCGGCAATTCCAAGTCAAGTATCGGCAAGCGGCGGCGTTGCTTGAAAACAGTTTAATCTACCCTCTTGGCGTTTGCCAACCAGACCTGGCGACCCGGCTGGATATTTGGGCCTGAAAGCGTTTCTGGCTGACTCATTGCGGACCGGGGGCGCATCAATGGGGTTCCTGCGAGAGCGGCGGCGGAGCCGTTGGCAGGGTGGGTTTGGCCATTGGCACCGTGTCGGCTCCGGCCAGTTCATCGGCTAGGATGGTGATCGCAATGCGGCGGTTCTGTGCGCGGCCCTCCGACGTGGCGTTGTCCGCCAGCGGCCGGAATTCACCGTAGCCCACAGCTCCCAGCCGGCGCGGGTCCACCCCGGCGGATTCCGTCAGGAAACGCACGGCCGCCAGGGCCCGGGCGGTGGAGAGCTCCCAGTTGCTCGCAAACCGGCTGCGAGCGCCGGCGC
>JANPGB010000019.1:0-2481 GCA_031423695.1 Verrucomicrobiota bacterium
GAGCCGTGATCTCACTGTGACAAATAAACTTCTGCACTACCTGCTTGGCGGGCTTGCCGTCGTGGCTAGCGACACGGCAGGCCAAAAGGAGATTGCGGCAAAGGCGGAGGGTGCCGTGAAGATTTACCGTTCCGGTGATCCGGCATCCCTGGCCAATCACTTGAACGCGTTGTTAGCTTCACCGAAATTGCTGCGCGCTTCAAAGGCTGCGGCGCTTGCGGCGGCCGAAAATGTTTTTTGCTGGGAGCGGCAGGGGCCAATCTTGATGGAAAGCGCGAAAAACGCCCTTAGTATTTGAAACGCCTTCTCGTCATTTCACCGCACTTTCCGCCGATCAATGCGCCTGATCATCAGCGCGTGCGCATGGCCTCGCCGCTGCTTCGGGAGTTCGGCTGGGAGCCGACGGTCCTGGCGGTGAAGCCGGAATGTGTCGAAGGTGTCCGCGACGAGTTTCTGGCCAATACCCTTCCGTCGGATTTGCGCGTGGTCGAGTCGGACGCGCTGTCGGTGAAGTGGACGCGTTGTTTGGGGGTGGGCAGCCTGGCGTATCGCGCCGGGCGATACTTGAAACGGGCAGGCGACCAGTTGTTGCGGCGCGAGCGGTTTGACGCGGTGTTCTTTTCGACGACCGTTTTTCCAACGATGGCGTTTGGGCCGAAATGGAAAAGGGAATTTGGCGTGCCTTACATTCTGGATTTTCAAGACCCGTGGCTCTCGGACTATTACGAGGAGCATCCGGAACGTCGACCGCCGGGCGGGCGCTTGAAATACGGATTCGCCCGATACCTTGCAAAGCGGCTGGAACCGCGGGCGGTGCGCGGCGCGGCACATATTGTGAGCGTCTCACCGGAATATCCGAAGATGCTGCAGCGCCGTTACCCGGAACTGCCGGCGGAGCGGTTCACGACGTTGCCGTTTGGCGCTGCCGAAAGCGACTACGAGTTTTTGCGTGTAAATCCGATCCGGCAAACCGTTTTTGATCCGCACGATGGCCGGCGGCACTGGGTTTACATCGGGGCCTGCATTCCTCAAATGTCCCATGCGGTTCGGGCCTTTTTCCTCGTCGTGAAGCAGATGCTCGAGAGCCAACCGGCGCTGCGAAAGCAACTGCGAATCCATTTTGTCGGGACGAGTTATGCGCCCAAGGGCCGGGCCACTAGGACCGTGGAGCCGCTGGCGCTGGAAGCCGGGCTCGGTGACATCGTCAGCGAGATTACCGACCGCATTCCTTATTTCGAAGCGCTGCAATGTCTGTTGGATGCGGAAGCTCTGTTTTTGCCGGGGTCGGATGATCCGGGCTACACGGCGTCGAAGTTGTATCCCTGCATCCTGGCGCGGAAACCGTTGCTGGTGGTTTTTAATGAGGCCAGCTCGGTGGTGGAGGTTTTGAAAAAAACCAAAGCGGGCACCGTCGTCACGTTTCGCAAGGGCGATTCGGTTGAAGCCACGGCGAATAGAATTTTCGCGACGGGCTGGCTCGCTGCACCCAACGTGTATCTGCCGAAAACCGATTGGCCGGAGTTTGAACCGTATACCGCGAAATCCATGACGCGCCGGCTGTGCGGGGTGTTCGATCGGGTGGTGGCCGGGCGAGATTAGGTGGCGGCGGGAGATGGAGCGAATCTTCCCAGCGACTCGATACCGTAGATGTGCTGCGCGACATTGTCCGGGTTGGTTTAATTGCGCGGGAGAATCTTTTAATGCGGCGTGAATAAGTATTTTCATTCAATTAAAAAAACCGTCAAAGGCCGCGTTCCCTGGTTGGTTCCCATCTACAGCTATTTCTGTTGGAACTTCGTCATCCGTCCCCGGTGGCGTAAAATGGGCATGGCAATTTTTACGGAACATTACCGCCGCAACGGCTGGGGGAACGGTGAATCAGTTTCCGGGGAAGGCTCCACGGTTGAGCAGACGGCGGTCATCCGCGCGGCGCTGCCCAATATCGTCCGAGATTTTCAGATTCGAACCCTGCTGGACATCCCGTGCGGTGATTTCAACTGGATGAAATTGCTGGAGCTGCCGGTGCAATACACGGGCGCTGACATCGTCGCGGAGATCGTTGCGGAAAACCAACGGCGCTTTGGCAATCCTGCGCGCGCCTTTGCCAGATTGGATCTGACGGTGGATGCGCTGCCGGCCGCCGACCTGATTCTTTGTCGCGACTGCCTCTTCCATTTGTCGTACGAGCATATCTCCCAGGCGTTGGCCAACATCAAACGCAGCGGTTCGCGCTTTCTCCTCACCACCACTCACACGCGCCTTAGTCAGAACAAAAATATCGTGACCGGCGAATGGCGGCGATTGAACCTCCAGCTTCCGCCGTTCTCACTGCCGGCACCGCTGCTGTTGGTGGATGAGAAATGCCCCAATCCTGCATCGCCCGACAAACACCTTGGCCTTTGGCGAATCAGTGATCTCTGACCATGCGGTTCGTTCCGGGTGCACCTTGACCCTGTTCTTAATGTTCCGATCCAAAGATGA
>JANPGB010000020.1:0-2578 GCA_031423695.1 Verrucomicrobiota bacterium
GGACGCGGAAGCCATTATGTTAAGTGAACGGATTCACCTCAAACTTCATCGGCATTTCGATCAGTGAGTGTCGCTGGCGGTTTCCAATCGTTGGTGAAAAAACAATCTGCCAGACGCCTCGGCAAAAAACCTATACCCCAAACGAGGTATTTGCACCAATTGATGGGTTGCGTAGCCTTCGGCCATTCCTATATTCCGTTTCGCATCCCGCATCTTGAGACGATCCAAGATTACACATCCGGTCGCTCTCCTGTTCTTCATCGCGTTGACGGCGACGGCGGCACAGTTCAAGTTCGCGAATCAAACCCTCACCGTGCCCGACGGCTTCGAGGTGGAGCTGGTGACCACGACGAATCTGGTGGCGCGACCAGTCTCCGGCTCCTTCGATGAGCAAGGGCGGCTTTACGTCACCGACTCTTCCGGTTCGAATGAAAAAGTTGAAGTCCAACTGGCGAATCCCAATCATCGCGTGCTGCGCCTGGAGGACACCGATGGCGATGGCAAGTTCGACCAGAGCGCCGTGTTCGCCGACAAGCTGATGTTCCCGGAAGGTTGCCTGTGGCACGACGGCTCGCTCTATGTCGCCTCGCCGCCGAGCCTCTGGAAACTCACCGACACGAACCACGACGGCGTGGCGGACGTGCGCGTTGAATGGCACCAGGGCAAAACTTTGACCGGATGCGCGAATGATCTACACGGGCCGTTTCTCGGACCGGACGGCTGGATTTACTGGTGCAAAGGCGCGTTTGCGGAACAGACCTACGAGGTCAATGGCAAACCGTTCACGAGCCGCGCCGCGCACATCTTCCGCGCGCGCCCCGATCATTCCGGGCTGGAACCCGTGCTCACCGGGGGCATGGACAATCCCGTCGGCCTGGCATTTACGGCGGACGGCGAACGGATTTTGTGTGGGACGTTTTTCGCCCCGGATGAGCCTGGCCACCGAGATGGACTCATCCACGCGATCTACGGCGGCGTTTACGGCAAGGTCAACGGAGTCACGGACAGCTTCAAAAAAACCGGTGAGTTGATGCCCGTGATGACCCACATGGGACCCGCCGCGCCGTGCAGTGTGATTCGTTACGAAGCGCGTGCCTTCGGCGATGATTATCGCGACAATCTATTTTGCTGCTCCTTCAATCTCCACAAGATCACGCGGCACATCCTGGTGCCCGATGGCGCGACCTTCAAAACCACCGACAGCGACTTCCTCGTTTCCGACAGCACGGATTTTCATCCAACCGATGTGATCGAAGACGCCGACGGCAGCCTGCTCGTCATTGATACCGGTGCTTGGTACAAGCTTTGTTGCCCGACCTCGCAACTCGCCAAACCCGACGTGCTCGGCGCGATCTATCGCATCCGCCGAGTCGGCGCGGAAAAACTTTCCGACCCGCGCGGCCTGCAAATTGATTGGACGAAAGCAAGCCCGACGGAACTGGCAAGTTATTTGGACGACGAGCGCCCGGCGGTTCGCAATCGGTCGATTCACGAACTGGGCAAGCGGGGGGAAACGGCCATTCCCACTCTAAGCGAGACATTGAAAGATTCCCGCTCGCAAGGGGCGCGGCAAAATGCGGTCTGGGCGCTGACGCGGATTGATTCGCCCAAAGCCCGCCACGCGGTGCACATCGCGCTCGCCGATTCAAGGGTCCCGGTTTGCGTCGCGGCCAGCCACTCAGCTTCGGCCTGGCGGGACGCCGGGGCGGCGCCGTTGCTCGAAACAATAATCTCGTGCAGCCACGCGCATGCTCGCCGGGCGGCCGCCGAATCGTTGGGACGCATTAAAAGCCAAAATTCGGCCGAGGCCCTCGTTTCCGGGTTCAAACCCTTGCGCGGGGGCAAGCCGATTGACCGCGTGCTCGAACACTCGCTGATTTTTGCCCTCATTGAAATTGCCGATGAAGAAACACTCACACGAATGCTGGCAAGCGACCAGCCAGCCGCAAAACGCGGCGGGCTGATTGCGCTTGACCAGTCAGGCAGCGCCAAACTGAAGCCGGAAATGGTCGCGCCATTGCTGGCATCGCCCGACGCCGCGACGCGCAAGACCGGCATGTGGATTGCGGGCCATCATCCCGATTGGGGCGGCGCGCTGGCGGGATTTTTCCGCGACCGGCTGGCGGCAAACAATCTGAACGACGACGACCGCGCCGAGTTGGAAAAACAACTCGCGCAATTCAGCAGCAGTGAAGCGATTCAGGGACTGATTACCGATGGACTGAAGAACCCATCAACAACAGCTGTTAAGCGACAGATGCTGTTGCGTACGATGGCGCGACCGGGGATGAATGAAGCGCAGAAGGACTGGCCGGATGCCGTTCGCGCCGCACTGGATGACAAGGATGAGGCGATGGTTCGCACGGCCATCGCAACGGCGCGGGCGCTTGCGCTCGTGAAAACCAATCCGCCGTATTTCGGGGAGCGTTTGCAAGAGCTCGCGCGTGACACTTCGCGGCCGGATGATTTGCGGTTGGATGCGCTGGCGGCATTGCCGCGCGGGTTGCGGGCGGTCGAGCCGGATTTGATGGGTTTCCTTTGCGCCAATCTTGACCCGGCGAAAGCTGTGCTGTTGCGC
>JANPGB010000021.1:0-19713 GCA_031423695.1 Verrucomicrobiota bacterium
CGCTCGCATCGCAGTATTGCCAGAGGATTTGATTGTTAGCCTTGAGGTTGGCGAGCGCTTCTTCGTCGGCAAAATAGCAGCCTTCGCCGTGGGCGATGGGCACGCGGAGAATTTTCCCCGCCGGAATCTGGCTGGTGAACGGCGAATCGTTCGTGGCGGTCTTGAGGAAAATGTTTTCGCAGTGGAATTGCAGATCGCGGTTGCGGATGAGCGCGCCCGGCAGCAGGCCGGCTTCGGTGAGGACTTGAAAGCCGTTGCAGACGCCGAGGACGAGGCCGCCGTTGTCGGCAAACTGTTTCACGGCCTGCATCACGGGGCTGAACCGCGCGATCGCGCCGCAGCGCAAATAATCGCCGTAGCTGAAACCGTTGGGCACGATGACGCAGTCGGTGTCGCCGAGCGAGGCGTCCTTGTGCCAGACGAGCCGCGCAGAATGGCCGAGGTGTTGCAGCGCGTGGACGGCGTCCTGGTCGCAGTTGCTGGCGGGGAATTGTAAAACTGAAAAATTCATTTTGATTTACGATTTACGATTTACGATTTACGCGCGAACCGGAGGGCGGCTCGTCAATCGTAATTCGTATATCGTAAATTTAGTCGGTGATTTCCAGTTTGTAATCTTCGATGACCGGGTTGCTGAGCAGCTTGAGCGTCGCGTCGTTCAAGGCCTTTTGCGCTGCCTCCTTGTCCGTGCCGGGCGCGAGGTCAATCTCGATGTATTTGCCGATATGGACGCCGGTGACGCCGGTGTAGCCCATGTGTTCGAGGGCGGTCTGGACGGTTTTGCCCTGCGGGTCGAGGACCGCTTTCTTGGGCGTGATAATAATTTTGGCTTTCATCTAAAAATAAAAGGGATTTCCGCTATTGCGGAAGGGAGGATGTTGCGGGAGAAACCCGGCCTTGTGAAGTCCGAATTCCAAAAATGAAACCGCCACCGAGAGGCTGAAGGCCGGGGAACGGGGATTCCCGGTCTATTCAGCCACGCGGCGGCGGAGGGTCCGCTTGAGCTTACGGGGCGGTCGTCAGGTCTTCCATGAGCGCCAGCGCGGTGGCTTCGGTGATTTCAGGCACGCCGTAGCCGGAGAGCGACGGCGGCGGCACGCGGTTCGTCACGTCGGAGGAGGTGGCCTGGCCGAGGATTTTGGAATCACTCAGACGAATGGCGGTGGCTTGAATGTCTGGCAGCGCAATGGTCTGGGCGTCCGCGATGGTCGGCACCGTGACGGTTTTGGAGGAAATCAAAATTTCGATCACCACATCGGCGATCTTGAGAAGGGCTTCGTGATCCTTCCGCGACTGGGGCGTGTCGGTGGTGCCGACGACTTCCGTGACGGGTTTTCCTGCGAGGAGTTCCGCCGCGACTTTTTGATCCGCCAGGCTTGCGCCCGCCTGCCGCAACGGCCGGCCGAAGAGGCGTTCGACATCGCGCACGGTTTGTTTGTCGGCCAAGGTCGCCGCAGGAGTCGCCGCGCTGAGTTCGCGATTCACGTAAAACAGGAAGCGCGGGCTTCCCAGCTTCGGGTAAGCCGCCTTGAAACGGTCGATGATTCCCTGGGCCTGTTCGGGCGCGATGAGCGGGGCGTGTCCGCCGTACTGCTTCTGGTCGTAGACCAGGACTTCGCCCGAGGCCGGGGCAACCGTCTTTGCGGCCGACCATTCCGGGGGCTGAAAGTTTGTGTCCACCCACAACGGCGGCGGCACCGGCTTTGGCGCCGGCAACGGTGGAGGGGGGAACACCAAGGTGCCCCGCTGGGCCTGCGCCCCGGAGACGGCCGACAGAAACACAAGGATGCCAATGCAATTCAATCTTTTCATAAGGTATGTGGACGGTTCCCGCAGCGGATTTGTTCAATGCACCGCACGCCCGGGTTTGGGCGACGGCTGGATCTGGTGTTCGGCGGGATTGGCTTCACACCCCTCGGCGGGTCGTTCCTGCGCAGGACTATATTGGCCGCCGGGGGGCGATGCAAGCCGGGGCTGGCTGGAGTTGGCTGTAAGTTTTCCGCTCCCGGCCACGACGAACCGGCATGAACAATCTGAAACATTTCATCATCCTGGCCACTGCCTTCATGGCAGCTCCCAACAATGTCCCTGCCGCGGGCGGGGCGGAGGATTTCAAAATCACCCAGTTCACCATGGCGGGGAACCAGGCGGTCTTGGTTTGGAGCGGCGGGCGGGCGGGTTATCAGGTGCAGATGCGCCCGGACTTGACGGCCAGCTGGGCGAATCTCGGCAACGTCACCAGCAACACCTTCGCCACCGTTCCAATCGGCGGCTCGTCGGCCTTCTTCCGGGTCGTGAGCGATTTCACGGCGCAATACCAGGTTGTGTTCGACGCGACCTGGAGTCAGTCCACGCATCCGACCAACTGGCCGGTCAACGCGCACTGGTCGGGGCTGGTGGGTGGTGTACACAATGCGGCGGTGCATTTCTTTCGCCTGGGGGAGACGGCCAGCGAAGGCATCCGTCGGATGGCAGAACTGGGGCAGCAGACCACTTTGCTGAACGAGGTGGCGGCGGCCCAGGCGGCCGGCACGGCGCACTTTCAACTGGCTGGCGGTGGCCTGACTTCCAGCCCCGGCTCCCGGCTGCTGGTGTTTCCGCAGGCCATGAATCGCGATTACCCGCTGGTCACGTTGTGCTCGATGATCGCGCCGAGTCCCGACTGGTTCATCGGCGTGGACAGTTTGAGCCTCATTGAAAACGGGCAATGGGTCAGCAACAAAGTCGTCACGGTCTTTGGCAACGACGCCGGGACCGACAGCGGCGTCAGTTACGGTTCGCCGGATCAGGTCACCGTGCCGCGCGGTGTGGTCACGCAGTTCACCGGCTTTCCCGCCATCCAGAACGGCGTCATTGTCCCGTTCGGCACCCTGACTTTCACGCGCCTGGATTAGGCCTGAAACCCTTCACCGCAACTGCCGCTTCAGGTAGGCGTTCATGGCCGAGAGGATTTCCGGGTGCAGCGTAACCTTGTGACCGCGCGGCTCGCGATCCAGCTGGAAGATTTCATCGCTGCCCAGTTCGGCGAGCCGCTGGCGCAGCACTTTCATCTGGTGCAACGCGTCCGGTCCTTCGGTGCAGTTGATGGTGAGGAAGAGCGGCAACGTGGAGTTCGTTAGGTAATCCAGCGCACCATGCCGCCGCCACACCTCAAGATTCGTGTCGCGCTCGCCCCAAGTCCTGGCATAGCGCGGCAGCATCTTGTCCTCCGGCAGGAGGTTGAGATACGTGAAGCGCCCGGACATCACCACGGCGCCCTGCACGTTGCTGCTCACGGCGGCATTTTCGCCGTGGCCCTCAAATTCCTTCAAGCCCTCCGTGGTCACCAACATTAAAGCCATGCCGCTGCCGCGCGAGAAGCCGACGGGCACGATCCTGCCATTGAGGCCCAGTTTGCCGCCCTCCACGCGGAGTGTGCGGACGGCGGCCTTGATTTTCCACGCGCATTCCGGCATCGCGTCGAAGCCCTTGTATGGCGCGGCCACCGGATGATCGGCCATGGCCACGGCGAAGCCTTCCGTGGCCAGCCCGTCGAGCAAGGTGTCGCTGCAAATCGAGAGCGAGGTGTTGCCGAATCGGTTCTGGTTATCGCACGAAAACTCGATGACTGCGCCGCCCGGCTGCGCGGGCTTGGACGGATAGATGATGTCCATCGCCAGCGTGCGGGCGGCGTCCTTGAAGTAGATGACATCGCGTTGCAAGCGGCAGCCTTCAGGAACGATGAACAGGCGCGCGTCATCCAGCTTGTATTGCGCGAGGAGTTTTTTGGCGCGCAAGTCGTCGCGCAATTTACCGAGGGTGCGATTGAGCAACGGCGAGCGTGCCTGGGGGTGTTTCACGAAGTCCAGCGTAACGACCAGAAAACCTTCCGCCCGAAAATCGCGGAGGATGGCGTCATCGCTTTCCGTGCCGACGCGTGGCGAGGCAAGGTTCCGAAGGTAAAAAACCGCCGGCAAGACGCGGTTGGTTTGCGCGCCGTCGGGCTCAAAAATTTCCAGCGCCAACACCTGGCCAGATTCGCCGCCCTGCCATGCCGCGCGAACCGATGCATTGGTCTGCGCGACCAAGGTGGACGTGAAGATGGCGAGCGATGCCAGTGAGGAAATGGGGGGATTCATCGGGCTTGAGGCAATGGCTTGAGTTGCCCGTTAAACACATATTGGCCGCCGGGTTTGGTTTGCAAGTCGAGCACCTGCCCGCCGGAGCGGAGCTTGCATGGCAGGCCAAGCTTCGAGTGAATGATCGCTTTGGTGAGTGCGCCGTCCTCCCAGGCGAGATCAACTTCAAAGCCACCGCGAGCGCACAAACCTTTCAGCGAACCCGTCGGCCAGGCCTTCGGCAGCGCGGGCAGCAAATCCAAAATTCTTCGCTCGCTCTGCTCACCCCTGTTTTCGGCTTGGTGACTTTGCAACAGCATCTCCGCCACGCCCGCCGTGGCACCGAAGTTGCCGTCGATTTGGAACGGGCCACACAAGTCGAACAGATTGGGCAACGTGCGTTTCTGCAACAGCCCGCTGAACTGGCGGAACGCGAAGTCGCCGTCGCCCACGCGCGCCCAAAGCGGCATGCGCCAGGCAAAACTCCAGCCGGTGCTGCCTTCACCGCGCCACTTGAGCAGCAGCTTGGCGGCGTTGTAGAGATTCGTCTGCACCGGCGTGATGTCGCAGCCGGGAAACAGCGGGAACAGCGGCGAGAGGTGGCGATGGTTGTTGTTCGGCGCATCCACGTCTTCGAGCCACTCCTGCAATTGGCCGTGCTTGCCAATCTGGTCAGGCGCAACCTGCGCGCGCACGACGGCGAGTTCGGCGGCAAACTTTTTGTCGGTGCCCAGAATCTGAGCCGAGGCCAGCGTGGCATCCATCAGCGCGCGGATGATCTGGTGATCCATGCTCGGACCCATGCACAGACCGCCTTGCTCGGGCGAGAACGACGGCCCGCTGATGAGCCAGCCGGTCTTGGGATCTTTCACCAGATAATCCATGAAGAACTCGGACGCGCCCTTCATCGCCGGATAGGCGCGGGCGAGAAATTTTTTGTCGCCGGTGAACAGGTAGTGCTCCCAGAGGTGATAGCACAGCCACGCGCCGCCGGTGGGCCAGACGCCGTCAATGTTGTTGATGGGCGCAGTGCCGCGCCAGTGGTCGGTGTTGTGATGCGCGACCCAGCCGCGACAGCCGTATTGCTTCCGCGCCGTGCGGCTGCCGCTGATGACGAGGTCGTCAATCAAGGCGAACAGCGGCTCGGCGCACTCGCTGAGATTCGCGGTTTCGGCGGGCCAGTAATTCATCTCCAGATTGATGTTGATGGTGTATTTGCTTTCCCACGGCGGGTTGAGTTCCTCGTTCCAGACGCCCTGCAGATTCGCCGGTTCGTCACCGGGACGGCTGCTGGCGATGAGCAGGTAGCGGCCGTACTGAAAATGCAGCGCCGCCAGCGCCGGGTCGGTTTCAAGGCCCTGAGTTTTCAAACGCGCCAATCGCTGGTCGGTCGGCAAGCTGTCTGGGTGCTCCAAAGGCCGCAGAAGCAGATCGGGTTCGAGCCTCAAACTCATACGCCGAAATAGTTTTTGGTGATCGGAAAAATGATTGGTCAGCACTTCAGAGAAACTGCGTTTGCTCAAGTTGGCCAAATCGTTCGCGCAACGCTCGGCGGGATCGGCACTGATGTCTTGAAAATTCTTGAAATTGGTCGCCGCAACCAACTGCACCTCGGCTGAGTCAGCATGCTCGACGGTGAGGGTGTTGCCGTTCGTTGAAATTTTTCCGCCGAACGCGACGATTCGGACGCGCGATTCGAAACGCAAACCGTCCTCTTGAACGCGCCCGGTCAGCGCAAGTGTCCCTGCGGCGATGTTGGTCACAATTTTTTCCGCAGCGATGGCGCGGGTTTGCGAGTTGGTGTGCGGACTGTCCATCCGCAACGTGAAGTTGATTTGCCCCGGCTTGGTCGCGTGGATCATCAGAACGATGGCGCGATCGGGATGACTGGCATACGCCGCGCGGACGAACGTCACGTCGCCAACATCGTACTTCACCCCCGCGATGGCCGTATCCAAATCCAGTTCGCGCCGATAGTTCGTGGCGTTTTCGTGGCCGGGAAAGTGGAGGCGCAGATCGCCGAACGGCTGATAGGGCAACTGGCGCACGGGGTCGCTGAGAAATTTTTCCTTGGCAAGCGCCGAAGCCTCCTTGGATTTTCCTTCGGTGAGCAGGCGGCGGATTTCTGCCAGCTGTTCGCCCGCGCCGGCACGGACATAGTCGTGCGGCTTGCCGCGCCAGAGCGTGTCCTCGTTGAACTGGAGGCGTTCGTCTGAAATGCCGCCGAAGACCATTGCGCCCATGCGCCCGTTGCCGATGGGCAGCGCCTCGGTCCATTTGGCGGCGGGCTGGGCATACCAGAGCTTGAGCGGGGGTTCAGCGGCGGACAGAACTTGCGCCGCCGCGCCCAGCGCCAATACAAACAGCGAACCGATCCATCGTCTGCTTGCGCTCATGGTTATTTGTTCCGCTTGTCCACGTTGTACTTGAGATTCGTCCAGTCCACTTTCTTCGCGCGCGGTTCCAGGCCGTTGATGAAGTCTTCGATGTTCGTGTAGCCGTCGCCGTTCAGATCACCGTTGGCGTCGGAAGGGTCGCTCGGATTCAGGCCGTGTTTTTTTTCCCAGTCATCCGGCATTCCGTCGCCATCGGAATCTTTGTAAGGAGTGCCTTGGTAATTGGGATAGCCGCCCACCTGTGAGGGGTGAGTAATGATCCCTTTTGGGACCAATCCCAAAATCCCGTCAATGACCTTCTGGCTGTAGCCGACATGGAGGAACTCCTTGGAGGCATCCGGACCGGCCGTGGCGGTGGTCTTGCCCGTGCGGACGGTTTTGACGATGCGTGTGTCCACCGCATCTCGCGCCGGCAAAGTCGCGCCCGCGTTGGCGAGATCATATTGATAGGCGGCTTTCGCGGATTGGATTCTCAACGGGGCGTGGGCGAAGGGTTTGTTGGTGCGGATTTGGGCGAGCGCGGTTTGCAAAGCTTCGGATCGCACTTCAGGTTGCACGCCACCGTCCCAGTTTTCCTTCGTGACGCGCGCGTTGCCTTCGACGATGTTGCCGTCGACATAAGCGATGCCGAAATGATCCACGACGTTCTTGTTGCGCTCGGATTCGGGCTTGAGCAGGCGATACGCAATCGGCGCGTCCCTGGGGGTGGCCGGACCGGGTTTGAAATAGTTGTTGATGATGCTGAAATAGCTGCGCTGGTCGCCGCCATCCACGGAACGATGCACCCAGTTGAAGAGGACGTTGTTCGCAAAGGTGAAGTCGCCATACATCCCGACGCTGGGATTGCGGCCGCCATTGCAGGCCCAGAGGTTGTGATGAAACGTGCTGTTCAGGCCGCCAATGGTGCTGCCGAACGCGTGGTTGTAGGTGTTCAGCGCTTCGCTGAAGATGGAGTTTTGAATCGTGATGTTGACGGTCGGCAGCTTGAGTTCCTTGCCGCCTTCGGGGGGTTGATACATGTGGCGATACATGGACATGCACTCGTCGAGTCCCCAACTCGCGGAGACGTGGTCAATCATGATGTTGCCCGTGGGATTGCCGCCGATGGAATCGTTGCGGTCGCCGACCCACGTTTCGCCGCGACGAAAACGCATGTGGCGGATGATCACGTCGTGCGTCTCCAATTCGACCGTGTTGCCGGCGAGACAGACGCCGTCGCCCGGGGCGGTGTTGCCGGCGATGGTAATGTACGGTGCGCGGATGCGGATGCGGTCCTGTAATTTGATGATGCCCGCGACGTTGAACACGACGATGCGCGGCCCGCCCGCTTCACAGGCTTCGCGAAAGCTTCCCGGCCCGCGGTCGTTGAGGTTCGTGACCACGATTACAGTCCCGCCGCGTCCGCCGAAGGAATACATGCCGCCGCCCCACGCGCCGGGAAAGGCGGGGATTTTCGCCTGCGGCAAATCGTTCGGTTCGCCGGCACCGGGCAGATACGGCTTACCTTTCGCGGCCCATTCCTGAATGACGGGCAGCGCCCGTGCAAAAGCCTCGTCCGATAGTTTGTCGGCGGCGGCTTTGCGGCGGTTGGCCTCGGCGGTGACGTCCCCGGGGATGTTCGGGTACTGAGCGCAGGCCTGAGTGAGGCCAAGCGCGGTGAGCAGCAGCAGCAGGGCGGGCAGGCGGTTGGTAATATTCATGATGTGAGCGTTTGGGACGCGGCCGGTGGTTAAGATCTTTCGGGCGCCGGACCGCGCTGGTTTTATTTTTTGGTTGAAATGGATGCCACACTATAACCCAGGTGGGGAAGATGCGTAATGCAAAAAATGTCAAGCCGCTGGTGAAAAGCGCCAGCTCGGGCTGCGCGGGGAATCCGCGCCACGGCTGCCCGACCCTGAATAACCCGGCAGGGTCACCGTCAAATCAGTTGGAACGCTGCCATGGGCCGCGTATATATTTGAAAACTATGAAAACTTCCACGATGTCAAAATGGCCGCTGGGTTTCGCCTTGGTGGTGATCGCGCTGGTGGCCGGGTGCGTCCGGGAGTCGGTGGGTTCGGCCCCGGCGGTCGTCACCAACGACAATCAAGGTCCCGCTGTGATCGCCGTCCCGGCTCCTGAAGCGGCGCAGCAAGAGCTGGCCAACGCGCCAGCCCGGGTCGTCTCCACGCCTCAGCCCGCGGCGCAAGGCGTTTCACTCGATCCGTCCTCCGCCGAATTGGTGCGACTCGCCCAATCGGGGGTGGATGAAAATGTCATGCTGGCGTACGTGAACAACTCCAACCAGGGCTTCAGCCTTGGCCCGGATCAGATCATTTATCTCAACGACATCGGGGTGCCGGGCAGCGTGGTTACGGCCATGATCCAACGTGATCAGTCTTTGAAAATTGCGACCGCCGCTTCGCCCGCCGCCGCGCCGGCACAAGTTTATCAGCCGGCTCCGCCCCCGCCCGCGCCGGCTCCAGAAATCGCCCCGGCACAACCGGCGATGGCGGTTGCGGAAGATGCGCCGGCGCCGCAGGTCAACGTCACCGCCACTTATTTTTATGACTCACTCTCGCCCTACGGCAGCTGGATCGAAGTCGAAGGATATGGCCGCTGCTGGCAGCCGTCGGCTGTGGTGGTGGATCGCGGGTGGACGCCGTATGTGGATCGCGGACACTGGGTTTACTCGGACTGCGGCTGGTATTGGTCCTCGGATTATTCGTGGGGTTGGGCGCCGTTTCATTACGGGCGCTGGTTCCGCCATGGTTATTGGGGCTGGTGCTGGGCACCCGACACGATTTGGGGACCGTCATGGGTCAGCTGGCGCTATAACTCCGGCTATTGCGGCTGGGCGCCGCTGCCGCCGACTGCGTGCTACCGGCCGGGAGCCGGCTTCACTTACTACGGCCGTTCGGTCGGGGTCAGTTTTGGATTTGGTCTGGGTGCGGATTGTTTCACGTTTGTGGCCGCCGACCGGTTTTGTGATCCGCGGCCTTATCAGCATCGCATCCCCCACCATCAAGTGACGCAAATTTTTAACAACACGGTCATCATCAATCCCGTGGTGGAAGACCGCGGCAATCCCCGTTTTCACCGTGGCATTCCCACCAAGCACATCGCCGAAGCCACGCACCTGGAGATTAAGCCGGTGAAAATCCAGGAAACCCCGAACCGGCCGGGACCGGGACGTGGAGAAAAGCACGACCGCAATCAGGGTACCTTGACCGTCTTCCAACCGTCTTTGCCCCAACCGCCGGCGCGCCAGCCCGGCAACCGGATTGGCGAAGGGGTGAAGGCCGCCACGCCCGCCACCGCCATCGGCCGGTTCGATTCAGATTCCAAGATGCATCGAGGCATCCCGGGTAAAGTGACCTCCCCGGGAAACGCCAACCTCCCGGCGCCAGAACGCCGCATTGAAACGGTTCCCGTTTCCAGAGGGCAGATCGATCTGCCGAAGCCCGCAAATCCGCAAACCAGCCGGCCGACGGAGCCGGTTCGGACCGAACCGGTCTTTGGAAACAACCCGCGCCGCGGCACCCGTGAAACGGGGAATGTTTCCAGCGCGCCAGCGCCTGCCTTGGAGATGAAAAAGGAGGTTCCACTCAACTCACTCATCTCGCGCGGGAATTCAGGAGCGGCCGCGACACCGCGAAATCCGGCGGTGCAAAATAATTATTCGCTGCCCCGCCCGGCGCCGGTAACCGTTCCACAGGCAGTCAATGAGCCGCGGAAGTCCGAGCAAGTTCAGCCGCGGCATGAGCAGCCTTTTGTTCAACCTGCTGGCACCCAATATCGTCAGCCGCGTGGGGAAAAATTCACGCCCACGCCAGTGGTTCCGGCTCCGCCGGTGCAGAATTCGCCCCCCCCGCAGAACCGCACTTACCAAATGCCGGCCCCGACGTTGCCACCGCAAACCTCCGTGAAGGAATCCCGTGGAAGTTATAATTCCGCCTTTGAACACGCAGCGCCCGCCAGAATTCCACAGCCGGTCGCCCCCGCTGCGCCCCGCGTGGCAATTCCTCAATTTTCACCGCCCCGCGCAGAGGCGCCCCAAGCGGTGGCGCGCCCGGCCCCGCAACTGCAAACACCGCAGTCCTCTTCTTCGAGAAGCGATGGCAGTTCCCGGGACAAGCGTTCGGAGGGGGGCAATCCCCCGCGCAATCGCTAAATGGTCTGGGCCCGACCAACCCTGGCCCGGGCCGCTTGGGATTGGGGGAGTCAAACTTGAACACCTCAATTTGACAATACCGGAGCGTTATGGCGGACCCGACTTGGAATCATCCCGGCAGCAGCACGCTAGAATTCCGTAACGGCTTTCTGCATCACATGGAACCGATCCGCGCCAGATTAGGCGGGCGTGGAGGGTTTCACTTTGATTGATCTGCTGGCCGTGATTAGTATCCCCAGCGTTTTGTCATCGATTTTATCCCCAGAACTTACTAAGGGGCGCGAACAGCCCACGTAGCCCTGACTTCAGTGACACCGACTTCGCGACCCTCACACAGGCAAGCCAGGGGCTTTCTCGGCGACTATTCAAGCAGTTATCTTTGCCCCGCGGAGCGCACGTTGCGTCCGATTCAAAGGAATTGCTGAATCGTTGATTCGCTTCCCTTGGTGCCCAGAAGAAAAACTGTGTCGCCTTGCGACCACGCGGAAGTGATCAGGCCGTGGACCGTGGCGAACCGGCGTTGACCGGGCTCGGGCGCGTCTTTGACCGAAGCCCGCGGCACCACGAACAACCACAAGTCGCTGGACTGGTTAGGAGGCAGCGGACGCCCCGTGCGGAAGCAAACCATCGAGACCTTTTCCTTCTGCCAACCTTGGACGGCACAGCCGACAATGGCGGCTTTTTCCAACGCCGCCGGCCAGACGTAATCAGCTGGCGCCTGATTTTGTGCAAAGTAGGCGCGGATTTCCGTCGGGCTATTGGTCAGAAAATCCATGCCGTAACCGCTCATGGCAATGCCAATCATCTGGTTCCGGTAAGTCTCCAACGTGTCCCCACCGGGCCGATGGGGCGGCCAGAAGACCATGAGACCCACCAGTAAAATCAGGGCCGCCAGTGCCGCCAGGGTCAGGCGCGGGTGCCGGTGGAGGAGCCGCTCACGGGCTGGCTGTTCTGAAAGGATTTGCTCCTTGAGCCCGGCGGGCACGGCGATCTGCCGGAACCGGGCGCGCAGCGCCTCCTGGCGCGAGCCATGATCCACCAGCCAGCTCGCGAGTTCCGGTTCGCGTTGCGCCAGCGCCAGCGCCTCGGCAATTTGCGGTTCTTCCGCATCCGCCGTCCCGGGCCGGTAAAGCAATAAAATGTTTTTGGCTTCGTTGAGGTTCACAATTGTCGAGGCGGTTGACCGGCCGCGATGTCGCGCGCGAGCAGTTTCTGCATCTGGCCGATGCCGCGCGCCAGTCTCGACTTGACCGTGCCCAGCGGCACATCGAGGATTTCGGCGATTTGGTTGTAGGAATAATCCTGCAGATAAAACAGCGCCACGGGAGCCTGAAAGAGATCGTCCACCTGCGTCAGGGTGTCCAGCACCTTCGCCGTGTCGAGCCGACTGATCGCCGCCGGTCCGATCGTGGGCAATTCAACCGCCGCCGTTTCAAGGTCAAAATGCGGGAAGCGGGTTTGCCGCCGCCGGGATTCCAGAAATTCACGGTGGAGCGTGGTGAACAGCCAGGTTTTCACTTTGGACGCATCGCGCAACTGATGGCCCTTGGTGGCCCAAGTCGTGAACGTTTGCTGCGTCAAATCGCACGCATCCGCCTCGGCGCGTGTCAGGCTGAAAGCAAACTGATACAGCGGCGCGTAAAAACGCTCCACCAGACTTTCAAATTCCACGCCATGAGCCATGCTTAGTCATCCATGTTGAGAGGGGGCAGTGCAACATTTGTTCCGACGAAATGCGAGCTTGAAATCCTCTGGAGCACTAAAATGATTGGTAACAAAATTCCGAGCCGACGCCCGCAGCAACGCCGGCCACTTGATAAAACCAGTATTGTCGCATTTACCGCCAGATCAAGCCGGGGATGGAGATTTCACCGCGCCGGAGGCGGGATCAATGAACAAAGCAAGGCCGCAAAATTTGTTTATCCAGCCCGTTGCAAAAGCCGTCGGGCGGGTTAGCTTTCCATCACTGCGCTGGTGCGGGCAAAAGTCCCGCAGAACGGTTGAGTCTGCGTCAGCGCAGTAAAAACCCCCCGGCAAACAAAAAAGCCATTAAGCGCTATGCATCAGGACGGCCAACCGCCAGAGCCGAAGCCTTCCGGTGCAGTTCCACCCCCAATCCCGCCGCGCCGTACTGCTATTGCCTTGGGTCCCGACGAAGACGATGACTCCAGAAGGAACAAGTTAAGGATGAAGAAAGCGACAGTGAGGATTAGCTTGCCGCCCAAACCTTCAGCGGCCCCGACCATCAAGCTGCCGAGCAATTCAGCGTCCGAAACATCGGGAACAAAATAAAATGGCCGCCCGACCATCGGCCTTCAGCCGAATCAACCTGCGCCGCCGCCCGCGAGCTGTTTGGGCTCACCTTGCAGCAGTGCCACGCCATAGTCGCGGTTCATGCGGGCGATGAAGTCGAGCGAGATTTCCTTGGGGCAGACCGCCTCGCAGCTCCCCGTCACGGTGCACGAACCAAAACCTTCGGCATCCATCTGGTTGACCATGGCGCGGGCGCGCTTGTAGCGCTCCGGCTGTCCCTGCGGCAGGAGGCCCAGGTGCGAAATCTTGGCGGCGACGAACAGCATCGCACTTGCGTTTTTACAGGCCGCCACGCACGCGCCGCAGCCGATACATTGGGCAGCGTCCATCGCGAGGTCGGCATTCTCCTTTGGCACGGGTATCGAGTTCGCGTCCGGCCCGGCCCCGGTCCGCACGCTGATGAAACCGCCGGCATGTTGAATTCGCTCAAACGCCTTGCGGTCCACGACCAGATCTTTGATGAGCGGGAAGGCTTTCGCGCGGAACGGTTCGACGACGAGGGTGTCGCCGTCCTTGAAACTGCGCATGTAGGTCTGGCAGGTGGCGATGCCTTTGTGCGGGCCATGCGGCTTGCCGTTGATGACGCAGGAACAGGTGCCGCAGATGCCTTCGCGGCAATCGTGATCGAACGCGATGGGCTCCTCACCTTTCATCGCGATGTCTTCGTTGACCACGTCGAGCATTTCAAGGAACGACATGTTCTCGTTCAGCTCGGGCGTCTGATAGGTCTTGAGCGCGCCGGGGCTGCTGGCATTTTTCTGCCGCCAAACTTTAAGAGTCACTTTCATAGTTTGAAAATCGTTTGGGCTACTTGTAGGAGCGCGTGCTCATGTGGACTTCCTCGTAGATCAGCGGCTCCTTGTTGAGGATCGGCGCCTTCGCGGGGTCGCCGGCGTATTCCCAGCCCGCCACGTAGGCAAAGGCATCGTCACGACGCTTCACGTCGCCGGGGTTCACCAGGCCCTGCTTGGTTTCGGGATCGTCCGGCGTGTATTGATATTCTTCTCGGAAATGCCCGCCGCAGCTTTCCTCGCGGTGCAAGGCGTCGCGGCACATGAGTTCACCCAGTTCGATGAAGTCGGCGATGCGGCCCGCCTGTTCCAGGGATTGGTTCCAGTCGTTGCCCTCGCCAGACACTTTTACATTCCTCCAATACTCCTCGCGCAACTGGCCGATGAGCTTGATGCCTTGCTCGAGGCTGGCCTTGGTGCGCGCCATGCCGCAGTGATCCCACATCAGCTTGCCGAGCGCCTTGTGGAAACTCGCGGGAGTGCGCGTGCCTTTGTTGCCGAGCAGTTTCTTGGTGAGCGCCTGGACGTTTTCTTCCGCCTGCTTGAACGCGGCGTGATCCGTGGCCGGACGCTTGTCCGGCTTCTGCGTGGCGAGATAGCCGGAGATGGTCGCGGGCAGCACGAAATAGCCGTCGGATAATCCCTGCATCAGCGCGCTGGCGCCCAGACGGTTCGCACCGTGGTCGGAGAAATTCGCCTCACCCAGCACGAACAGGCCGGGAACATTGCTCATCAAGTTGTAGTCCACCCACAGCCCGCCCATCGTGTAATGCACGGCCGGGTAAATGCGCATTGGCGTCTTGTAGGCATCCTCGTTCGTGATCTCGTGATACATCGCGAACAAGTTGCCGTAGCGCTCGCGGACTTTGTTTTCGCCCAACCGCGCGATGGCGGCGGAAAAGTCGAGATAAACACCGAGCCCGGTTTCACCCACGCCCCGGCCTTCGTCGCAGACCGTCTTGGCCGCGCGGCTTGCGATGTCGCGCGGAGCCAGGTTGCCGAACGCAGAATACATGCGTTCGAGATAATAATCGCGGTCGCCCTCGGCAATGTCCGCCGGCGCTTTCTTGCAATCTTCTTTTTTCTTGGGCACCCACACACGGCCGTCGTTGCGGAGCGATTCCGACATGAGCGTCAGCTTCGACTGATAGTCCCCGCTGACCGGGATGCAGGTCGGATGAATCTGCGTGTAGCACGGATTGGCAAAGCACGCGCCGCGTTTGTAGGCGCGCCAGCTGGCCGTGACGTTCGAGCCGCGCGCGTAGGTCGAGAGATTGTAGACATTGCCGTAACCGCCGGTCGCCAGCACCACGGCATCGGCGTTGTGCCGGGTGATTTCGCCGGTCTGCAGGTTGCGGACGATGATGCCCTTGGCCTGGCCGTCCACGACGACGAGATCCAGCATTTCGGAGTGCGTGAAGGATTTCACCCCGCCGGCCGCGATCATTTTGTTCAACGCCGAGTAAGCGCCAAGCAACAACTGCTGGCCCGTCTGCCCGCGCGCATAGAACGTCCGGGAAACCTGCGCGCCACCGAAGGAGCGGTTGTCGAGTAGGCCACCATATTCACGGGCGAACGGCACCCCCTGGGCCGCGCACTGGTCAATGATGTTGACCGACACCTGCGCCAACCGATAGACGTTCGCCTCGCGCGCGCGAAAGTCGCCGCCCTTGATCGTGTCGTAGAACAAACGGTGAACCGAGTCGCCATCGTTCTGATAATTCTTGGCCGCATTAATGCCGCCCTGGGCCGCGACGGAGTGCGCGCGGCGCGGAGAGTCGTGGAAAACAAAGTTGTGAACCTCGTAGCCAAGCTCCGCGAGCGTGGCGGAAGCGGACGCCCCAGCCAGCCCCGCACCGACGACGATGATCTTGTATTTCCGTTTGTTCGCCGGGTTGATGAGCTTGGTGTTGAACTTGTAGCTCTCCCACTTGGAGGCGAGCGGGCCGGCGGGGATGTTGGAATTTAGCGTGGTCATTTGCAGCACCCTCCTTTGAGGTAGCAATAAATCGGAATGGAGGCGTAACCGAGAAAGATGGCGACGGCAATGATCTTGGAGGCCTGATCCAGCAGCGGGCCGTAATAATGATTCTTCAGACCGAGCGATTGGAACATGGCGCCGACCCCGTGGCTCAGATGCAGGCAGAGCAGGCCGATGGCGACGATGTAAAAGATGGACACCGCCGGTTTGCTGAAACCGACCATCATCATGGTGTAAATGTCGTGCCGCCCCTCGGCATCCATGAGGGTGTGAAAGTCCTGACCGCTCAGATTGATTTCCTTCACCATCGCCGTGTAATGCAGCAGGTGATAAACAATGAAAGCCGCGATGATCAGCCCGCTCATCAGCATCGTGCGCGAGGCGTAGCTGGCGGTGTTCGGCTGCCAGTTCACATAACCTTCGGGCCGCGCGGCTTTGTTTTCGGCGGAGAGCTTGATCGCGCTCCAGACGTGGAGGCCGATCATCGCGAGCAGGCCGATGCGGGCGGGCCAGATGATTTCCAGGTTGGACTGGAGAAAGTGTCCATAGCGGTTGATGGCTTCCGGGCCGAGGAAGACCTGGAGATTCCCGATGAGATGCCCGATGACGAACAAGAACATCGCGCCACCGGTGATGGCCATGATGTATTTCTTGCCCAGCGAGGAGCCAAAGATGTTTTTTATGACGTTCATTAAAGTCGCGTGCGTGACGCAACGCCGGCAAATCTAATGAGCCCTGCGCCCGCGTCAATGCAGGAGAAACGGTATAAGTCGGGCCGCGAAACTTTTTACGGCGGCTTATGGGTGGCAGGGGCGGAGTGCGCCCGTCCCCGGGCGCAGCGATTCAGGAAACGCAGAGGGCCTGACTTGTCAAGTGTCCCTACAATGGTTCGCCCGGTTGCGCCCGGGACGGGCGCGCTCCGGCGAAAAGGAAACTTTGGACTTTAGACTTGGGACTTTGGACTTTAGCTTGCGCGCGTGTCGAAAATGTTGAAAGCCTCCGGCGGAATGGCCATCGCCACGCTCACCAGCCGGTTGCTGGGCATGGTGCGTGAGATGGTTTATGCCTGGTTCATGGGCGACGGCTGGGTGGCCTGGGCGTTTCAAACCGCGTTCACCATCCCGAACCTATTCCGCCGGCTGCTTGGTGAAGGCGCGCTTACTGCGGCGTTCATCCCCATTTTCAAGGAAAAGGAAAAAACGGAAGGCGAGGCGGAAATGTGGCGCGCAGCCAACGCGGTCATTTCCGGTCTGGTCGTGACCGCATCCGGGGTCATCGCGCTGGTGATGATCGGCGTCACCGTGGCGCTGAACGTCCATGAGTTTTCCGTGCAGGTGGATCTCATGCTCCATCTGTTGCGCGCCATGTTTCCCTACATGCTGCTGGTCTGCGTGGCCGCGGTGTTGATGGGGATGCTCAATGCCCGGGGGCATTTCTTCATCCCCGCCTTGGGCGCGGTGGTATTGAACATCGTGATGATCACGTCGGTGTGGTGGTTGGCGCCCAGACTTGGCTTGGACTTCCCACCGCCAGCGCGGTTGCCGAAACAGATTTTTGCCCTGGCCGGCGGCGTGCTCGTGGCCGGCCTTGCGCAGGCGGCGTTTCAATTACCGACGCTGCTGACCGACGGCTTCCGTTACCATTGGGTTTCGCCCTGGCGCGATGAGACCGTCCGGCGCGTGGTGCGAAAGATGATCCCGGGCGCGATCGGCGTGGCAGCCTTTCAAATCAACGTCGCGGTCATCCAGGGCATGGGGGCGTGGCTGGACACCCCAGGGCATCCGGTCATTGTGCCGTTCAACTACGCCGTGCGGCTCATGGAACTGCCCCAGGGCATTTTTGGCATTTCGCTCGCGACGTTTTTGCTCACGACCCTTTCCGCGCTGGCGGTGGACAAAAACTACCCCGAGTTTCGCGCCACCCTGCGGCAGGGCATGGCGCACCTGATCCTGATCAATCTGCTCATGGCCGTGCTGCTCGTGATGTTGGCGGAGCCGATCATGCGGCTGCTGTTTGAGCGCGGCAAGTTCGGCCCCGACTCGACGGCGCGCGCGACGCTGGCCCTGCAATATCTGGGTGCCAGTCTCGTGGCCTACTCGCTGGTGAACTTGGTGGCGCGCGCTTTCTATGCTCTCGGCGACACCCGCACACCCATGAAGATCAGCATCGTGTGCCTGGTGCTGAACCTGATGCTGTCTTTGTGTCTGGTGCTGCCGTTTCGTCAGGCCGGGCTGGGTCTGGCCAACACGATCAGTTCCGCCGTGAATCTGGCACTGCTGCTGTACGCGCTCCGACGCAAGCTTGGGAAACTGGAGATGGCCTCCCTGCGGGCAACCTTTCTGCCGCTGGCGGCAGCCGCGGCGCTGGCCGTTGTCGTTGCGGGGCGGGGCGCAGGTTTTTGGGAAAGCCGGCTGGGTCACGACACGCTCGTGCTGAAAATCGGCGCGGTGTTTGCGCCGGCGGGAATCGCCAGCCTGGTGTACTGGCTGGTGGCGCTGGCGGCGAAAGTCCCCGCCGCGCAGGAGATCACGGGATTGGTGGTGCAGAGGTTCCGCCGCTGACCGGCAGGGAATCCTCGTCAAACTGCACTTTTTCAAAGCCGAGCTGGAGCAGCAGCGCCCGGAGTTGCGCACGCGCGCGTTCCTCGGCGGCTTTCAGGATGCCGCCTTCGCGGGCGGCGCGGCGGATGTCCTCGACGGCATGTTGGCGGACGGTTTGTTCCAGATCCTTGGCGGACGGGGCGAGCAGGCCGGTTTGGCGGTCAATCACCTTCGTCAATTGCTCATCAAGGTAGGCATCGGTGATCTGGGCGTGCGGCAGGGTGATAAAGATGGTTTTTTCATGCACGAGCAGGTCCTCGGGCTTGAGCTTTCCCAGATCAATCCCCGCCTTGACCGTGCCGTGGGCGAGCAGGAGCAGGCGGTTCTGGCTGCCGATCAACTGGCCCACCAGATTTTCCGACGGGACTTCCAGGCCTTCCATTTTTTCAATCACGTATTGAACGGTGACGAGTTCGGACAGGGTTTTGACCTGCTGCAGGATCGCCACGGTGTTGAAAAGCCGGGCGGGGGAATTCGGGCTCCACCACCACGAGATTTTCAGGCCGCACAAAACGCCGAGGCCAAAAAGCATGGTCAGGAGCAGGGAGATGACCCGTTTCGATTTCGCCATGCGGGCAATCTAGCCAGATTGGTGGGTTTGCAAAGCGAGAAGTCGGGGCAAAGTTTCAAATTCCAAATTCCAAATTTCAAATTAGACTCCCGACATGAGCTTGAACATGACCGGCCAGTTTCCCGCCCTCCGCCCCCGTCGTTTGCGGCAGTCGCCCGCGCTGCGTCGACTGGTGAGTGAAACGCACTTGAACGTTTCGCAGCTTGTCCTGCCGTTATTCGCCCGCGCCGGACAAAAGCTGCGCCACCCGGTCGCCGCCATGCCCGGCGTGTTCCAGCTGTCGCCGAACGAGATTCTGCGCGAGGCGGCGGCGGCCTATGCGCTTGGTGTGCCCGCAGTGCTGTTGTTCGGGATCCCGGATAAAAAAGATGCGAAGGCTTCCGGGGCTTATGCCGCCAACGGCATCGTGCAGCAGACCGTGCGGCTGTTGAAAAAGGAATTGCCGGAGCTGCTCGTCATCACGGATGTCTGCCTGTGCGAATACATGGAGCACGGGCATTGCGGCGTGGTGAAGGGTGGAAAAATTTTGAACGACCCGTCGCTCGCGCTGCTCGCGCGCACCGCCGCCAGCCACGCTGAGGCGGGCGCGGACATGGTGGCGCCGAGCGACATGATGGACGGCCGCGTGCGTGCGATTCGGGAAACCCTCGACAAAACAGGTTTCATTGAAACGCCGATCATGTCCTACGCGGCCAAGTTTGCCTCGGCCTTCTACGGGCCGTTCCGGGAGGTCGCCGAGTCCACGCCGCAGTTTGGTGATCGCCGGAGTTATCAGATGGATGCGGCGAATGCGAACGAGGCCATGCGCGAG
>JANPGB010000022.1:0-16200 GCA_031423695.1 Verrucomicrobiota bacterium
CCGCGCGCCTCAGTTGGGCGGAGGCGGGACTCATCGCGGTGATCAGACTTTCCGCCGCCTCGGCGAGGCTAACGCCAGGCTTCGTTCCGGCCGCGATGATTGGTGAAAGGAGCAGCATAAGCACTACAAAGCGGTTTTCACGCTGCGGACGCTCCAATCATAGAAAAGATACTGACGGATTGCCTGAGTCTTGCTGCCATGCACCGGTTCCTTGGGGACGTAATTTTGATAGCTGGCGCTGGTGATTCCAAAGCTCAACAGCAGTTGCACGTCACAATCCGTCATCGCCCAACTGTCGGACGGACGGCGAATTGCCAGCTTTTTTTGATTCGGCGCGAACGGACCGCTCGGTCGGCCAAACGGATAAAGCACCACGTCGGCGCCCGTCGGCGGATCGTTCGTTACGGTGCTTTGGGAAAAATAACTCACGGGAACGTTGAGCGGGGGCACGGGCGCGACATTCGGGAAGGCCCGAAGCGAGGCCGGGCAAATTGCCACCACGCCGGTTTGTAAAGTGAGGAGTTTCGGTCCGGGATAAGAAAGATACGTGGCGATATACGCGAGCAGCGAGCCGTCGTAACGGTTGGGGTCGGTGGGAACGCCGTTGCCGTCGCGATACGTGAAAAACATCCCCGTCCAACACGGGCCGGGAAGGAAATCTCTGAAATCCATCGTGTACATTTCAATGGCCGTGCCGATCTGTTTAAGATTGCTGGTGCAGTTGATTTGATAGGCCTTCTGTTTGGCCTTCGCCAGCGCCGGCAGCAGCATCGCGGCGAGAATGGCGATGATGGCGATGACCACGAGCAGTTCAATCAGCGTGAAGGCGGCCGTGCTGCGTCCAGCCGCATCTTTTTGATCAGCGTTTGTTTTCATAAGCGTTTTGCTGAGTCCGTTGGGTTCACTGCCGGGCGCGGTAAAATCCGCCACTGCTGTTGGTCGCGGAACCATCCGTGAAAATGGTCGTGCCGCTGGGGTTGAGCAGATTCGTCAGCGGCAGCCAATTGGCGAGGTTGGTGGCGCGCTCCAGCCAGAATGGAAAACCGGGAGTGCCGGCGATGACGAGCTGGATGCGGCCATCCGTCTGGCGCGCGATGGATTGAAACGAAGGTGGTACCAGCGGAGCCACGAAAGAAAATCTGACCGCGTCGGCCAGCACCACGCTCGGGCCGGCGTCGTTGGAAAGTTGTACGAAAGAATTGGTTCCCGCCGGAAATGGCCGCGCGGCGGCGATCAACTTCCAGGAACCGCCGTTGGTCTGCTGGTTGACTAAAACATTCGTGCCGGCGCCAAGATAGGACACCAACCAGGGCGCATTGGTCGCGCGATTGCCGCCTTGCGGATACCAGAGGAACACATCGTAGTAGCCCGGATTCACGATCAAGGGACGATAGGTGGCGGTGAAAGTTCCGCCCAGGGAAGAACTGGCAAAGCGATAGTCTGATTGAAATTTGTCGGTTGAAGAACTCGCCGAGGACCAGCTTCCGTTATAGCTGACTTCCGCGTTGGTGTTGTCAAGAATGATCTCGGTGGTGACATAGACAAGTTTGATTCCATCAACGACGGCCACATTTCCAGCGTCGGAAAAATTATCCGTGACGCGGATGTTTCCGTTCGTGCCGCCGGCGAAATTAAACCGCCCCAGCAGCGACCAGTTGCCGGAGTTGGTTTGCTGGTTTGCAAAAATGGTGTTGGTGCCCGCGCTGTGGGTGATGACGAACGGCGTTCCTGCCGAGGCGTTGGTCACGTACGGATGCCATTGAAAAACATCGTACGCGCCAGGGATGAGAATGTTCGGCGTGAATTGCAGGTAGGCCGTCCCGCCACCCTGGGCTTTGAAATAATAATTTGTCCCGAATGAATTGGTGTCCGAACCGGTAAAGCCAATAAAACCGGGGGCGGTGCGATTGGTGACGTTGAAAGTCAGCACGAAATTCCAAGCGCCGGAAATCGCGGCTTTCGCGTCGTCCAGGACCAGGTTGTTCACGATGCTTGGAAATTTTCCAATCGTGCCGCCCCGGGTGTTGGCCCACTGATTGGTGCCGATGGTGTCCGTGCGCCAGAAGTTTGCCCCTTGGTAGCCGCCGACGGTTTGCGCATTCGGATCGGCAGCCGAATAATCAATGAACTCCAGCACATCCTCGTCCGGGTAAACTGCGCTCGCCGCGCCTTCGCAAATAATTCCGCCGCTGACGGCATTTCCGTAAACGTCCTGCAATGGTATGATGGGCTTGATCGAATTGGTCCAATAGACGGTGAGGCCGTTGATGTTCGAGGGGGCGAGCGCGGCCAGGCTGTTTTGCCAGAAAGCCCAGTTGGCGTCCGACCAGTTGATCGTGGCGCTGGGGGAAGATCTGAGTCCCGGCCAATTGATCGGGTTGAAATGATAAATCTGCGGCATCACGGCATCACACCAAAAGCCAAACTCTTTGTAGGGAAAGCTGGTGTGGAAATAAATGATCGGGAACGGCGCGTGCGCGAGAAATTTATTCGGCCAGTTGGAACGCACCGTGGAGCAAAGCTGCCAGGCCTGCGCTGAAGCGTTGGTGATCCACGGATGGGTCACGCCGGATTCCCATTCCGCCTCGGCATCAAAAACAAAACCGTCCGCGCCCTGGTTGAAAACGTAATTGGCAATCGACACCTCCCCCACAATGTTTGAGCCGTAGGAGCGGTTGTAGCCGAAAATCCAAATGCCGTTCGTGTGGGCGATATTGACGAGGTTGCTGGTGAACTGCGGGCCGGGGTAGCAATCACCGAAGAGCTTGTCGTTGGTGGCGGCCTTGACGATGAAATAGCGGAGGCCCTGGCTTTTGTAGAACAGCATGAGGCTGTTTTCATTGGTGACGCTGGTGATGTGGCCGCCGACTTTATTGGTCGCATCCATCATGGAGAACACCCACACGCCTTTGCCGAGATTGCCCGGAGCAATGCCGCCGTCGCGAAGCTGGGCGGTGACCGGGAAGGTGCTGAGCAGAAGCGCGGCGCAGGCCGCGACGATTTTTGCTGGCCAGGAAGGTGTCATGCGTTCGCGCCTAATTTATCGCAATTGGCCGGAATGTAAAAGCAAGGGCCCGTGGCTGCCGGTCGGTTTGGCAAGGGATTGTAGCAATTGCACACGGGCTTGAAAAAAGCAGCCGGGACTCTCCGTCCCGGCTGCTTCGAGTCAGTACCATGCGGCCGGGGTTAGCGGCGCACGCGGAAGTAGATCTGACTGGCGGCGGTGTTCGTGTAGGGACTGCTGGTCACCACGTCCACGTACGGGCCGGTGACGAGGCTGGCGGCCTGCAACGTGCCGGGGCCGGTCCAGGTGACAATTCCACCTTGGATGACGGGAGTGATATAGAGGCGCGGCGCGTAGGTCAACGCGATCAGCCCGTTGTTCGAGTCGAGCGCGAAGAGGCGGCCGCCGGCGATGTCGAAGGCGGCTGAGCCCGTTCCGTTGGCGTTTGCGTTGTTGGCGCCGAACAGCTCGCGATCCAGCAGCGTGCTCAGCGAGGGTGCCGTGAGATCGTAGAGGGGAAGGTTCTGAGGGTTCTCGCCAAACGCGACCAGGGCGATGTAAGCGTTCGCGTTGTCCACCGCCATGGGGGCCTCAGCCCCGGGCAAGCCGGCATAGGTGTTGATTACTCCCGCCGTGCCCGAGGCAACATCGTACGCCACCTGGCGGAGATTGAAGCCGGAGGATTTCGCCCAGAAGGTGTTGCCGGAGCCGAATGCAATACCCAGCCCGGCGAAGCCGTTGGCCTGCGCGTCCGCGGGTAGATTGGTCACGGCAATCGGGGTGACGTTGAAGTTGAGCCCGTCGGTCGTGGTGAACACCGCCACGTTCGTGCTGGTGCGGAACGAGCAGAGGATTTCCGTGTTTGTGCCCGCGCCGCGCACGGCCATCGTGTCACCGATGCGGCCGATGCTGCCGGCGCCAGCCAACGGGTTGCCAAGATAAGCAACCGCCATCGACGCCGTGTTGGTCGCGCCATCCCAACGGTACAGGAAAAAGGTGTCGGCGTTCCCGGAGGTGATGAGATTTCCGACATATACCGCGCCGTCATCCGCCACGCCGCACATGTTCAGCGCGAACGTGCCGGCGGGCGGGTAGGCGATGCCGCCGGGCAAAATCGCGGTGAGATCCATGTCTCCCAGATCCGCGCCGGTGGCCGCGTCCAGCAGATGGACGCCGTTGGTGGGCGAGCGGCTGACCAGCACCAGGCGCTGGTAAATCGGATCGTAGGCCGTGCCGCGTTGCGTGTCGCCCGTGGAGAGGTAATCCCGGCTGCCAGGCGCCAGCGTCCAGAGTTGCGTGGCCAGATTGGAAAATCCTTTGGCCAGAACCGTGACGGTGGTCACTCCGGTGGTGACTGCGCCAAAGGCATTCGTGACCACGACGCTGTAAGTGCCGGCGTTGGCCAGCTGAACGGGGCTGAGCGTGAGGAAGTTCGTGTTGGAGCCGACAGGCGTGTTGGTGTTGAAATACCATTGATAGCGCAGGGGAGTTGAGCCGCTGACGGCGACGGTCAAGGTGTTGGTGGTTAGGCCATCAATAAAAGTTTCGCTTTTCGACGGGTCGGTAACGATTAGAAGACTGTTGGTGATAAAATCCAATTTGAATAGGGAAATGCCGTGTCCGGGAGCGCCAAAGGCGAGATAGCCCTTCTGAACATCCACGTTGCCCAAGCCGTTGCCATTGTTGCTGGTTGACACCACGGGTAGATTCGAGCTCAGCACTGACGCCAAGGGAGCAGTGGGGCTGGTGGGAATCGTGAAGACCCGAGCGCGTTGTATGGAGCCCAAGCCGGAGGCTGCCTGCAGAGTTGCGAGCATGTTTACGCCATTGGCGGAAACATATTTCAAACCCTGACAAGCGGACTGATCCACCGTGTTTGTGCGGTCGCACGTGGCGATAAGGGTGACAGGGTTGTAGCTGATACGCCGGGTTTCCTGCGAACCAGCCCGGCGAATCCAAATGACATTGTTTGTTCCCTCGAACGCCACGCCGGCGCCACAGAGATTGACCGTGGCGGAGCTGCCCGGAATGGTGATGGAGAAATTGGTGAATACGGTCGCAGTGTTGTCGGTGGGGCGAAAAATCACGAAGTTGGTGGTGATGTTTGCGCTGTTGCCGGGACCAACCACCACTATCTCGGTGTTGCTGCCAGAGCCACGCAAATCAATGTAATCACCGAGTCGCCACTGAAAAGACGTGCCAGTACCAGAATTGTAAACCACGGTCGGAACCGAAACTACATCAGTATCCGTAGGCCATCTCCAGATTTTGAAGGTTGATGCGGGTGCACCGGAAACATTGCAGGCATAAACATACCCATCGTCAGACACCCGGATGCCGGCAGTGGCCACGGTTCCTCCGCCAAATCCGGTGCCGTTCAAGTTCGCCAGATAATTCGAACCGTTGTTGAAATCGAGCGTCCCGACATGGCTTGCCCCGGCATTAGTGCCGCCCGTGCTCGAGGCGTAGAGGACATTCGTGGTGAATGGATTGATGGCGATGCCGCGACAATTGTTGGCGGCGTTGGCCGGCAGGCCGGCAAATGCGCCGGCGACGACGTTCCAGACATTGCTGAAGACCGGGACTTGCGCCGAAGCGCGGGTTGCGAGCAGCAGGGCGAGAGCCCCCAGGAGCAGCGGCCAGTGGGCCAGTCTTCCCGTGCCCGGTTGGGTGAGAGGTGAGTTGTTTTGGTTTTTTTTCATACGGCTTTGTTGTTGTTTCTTGTGTTGATCGGAATGGTCGGATTGTGGCGGCGATTTTAGCTGGGTTTTTGGCAGGGCGAGGGAGGCGTCAATAATTCAAAGGCACCGTGGCCTGGAGGCGGAGAAAATCCTTGTCCCCCGGCGGAGGTGTGGTGAACCGCAAGTCCACGGTTGCGCTTTCCTTGAAAATATAAGACCCAGTCCAACGCCAGTGCTCGACGTGGCCGTCCGCGAAGGACAGGTTGCAGCCCTTGCTGTGACGGGTGGCGGGGACGTTCCAGCAGTAGAGCGTCGGGGCGGCCAGACTGCCCAAGCCGGCGATGCCGATCGCCCCGTTATCAATGCTGAACTCGTGTTCGTCGACAAACACCGAGGCCTGGGAGGCGCCGGGATTGAGGATGCCCGTGGTCATGCAGGGGCTGCGCGGGTTGGGCGCGTTGGGATTGTAGCAGTCGGGCTTGGAGCAGTCGGGCTCGTTGATCCAGTTCATGCCGGTGCTGATGGAGTAACTGCGAACCCGGGGGAATTGCGAGACGGCGGCGGGCTCGCCAATCGACGTCCGGTCGGCCGGGCACTTGTAAATTGCCAGTGAGCCGTTGTATTGAAACAGCGCGCCGGTTTTGATGTTGTTGGTCTGGGTCAACACCGGGCCGTTGGCGTCCCCGACGATCCAGGAACAGGTCGCGGCATTGTTTCCGGCGGTCCAGTTGCGCACCAGCAGCTCCCGGTTGTCCACCGTGTACATGACCCAACAAAGCGTGAGCTGTTTCAGATTGTTGAGACATTGGGTGGTTGTGGCCCGTTCCTTGGCCTTGGCCAGTGCCGGCAGCAGCATGGCCGCCAGAATCGCGATGATGGCAATCACCACCAGCAACTCGATCAGAGTGAAACCTCTGCCTGCGCGCGGCGCCCGGGTCGGGAGGGCGTCGGAACCCGCAGGGGCTCCCTTGGCAAAGTTCGAAGGAACGGAAAAGGAAATAGCTTTCAGCAGTGTTTTTTTGAACTTGGGCATGAGCCTGCACCTAAGGGTTAACATGAAGTCAACTAACCATAGCGATGTCTGTTTTACAACCCACATATCCATGCGTGGTGCAACATATTCATGTGATAAGACGGCCCATCTCACACTGACTCGCTCCAGTGAAAGTTGGGGTGCAAACCCGGGCTGCCTGAGTGGGTTGCAAGTGGGACGGGGGTTTTGCCCCGCCCCGACGGCGGAAAACCCGCCTGAGCACCGGGCGGAAGTAAAGACGCGGCGCCCCAAATTTTTTCGGGACCAAAGTTGGCGCGCGGCCCCGTTCTGCCGGATTGCTACGGACTGATCAGCCCGATGCAGATGACAAAACTATCATCTGCATCGGACTGATCAGCCCGATGCGGATGACAAAACTGTCATCTGCGGTTTATGCACGGTTCATGGTGGCTTGGTTTCATGAACGGACAAAGCGATACTGTGTCGCACAACCACAAAAAATTGAAACCAAACCAAACCAAACCATGAAACTAAAATTCTTCGCCAGTTCCGCGCTCGCCGTCGTCTTGTTCGCTGGTTGCGCTTCGGAAAAGAATGAGGAGGCCAAGGAAGCCAAACTCCAAGCCCAGGCCAAGGTCAGCCGCGCCGATGCGGAAAAAACGGCTTTGACCAAGGCGCCCGGAGGTACAATCAAGGACGGCGAACTGGAAAAGGAAAAGGGCAAGTTGATCTGGTCGTTTGACATCGCCACGCCCGGCACCCCGGACATCACGGAAGTCGCCGTGGACGCCGTCACTGGGGTCGTTCTCTCCGTGGACACGGAAACGCCGGCCCAACAGGCCAAGGAAAAAGCCGAGGACGCGAAGAAGGAAAAGCACGAGAAGGACTAGCCCATTGGCAAGCTCACCAAGGCCGGGCCGCGAAAACGGCCCCGGCCTTTTGCCGGTTGACACGACAGCTGCGAAAGCGCAAAGGTTCTTTCCATAAACCACATCAATCCATATCCAAACTTCCTTATGAAAAAATGTTCCTGGCCCGTTCTGTTCAGCGTCTTCAGCCTCACCGCCACGGCGCTTTGCCGGGCCGAGGGCTCTTATCATCTCTTGAAGGAAATTCCTGTCGGCGGCGACGGCGGCTGGGATTATGCCTCCGTGGATTCCGCCGCGCGCCGGCTCTACGTCAGCCACGGAACGAAAGTCGTGGTCATTGATCTCGACAAGGAATCGGTCGTCGGCGAGATCACCAACACGCCCGGCGTCCACGGCCTGGCCCCCGCGCCGGATTTGGGAAAAGGTTTCGTGAGCTGCGGTCGCGAAGACAAGGCGGCCATCGTGGATTTGAAAACCTTGGCGACGCTTGCCAAAGTGGACACCGGCAAAAATCCCGACGGCATGTTGTACGAACCGGTGCAGCAGGAAGTCTATATGTTCAACGGTCGCGGCCAGTCCGCCACGGTGATTGATGCGAAGTCGGGCAAGGTCGTCGCGACAATTCCACTTGGCGGCAAACCGGAATTCGGCCAGGCGGATTCAAACGCCGGGCGCGTCTATAACAATCTCGAGGACAAAAACGAAGTGGTGGCGATTGACACCAAGACGCACGAAGTCGTGAACCGCTGGCCCATCGCGCCGGGCGAGGAACCTTCCGGCATGGCGATTGACTTGAAGAATCACCGTCTCTTCCTCGGCTGCGGCGGGAGCAAGACGATGCTGATGCTCGACAGCACCAGCGGAAAAGTCGTGGCCAGCGTGCCCATCGGCGACGGCGTGGATGCCAACGCGTTTGATCCTGAAACGCAACTGGCCTTTGCCTCGTGCGGCGACGGCACGGTGACGATTGCCCGCGAAGACGCGCCGGACAAACTCACCGTGGTGCAGACGCTGAAAACCCAGCCAGGCTCCCGGACCATGACGATTGATCCGACCACGCACAAAATTTATCTGGCGGCGGCCAAGTATGAAGCGGCACCGGCCGGTCAGCGGCGCGGCAAGCTGATCGCGGACAGTTTCAAGGTGCTCGTTTACGGAATGGAAAAGTGACGCGTCGGACGGAGCGGGCAGGGCGCCGCCCGAATGACAACTATTTCATCCTGACTTCATCGTCCGGTCACAATTGTCTGGTGGACTGTCCGCGTTCAAAATGGTTTTGAACCAAACAACCATGAAAGAAAAACAATGCAAAATACAATATTGAAAACAACTTTGCTCGGTGTCGTGTTGACGCTGGGCGCCACAATCACCTCCACCTGCCAGGCCGGGCATGAAATGAAATGGGAAGAAGTGCCGGCGGCCGTGCGCGCCACCGTGCTTGCCCACGGCGGCACGGCGGGACAAACGGTGGACGACGAAGGGAAGAAAATTAACGGCAAAGCGATTTACGAAGCCAGTGTGAAGGACCAAGCCGGCAACACCGCCGACCTCGTCATCAACGAAGACGGCAAACTCGTCGAGACCAAGCGGGATGATGCCGCTGATGCCGCTGCGGAACGCGCCGACCGCGCGAAAAAACTTTTGGCCGGCGTTAAGTTCAGCCATCCGCGCGACATCACGAATCCGTATCTGCCGCTCGCGTCGCTCAAGCAGGACATCATCGAGGGCTCGGAAGACGGCAAGAAAACCCGCGTGGAGCGCACGCTGAAACCGGAAATCCACAAAACATTCAAGGTGGCCGGCCAGAAAGTTGATTCGCTCTGCATGGAGGACCGCATTTTCGTGGGCGGCGTTTTGGAGGAAGTCGCGCTGGATTATTTCGCGCAGGACGATGCCGGGACGATTTATTATCTCGGTGAGGATGTGGACGAGTTCGATGAAAACGGCAAGCTCGCCAAACACAATCCGCCGGATGATGCGTGGCTGACGGGGAAAGACACGCCCGCGCCCGGCGTCATCATGCCCGCCCATCCGAAAGTCGGCGACAAGTTCAGGACTGAGGATGTCTCGGATAAAATCGCCGAAACCGATGAGGTCGTGTCCCTCGATGAATCCACAACCGTGCCTGCCGGAACATTTGAACACTGCCTGAAGATGAAGGAAACGCTCGCGGACGGCTCGGTTGAATTCAAACTTTACGCTCCGGGCGTCGGCGTGGTGCGCGAGACACCCGCCACCGGCGACGAACTTTTGGTTTCGCACAAGGCCGCAACGAAATAACTGGCCAGGAGCGCGTGATGAAAAACAAAAACTTGCTGCTCATCGTGGTCGCCGGCGCGCTGGGGTTTGCCTGTGCTTATGGCTGGTTTCATCACGTGTTCCAACAATCGCTCCTGCAACAGCAGGCGGATTTTTCAAAAAAAGAAACCGCGTGGGAGGCGGAAAAATCGAGTCTGGAAGCCGCGCTTGCTAATGCCCGGGGGCAGGTCACGACGTTGCCCGGCACAATCACGACGTTTCCCGGCACAACGAAGGTAGTTGAAGTCACAAACAAGATTTCACCGGCGGAAATTTTGGCGCGGCTCCAGGCGTTGCGCGTGGTTCCTGACCAACCGCGCACCGCGCGCCAAGTGGTGCATCTGTTCGAGACGTTGACCGAGACGGGCACGGCGGCGCTGCCCGTCATCCGCGATTTTCTCGCGGGCACCGAAGACGTGGATTACGACCTTGCGTCGCTGGGCCGCAGCGCGCGCAGCGGGAAGCTACCCGCTGATTTCATCGTGCCACCGTCGCTGCGGATTGGCCTATTTGAAACGTTGAAAAACATCGGCGGGGCGGACGCCGAGAAAATTCTCGCGGATACGCTCGGCACGACTGGTCGTGGGGTGGAACTCGCCTACCTGACGCGGGTGCTCGAACGTTTGTCGCCAGGAAGATACCGTGCCGCCGCGCTGGCCGCCGCGCACGAACTGCTGGCGCATCCGCGCTCCGCCGACGCGACGGATCGCAATTTTCTGCTGGCCACGCTGACCGCGCTCGGTGACACCTCGTTCGCCGCGGAGGCGCAGACGCAGTTGATCAAGCCCGACGGCACGGTGGACGCAGCCGCGCTGAAATACTTGCAGCAGACTGGCGGCGACAAAGCGCTCGCCCTCGTAATGCAGGCCTACGCCGACCCGCGCGTGACCGATCCCAAGGCGCGAGAACGGCTCGTGCAGGTCGCGCTCGACACGCCGGGCATCAACCCTCAGGTGGATGAAATCATCCGCGCCGTGTTGGCCGACAACACGCTCCCGCCGTTGAACCGCAATAACCTTGTGCAGGAGTACGCTGATCGCGGCTACAATAATTTTAACGACCCGACGGCGGACGATTTTCTTAAACTGAAAGACCGTTTGGCTCAGCTTGAGAAAATGCCGGTGGAAGGCTCCGATCCGCTGGTGATCTCCGGCATCATGGAGGCGATCAAGGACGTGAATGAATCCATTGACCGTTACCGATCCAAGCATCCCGGCCAATAACGCCAGGCGAAAATTCATTTTGTCGCGCGTCTGCTCGCGCCTAATCTTACCCATGCGCATCCTCGTCGTTGAAGACGAAAAGAAAACCGCTTCGTTCGTCCGCAAGGCCCTCCAGTCGGAGAGCTTCGCGGTGGACGTGGTCGGCAATGGCGATGACGCGCTCGCGGCGGCGATGGCTACGCCGTTCGACGGCATCGTGCTCGACATCATGCTGCCAGGCCGCGACGGCTTGAGCGTGCTGCGGCAATTGCGGGAAAGCGGCAATCGCACCCCCGTCCTGCTGCTGTCCGCGCGCGGTGAAGTGAATGAGCGCGTCGAAGGGCTCAATGCTGGCGCGGATGACTATTTGCCCAAGCCCTTCGTCATCGCCGAACTCGTGGCCCGTGTCCGCGCACTGGGGCGGCGCGCTGGTGAAACCAAATCCACCGTGCTGCGCGTGGCGGAGCTCACGCTCGACACCGTTTCGCACCGGGCGCAGCGCGGCGCAAAAGTATTCGAACTGACGGCCCGCGAATTTCGCCTCCTGGAATTTCTCATGCGTTCGCCGGGCCGGATCTGCAGCCGCATGGCCATCATTGAAAAAGTCTGGGACTACGACTTCGATCCCGGCACGAACCTCGTGGATGTGTACGTGAAGCGGCTGCGCGAAAAAATTGACGACGGTTTCGAGCCAAAGCTGCTCCACACCGTGCGCGGCATCGGCTACGTGCTGAAGGACTCGCCATGACCATCCGCACGCGCCTCACCGCCTGGTATGCCGCCCTCATGTTCGTCTCGCTCCTTGCGATGGCGTTGCTGATGTATCACGAGTTTGCGCCCGAGCCGCGTGCGCGGCTGGAAACCGCCACGCCCAAATTTGAGGAAGGCGACGAAGGCGATCTGCGTGAAACCCTGCGGATTATTTTTTGGTGCGGCGTGCCCTCGGCGCTGCTCGCGCTCGCGGGCGGTTGGTGGCTCATGCGCAAGGCGCTCACACCCGTGGCCGCCCTCACGCTCGCTGCCGAAAAAATCCACGACCGCAATTTGAGCGAGCAACTTCCGCGCTCCGGCAACGGCGACGAGTTGGACCGCCTCACCGAAGTCTTCAACGCCATGACCGCGCGGCTCGACGGTTCGTTCCAGCGCATCCGCGAATTCACGCTGCACGCCTCGCACGAACTCAAGACGCCGCTCACCGTCCTGCACGGCGAACTGGAAACCGCGTTGACCGAAAATAATCTTCCTGCTGCGCAACGCGACCGTCTCGCCAGCCAGCTTGATGAAATCCAGCGCCTCACCAAAATTGTGGACGGCCTCACGCTGCTGACCAAGGCCGACGCCGGACAGATCTCGTTGAAAGCCGAGCCGCTCGCGTTGGACGAAATCGTTCGCGACGTTTTCGAGGACGCGCAAATCCTCGCCAAGCCCGCGAACCTTGCGGTAAGTCTGGCCGTGTGCGAACCAATCACCATCCACGGAGACCGCCATCGCCTGCGCCAGTTGCTGCTGAACCTTGCGGACAACGCGATCAAATACAATCAGCCCGGCGGAACGGTGGAATTCGCGCTGCGTCGCGCGGAGGTCGTGACTGCCGAACTCACCGTGACAAACACCGGCGCGGGCATTCCGCCGGAAATGTTGCCGCGCGTGTTCGACCGTTTTTTTCGCGGCGACCCGGCGCACGGCGGCGAGGTGGAAGGCTCTGGCCTGGGATTGAGCATTGCGCAGTGGATTGTTTCCGCGCATAAAGGCGCGGTCAAAATTGAATCTGTGCCATTGAAACAAACCATCGTCACAGTGCGGTTGCCGCTGGCCGCACTGTAAATGAAACATTCAACATTCAACGCCCAACGCCGAACATACAAGCCAGCGGCAGCGCCGGCTTCGGCCATCATTGGGCGTTCAATGTTCAATGTTGGATGTTCGATGTTCTTCGCCCTCATCCTTGCGCTGTCCGGTTGTGCGCGCTTTGAGCCTAAGCCCATTTCTCCTGCGCAGCAGGCGGCGGAACTGGAAGGTCGATCCCTCACCGACGCCGCGCTGAAAACTTTTCTGAAAAAAAATCTGCACCGCGAGCTGACGGACTGGCCGCATCCGCTCTGGGATTTCGACCTCCTCACGCTCGCGGCATTTTATTTTCATCCCGATCTTGCCGTCGCCCGCGCGCAGTGGCGCGTCGCGCAGGCCGGCGGCAAAACCGCCGGCGGCCGACCCAATCCCACCTTGAGCCTCACGGCCGGATTCGACGCCACCCACAACCCTGGACTCTCGCCGTGGTTTCCGGGTCTGAGTTTTGATCTGCCGTTGGAGACCGCCGGCAAACGCGGCCATCGCATCGCCGTCGCCGCGCAGCTTTCCGAATCTGCGCGGTTCAATCTGGCCGCTGTCGCGTGGCAGATTCGCGGCAATCTCCGCACACGTCTGCTCGACTCCGCTGCCGCGCATCAACGCCTGCTGCTGTTGCAGGGACAAGTTTCCATTCAGGAACAAGTCGCGCGCCTGCTCGAACAGCAGGCGGAGGCGGGTGCGATTGCCAAATCCGAACTCGCCTCGCGGCGGGTTGCGTTGCAAAAGGCGCGGCTTGATCGGGCCGATGCCGCCAGCCAGATGGCAGAGGCGCGCGCGCGTTTGGCCGAGGCCATCGGCATTCCGCTGCACGCGCTCGACGAGGCCGAACTGGCGTTTGATCCGTTGAAAGATTTTGCTTCACCCGGCGATCTGACTTCCGCCGAAGTCCGCCGGGCTGCGCTGCAAAATCGCGCGGACATCCTGGGCGCGCTCGCCGATTACGCCGCCGCGCAGGCGACGCTGCAATTGGAGATCGCGAAACAGTACCCCGACGTGCATCTGAACCCGGGCTATCAATTTGACCAGGGCGACAACAAGTGGTCGCTCGGCCTGACCTTCGAGCTGCCGATCCTCAATCAAAACCAAGGCCCTATTGCTGAAGCCGTCGCGCGTCGGGAAGAAGCGGCCGCAAAATTCAACGCCGTGCAGGCCAAGGCGCTCGTCGAAATCGAGCGAGCGACGGCCATGCTCTCGGTGACAAAAAATAATCTCGCGACATTGCAATCGCTTGCCGAGGCGCAGACGCAGCAGCATGAATCCGTTGAAGCGCAGGTCAAGGCGGGCGCGCTGGAGCCGTTGGATTTGCTGAATGCCAAACTGGAGTTCGCCAGCGCACAACTGGTGCAACTGGATGGCCGGGTGAAATTCCAGCAGGCCGTCGCCGCGCTGGAAGTCGCCGTGCAAGTGCCCATCGCCTTGATGAAACCTTCCGTGATCGAACCCGCGCCCGCACCGGCAATGAAGGAGACCCAACCGTGAAACAATTTTTTCTAACGATCATCCTCGGCGTCGCACTGGGCGGTGGAGCCGTCTGGTTCTGGCAGCACAACAGGACAGCCGAGACCATGGCGGAGAATCCCGCCGCCGAGGAAGGGGACAAACCGAGTCTTTCGCGGGACGAGGACGGCAACGCCGTCGTCACCATGAGCGACGAACTGCAAGGCGATGCGGGCATTGTTGTGGCCAATCCGGCGGCGGCCCAGATCGCGCCGGAATCCAAGGGCTATGGCCGAGTGCTGGACCCCGCGCCGCTGGCGGCGTTGCTGACTGAACTGGCTTCCGCGCGCGCGCTTGACTCGGCTTCCAGCCATGAACTCGCGCGTCAGCGGACTTTGGCGGAGCAGGGCAACGCCTCGCCGCGCGCGTTGCAAACAGCCGAAGCCGCCGCGCTGCGCGATGGCCTGGTCGTGCGATCAGCCCAGGACCGGCTGGCTGCCGCGTGGGGCAGGGCCGTCATGGAGCAAAAAGATTTGCCCGGCTTTGTTCAATCGCTGCTGTCCCAAGAAACCGTGCTGGTGCGGATTGATTTGTCGGCGGGGGAAATCTTGTCGGCGCTGCCGGTTGGCGCGCGGATTGAAACCTTGTCCGGCCATGCGGTGGCGGCGGAGTTTCTCGGGGCGGCAACGGGCCTTGATCCATTGACGCAAGGACGCGGATTTATTTTTCTGGCCCGGCCGGGCGCGACGCCGCTCGCGGTGGGCGAAGCGGTGGTGGGTTCAGTCCAGCTTCCCGGGGAACCGCTGGCCGGCGTGATCATTCCGCGCGCGGCGGTGGTGCGGACGGAAGGCCGGGGCTGGGCTTACGTCTTGAGCGAAACCGGCGGCGCTTTCACACGCAAGGAGATCGCGCTGGTTCATCCCACAGAAACCGGCTGGTTCATCACCAACGGCATCAGTGCCGGTCAGCATGTCGTGGTGACCGGTGCGCAAATGTTGCTTTCGGTGGAATTGAAGCCCGCCGCCACGGCCAAGCCGGCGGATTAGCGCGCACCCATGCTCAACCGCATCGTCCATTTTTCCCTGAAGTTTCGCGGCGTGGTCATCGCGCTGGCGTGCCTGCTGACCGGGTACGGGATTTTTATTTCCTACCACGCGAAGCTGGATGTCTTCCCCAATTTCGTGCCGCCGCAGGTCACGGTGGAAACCGAGGCGCCGGGGCTTTCGCCCGAACAGGTGGAGGTGCTGGTCACCCGTCCGCTGGAGAACACGGTCAACGGACTGGGCAACATGGCGTCGCTGCGGTCCGAATCTATTTCCGGCCTCTCGGTCATCACAGCGGTGTTCAAGGAGGGGACCGATATTTTTCTCGCGCGGCAGATGCTGGCGGAAAAACTGGGCAACACGGCCGGGGAACTGCCCGCCGGCGTGAAAGCGCCGGTGATGACGCCGCTCACTTCGTCCACGATGGATTTGCTGAAGATCGGTCTCGTCTCCGAAAAACTCTCCCCGATGGAACTGCGCACGCTGGCCGACTGGACGATCAAGCCCCGGCTGCTCTCGGTGCCGGGCGTGGCGCGCTGCATCGTTTTCGGCGGCGAAGTGCGAGAGCTGCAGATCCAGGTGCGGCCTGAACGGCTGCTCGCCTTTGGCCTCTCGATCTCCGACGTGCTCGGCGCGGCGCGGGTTTCGACCGGGGTCATGGGCGCGGGTTTTGTAAAGAACGCCAACCAACGCATTCTCATCCAGACCGAAAGCCAGTCGCTGACCCCGCAATTGCTGGGCGAAATCGTCGTCACGGCGCACGACGGCCAGAGCGTCCGACTCAAGGACGTGGCCACTGTGGCGGAAGGGCCGGAACCGAAATT
>JANPGB010000023.1:0-1736 GCA_031423695.1 Verrucomicrobiota bacterium
GTTTTTGATTCCAATGGCGCTGGTTGGAATGTGGCTGATTGGCGCAGGCGCGCGTATGCTCGTTATTGCCATCTTGTTTCTTGCCGGTGGTCTAGGATTTCCTTGGGGCGGACCAATGGCCAGTTGGTTGATTGTAGTAGCTTTCATTTGCATCTGGTTGTTCCGTATAAACTGGCCGGCAATTACCGTGCAACCGCGCTGGCCGGGATCGCGGTGGTTATGGTTGCTGCCGCTGGTCTGGTTCGGCTGGCAGCTTGCGGCCGCCTCCCGAACCGTGGATGCCTCCTTGACGACGCTAACGCTGCTGCATCTGGGCGGCTGCGTCGCGTGCTATTTTCTCGGCGCGTGGCTGCTCGGGGGGCCTCGCCGGTTTCGATGGCTGCTGGTCGGGCTGCTGGTGGCGTTCGTGATTTGCCTGGTGCGGGCAGTGGATCAAAAGCTGTTCGAGTTTCCGCAAGGGCGGCAGATGATGATGGACGGCGAGCGCTCGGGCTGGACAAATTTTGCACCCGAAGTCTTCGCGCAGTTGAAGTCGGACGGCATGATTATCACGACCAACGGTGTGGACGTGGCGAATCCGCTGCTGCTGTCGAAGTTTGAGAAGGGGCGGGTGCATGGCACGCTCGTGTATCCGAACGCGCTCGCGGGCGTGGTGCTGCTGCTGTGGCCGGTCACGTTTGCGCTGGCGGTCGCTGGCACGCGGCGATTCCGCCCGCTCACGCGGGTCGCGGCCATAGCGCTCACGCTCTTTCTCGGACTCGGCAGTTTGTTCTGGACCGGCTCCAAGTCCGGCTGGCTGATCGGCTTGCTGCTCGCGGCAGTCTGGCTCTTCCGCCTGCACTGGTCTGTGCGCTGGAAGTGGGGCGCACTTGTCCTGCTGACGGCGGTCGGGCTGACGGTTTTTGGCGTGCGTTTTCAAAAGTACTTCGCGGCCGGTGCAACCAGTGTCAGCGCGCGGTTTGACTACTGGCAGGCGGCCGTTCAAAACACGCGGGAGCATCCGCTGTTCGGTTCCGGGCCGGGAACTTTCCAGCGGCCGTATGCGCTCCTGAAACGTCCCGAATCCGAAATGGCGCGACTGACTCACAATGATTACCTCGAACAATTTTCCGACTCGGGAATCATCGGCGGCGTCAGCTACGCGGCGTGGGTCGGCCTGCTGCTCTGGACGTTGCTGCGGCGGGTCTGGCGGGACGTCGACGTAATTTATTTTTCAGTGGCGCTTGGACTGCTGAACTGGTTTTGCCAAAAGGTGAGCGAATTCGAGCTGTATGTTCCCGCGCTGGCGTGGACGGCGTTTGCCATGGGCGGGTCGTTATTAAGGCTGACGAATGTTGATCCTGAAATCGTGATTGAACAACCAAGCAACCAAGTTACGAAGGGTTACAAGAATCACTGATTCCAGAAACTTTTCTTTATTCCTTCGTTGTTGAAACCAAACACGCCGGACAGGTCAGCAATCTGGGAATTGGACGGGGGGGCGCGGACAGCGCCAGGGGTTTGCGCGCGAGAATTCCACCGGCGCGGTCTGGTTGAATCTCGCGGACGGCGGAGTGGTGCGCTGTCGGGGAACCAACGTCGCGGCGTTTTAAGCGATACAGGAGTGAGGGCATTTATTTGCTTATGGAACGATAAGAGGATGTGGAACGGCAGGGGGAATTAGTTTGATACAGTCCAATCTCCGCCTGTAAGACATTGATCAACTCCGCGTTGGTTTGCGCCAATGCCAATGCCTG
>JANPGB010000024.1:0-4858 GCA_031423695.1 Verrucomicrobiota bacterium
CCAGCACATCAATGCGCCCAAAGCGTTCGCGAATTTCCGAAAACAGCCGGCGAATCCCCGCCACATCAGAAACATTCCCGATGGCGAACTCCGCCTGATGACCGGCCGCAAGAATGGCATCACGCGTTCGGATCGCTCCGGTGTTTTCCGAGCGGGCGTTGATCAGCGCGAGGAAACCTTCCGCCGCGAGCCGTTCGGCAATGGCCGCGCCGATGCCACTGGAAGAACCGGTAACCAAAGCCACTGGCTGGCAAGGATTGCTCATGAAAATTATCCATCCAATTATGAAATGGAATTGTGTAGAGGATGGCGGCGGCGGCAACCCGCGCCAATACCCCCAAACAGGGGTGGAATTCACTGCGCCGAATGGTTGGCATTTTTCATTTCTGACCCGCGCGAAAATGGGCAAGCTGCTGAATAAATGCGTGCCTTATGGTTACACCGTCAAAGACGGTGAGATGTTGTTGCACCCCGAGGAGGCACCGATCCGTCGCGAAGCTTTTGAATTGTTCCTGCAACACCGGCGCAAATATTCCGTAGCGCAGATGCTTAATGCAAAAGGCTATCGCACCCGCAAAGGGAGACAGTGGAGAGAACTCCAAATAAGAGACATGCTCATCGATTCATCAGCTAAGGGCATTATATTTTTAATCGCGCCCGCAGAGTTGGCCCGTGGAAAGCTGTCCCCAAGCCGGAATCAGAATGGGGCCGCTATGCGTGCGAACCGATTGTTTCCGAAGCAATGTGGAATGAGGTAAATCAAATTCTGGAGGAGCAGGCCAAGAAATGGAAACGACCAGGCCGGTTGCCCTCTCAAACTTTCAGCAAATTGGCATGGTGCGGGTGCGGTGGTAAAATGTATGCACGGACGGATTCGCCAATATTTCTATGTCGGAAGTGTAACAATAAAATACCCATTGTGGAGCTGGAGGAAACTTTCCGCGAAGAATTGAAAGTGTTCTTCTCGAACCCCGAAAAATTGCAGACGAATTTGGACCGGGCTGCACAGACGCTCAAAGAAAAGGAGGAGCTGCTTGATTCGCACCAACACAGCGTCCAAAAATTGCGTGACACAATGCAGCAAACACACCGGCTATGTGTGGAGGGGCATATCACCCCCAAGGGCTTCGGTGATTTCTACAAACCAGCTGAGGCTCAGTTGGAGCAATTGCTGGCGGAACTTCCGAAGTTGCAAGCCGACGTTGATTTTATGAGAGTGAACCGGATTTCCGCCGAAGCTGTCATAACGGAATCCAATTCCATTTACGACCGCTGGCCTAGGCTGCCTCTGGACGAACGCCGTAAGATTGCCGAAGCCGTATGCGAAAAGATCGTCGTTGCCGATGATGGAATCGACATAAGTTACTCTGGCACTCAAACTTCTGGAGAACCGTGTAATAATCTAACGCGCCTATGCGCGCGTTGCAGGTGATCCTGGGCCGGTCTTTCAAACGGGCGAGCTGCCGGCGCCGGGCCGCGATGACGCGCTCGCGGATTTGCGCCGAGCTCTCGCCGCTTGACGCGCCGGACAGTTCGCGGAACTTCACCGCCGGCACTTCGATTTGCAGGTCAATGCGGTCGAGCAACGGCCCGGAAATCCGGCCTAAATAGTTCTGAATTTCTCGCGGTGAACTTTTTGATTCGTGAGGCGATTTTCCGTCTGGAGTCGGATTCATGGCCGCAATCAACATGAATTGCGCCGGGAATGTCATCGTGCCGGCCGCGCGCGAAATGGTCACCCGGCCATCTTCGAGCGGCTGGCGCATGGTTTCCAAAACACTGCGCTTGAATTCCGGCAGCTCATCCAGAAACAGCACGCCGTGGTGCGCGAGCGAAATTTCGCCCGGCGTCGGATTGATGTTGCCACCGAGCAGGCCGGCGTCCGATGCGGTGTGGTGGGGCGCCCGGAAAGGCCGGCGGGTGATCAACGCCTGCCCCGGCGACAGCAGGCCGACGATGCTGTGAATCTTGGTGGTTTCCAGCGCCTCCTCCAAAGTGAGCGGTGGAAGAATTGAGGCGAGGCGTTTGGCCAGCATGGATTTTCCGGTGCCGGGCGGGCCGATGAGCAGGGCGTTGTGCCCGCCAGCGGCGGCGATCTCCAACGCGCGCTTCACGTTCTCCTGGCCCTTGACCTCGGCGAAATCGGCCTCGTCGTCCAAGGGTTGCGCGAACATTTTGGCAAGGTCCACCTTGACGGGCGCGATTTTGATTTCGCCTTCGAGAAACTGCGCCGCCTCGCGCAGATTTTGAATCGGGATGACTTGCAAGCCGGCGACGACGGCGGCTTCCGGGGCGTTGTCGGCCGGGACGAGCACGCCCACCTTGCCGTCGGCTTTGGCCCGCAGCGCAATGGGCAGGACGCCTTTGCAGGATCGGACTCCTCCGGTCAGGGCGAGTTCGCCAACGACGACAAAATTATCGAGCTGATCGGTTTCGATCTGTTCGCTGGCGGCCAGCATGCCGAGGGCGATGGGCAGGTCGAAGCTCGGTCCTTCCTTCTTCACATCGGCGGGCGCCAGGTTGATGGTGGTGCGGCCCATGGGAAACTTGAATCCGGAATTGGTCAGTGCAGTGGTGACGCGGTCGCGGGATTCCTTCACGGCGGCGTCGGGCAGGCCAACGATGATGATGAGCGTGTCGCCCCAGCCGGCGTTGACCTCGACCTCGACGGGGTAGGCCTCAATGCCGTTGACCGCAGCAGAGCACACCTTGGATAACATGGGGGATTTATGTTCGAGCGCCGGCCAAAATTCAATCCGCATTTTTGGGGCGCCGGCTTCCCGCCGCCGCCGGACAATCCATGCTTGACGCGCCGCGCCGATTTGATTGCACTACTTGCATGAAGAATAAGTTATTTCTGGCGTTGACAGGTTTGGTGATCGTGGCCGCCGGTTGCGTCGGCACGGTGGATGGCAACCGGGCCGGCGGGCTCCCGCTGATCAAGGACCGGATTGAGGCGCGTTATGACCGACCAGCGGACGAGATTTTTGCGGCGGCCAAGGAAGTGATCGCCTTCAACGGCGTGCTGCTGAATGAAGGGACTATTTTTGGCCAGACCAATGCCGTGAACAACATTGCCCGCACCGTCATCGGTAATGTCAATGAATGCCGCGTCTGGATTCGCGTCGAGCAGATCGAACCCAAGATCAGCGAGTTGACCGTCCAGACCCGCACCAAAGGCGGTGGCTCGGATCTGAACCTGGCCGCGCAACTGGACAAGCAGATCGCGCTGAAGCTGGTGAAGTAACCGGAGTTTGAACCCACCCTGTTTTTTGCCCGGGCCGCGCCTCACCGCGCGGCTCTTTTTTTGGTCCCGGCATCGCTGCTCCGCACCTTCGCCGGGGATGCCAATTCACGCCTGTTTCTGGCTGATCCGGTCAGCGTGCCGCGCCCGGCTCACCGCCGTGTCGTAGCTGATCAGACATTTGCAGTAGAGGTCATAAAGGCAATTGTCCATCAGCACCATTCCGTCCTTGCGCCCCGTCTGGATCATGTTTTCGAGCTGATGCAGTTGGCCCTCGCGAATCAGGTTGCGGACGGCATTGGTCGCCACGAGAAGTTCGTAGGCCAGGATGCGCCGGGTGCGGTCGGCCGCCGGCAGTAAATCCTGCGCGATGATGCCCTGCAAGGAGTTCGCAAGCTGCAGGATGATTTGCCGCTGCGCGTTGCCGTCGAAGACGCCCACCACCCGCTCGAGCGCGTGCGACACGTTCGGGGAATGCATCGTTGCCAGCACCAGATGGCCGGTTTCCGCCGCCGTCAACGCGGTGGCAATGGCCTCGTGATCGCGCATCTCGCCCACCACGATGACATCCGGATCCTGACGCAACACATGGATGAGCGCGCGATTGAAGGAGCGCACGTCCGTCAGCACCTCCTGCTGCACGACGATGGCGCGCTTGTTTTCGTGGACGAATTCAATCGGATCTTCAATCGTGACAATCTTGCAGCGGCGCTCGCTGTTGATCACGTCCACGAGATAATTGAGCGTGGTCGTCTTGCCCGCGCCGGTGGGACCGGTGATGAGCACCAGCCCGTTTGGCCGACGCGCGAGGTCGTCCAATTTTTCCGGCAGGCCCAGGTCCGCGCGCGCGGCAATCTTCTCGCCGCAAAAGCGGAAACTCATTTCGGGATGGCCGTTGCGCCGGTAAAAAGTCGCCCGCACCCGGCCGGCCACGCTGTGCAAAAGGGAAATGCACAGCTCCCATTCGTGCTCGAATTTTTTCTTCTGCTGCTCGTTCAGCAGGCTGTCCGCAATGCTCGTGATGTCCTCCTCGGTCAACGCGTCCTCGTCGGCAATGATGATCTCGCCGTTCACCCGAAACGCGGGCGGCACGCCCGCTACGAGATGGAGATCAGAGCCGTCAAAATCTTTGGCGGCCGACAGCAGACGGTCAAGATTCTCGGTGCTCATGATTTGAAAAGTTGCCGATACCATCCACGAATCCGCGCAAAAAATCCCGTGCCTGAAAGGCGGACCATCGCCAGATCCGCCTCCGAGCAATGCGGATTCAACTGCCGCGCTTGCTGAAAAGAAATTCGGGCCGGCCCCACCAACCCCAAGGCCTGCTGGTTCAAGCCAAGCTCGAGCCAGACCATGAAATGATCAGCCTTCAATTCGACCGCGCGCTGGGCCAGCTTCAGCGCCAGGGCAAACTGCTTGTAATAATGCCGGATGCGCGCCGCCAGCCAGATAACGAACCAGTCCGTTGGCGCAAGGAGCAGCGCCTTTTCAAAACAATAATCCGCGCGCGGTTCGGCCCGCGCCAGCAGCACGTCGCCGCGCGCCAGCCAGACGTAGGGTGTGTCGCCGCGTTCCTCGATCGAGGCGTCGGAGAACGCCAGCGCACCCTGCAAA
>JANPGB010000025.1:0-2069 GCA_031423695.1 Verrucomicrobiota bacterium
TGGCCTGCCGATTACGGAACCTATGGCCCGTTCTTCATTCGGATGGCCTGGCACAGCGCCGGGACGTACCGTGTAGCGGACGGGCGTGGCGGCGCGGGCGGCGGTCAACAGCGCTTCGAACCGCTCAACAGTTGGCCGGACAATGCCAACCTCGACAAGGCGCGACGCCTGCTCTGGCCGGTCAAGCAGAAGTACGGTCAGAAGCTTTCCTGGGCTGATCTGATGGTCTTGACCGGAAATGTCTCATTGGAGTCTATGGGCTTCAAAACCTTCGGATTTGCCGGTGGGCGCAAGGACGAATGGGAGCCAGATTTGGTTTTCTGGGGGCCGGAGAAGAAGTGGCTTGCCTCTGAGCGCTACAGCGGCGACCGCAAACTGGCGAATCCGCTGGCCGCTGTGCAGATGGGACTGATCTACGTGAATCCCGAAGGCCCAAACGGCAACCCTGATCCGCTGGCGGCGGCGAAGGACATCCGCGAAACGTTTGGTCGCATGGCGATGAACGACGAGGAAACGGTTGCGCTCATTGCTGGTGGCCACACTTTCGGCAAGGCGCATGGCGCTTACAATCCAGGCAAGTGCGTAGGGCCCGATCCAGCCGCTTCAAGTGTCGAGCAACAAGGACTCGGCTGGACAAACAATTGCGGCAAGGGCAACGCGGGCGACACAGTCACCAGCGGTCTGGAAGGTGCTTGGACTTCCAAACCAACCGCCTGGACTTCGGAGTACCTCAAGAACCTGTTTGCCTTTGACTGGGTGCAGACCAAGAGTCCCGCCGGAGCGACCCAGTGGATTCCCGCCAATGGGCAGGCAGCGAACGCCGTGCCGGACGCGCACGACCCGGCAAAGCGGCATGCGCCGATCATGTTCACGACCGACCTCGCGCTGAAGTTCGATCCGAGCTACCAGAAAATTGCGAAGCGCTTCGCGGATAACCCGGAGGAATACCGGCTCGCGTTTGCCAAAGCGTGGTTCAAGTTGACCCACCGCGACTTAGGCCCGCGTTCCCGCTATGTCGGTGCGGAGGTTCCGAAAGAAGACCTGATTTGGCAGGACCCTCTCCCCCACGTCAGCTATAAGCAAATTGACGCGAAGGACATCGCAGGACTGAAATCCAAAATTCTCGCGTCGGGCCTGACCGAGCCGGAACTGGTCAGGACAGCCTGGGCTTCGGCTGCTTCATTCCGTGGCACTGATATGCGCGGTGGCGCAAACGGCGCACGCATCCGCCTTGCACCGCAGAAGGATTGGGAAGTCAACAATCCGGCTGAACTGACCAAAGTGCTGCAACGTCTGGAGGGAATCCAGCAGGACTTTAACCGTGCGCAGTCTGGTGCCAAGAAGCAGGTCTCGCTCGCCGACGTGATCGTGCTGGGTGGCGTCGCCGCTATCGAGCAGTCCGCCAAGAAGGCAGGGGCCAACGTCGTCGTGCCCTTCACGCCGGGGCGCACGGACGCATCAGAAACGCAGACCGACGTGGCGTCCTTCGCCGCGCTTGAACCGACCGCAGATGGTTTTCGGAACTATTTCCGCAGCGGACAGCGCCTATCGCCAGCGGAAATGCTGGTCGAGCGGGCGTACATGCTGACGCTGACCGTGCCTGAAATGACTGCGCTGGTTGGCGGCATGCGGGCCTTGAATGCCAATGCCGGACAGGCTAGACACGGCGTGCTCACCAATCGCCCTGGAACCTTGAGCAATGACTTCTTCGTGAACCTGCTCGATATGTCCACCAAGTGGAGCAAGTCTTCCAAGTCCGAGGGCCTTTACGAGGGACTAGATCGTGCGACTGGCCAGCTCAAGTGGACGGCGACCCCGGTTGACTTGGCGTTCGGGTCAAACTCCGAGCTGCGTGCTCTGGCAGAGGTCTATGCTGCGGCGGACGGACAGGAGAGGTTCGTGCGGGACTTTGTGAAGGCGTGGGCCAAGGTGATGAGCCTCGACCGCTTTGACCTGAACTGAGTGTGGAGCGGGACGCGCTTGGCAATAAAAGTCTACATTAGACTTTATCGGAAATAAGAAATTCACCACGGAGAGCACAGCAGGCACGGAGAAAAAACACCGAAATC
>JANPGB010000026.1:0-2250 GCA_031423695.1 Verrucomicrobiota bacterium
CGCTGGCCCGGCCCGCGAGCTGATTCATGCCGACGATCGCGCGCGCGTGCAGGCGACCCTCGAAGAATCCATGCGCAACATGACGCCCTGGTGGCACGAGTTCCGCATCCGCAATCCCAAGCGCGGCGATATCTGGGTGGAAATCCATTCCGTCCCGGAGCACGAAGCCGACGGCGGCATTTTGTGGCACGGATTCATGCAGGACATCACCGCCCGCAAGCTGGCCGAAGCCCGCCAGCAAACGCTCGAAGCCCAGCTCCGCCAGTCGCAGAAAATGGAGGCCATCGGCCAGCTCGCGGCCGGCGTGGCGCATGACTTCAACAACATCCTCACCGTCATCCAGAGCTACGCCACCCTGCTGATCACGACCGAGGCCGATCCGAAGATGGTTTCTGAATCCGTGCAGCAAATTTCCAGCGCCGTCAAACGCGCCGCCGGCCTGACCCGCCAGCTGCTCATCTTCGGCCGCCAACAGATCATCCGACCTGCCAGTCTCGACCTGAATGACATCGTTTCCAACATGAGCAAGATGCTCCACCGCATTGTCGGTGAAGACGTCGTGCTCCAGGCCGACTACACCTCGAACCTCCCCGCCATCCATGGCGATGCCGGCATGATGGAACAGATCATCCTCAACCTCGCCGTCAACGCCCGCGATGCCATGCCCGGCGGCGGACGCCTCGTCATCTCCACCGGCACCGGCTTCGTGGACAAGAAACAAGCCCGTGAGAATCCCGATGCCCAGCCCGGCCCGCACGTGCATCTCTCCGTCAGCGACACCGGCACCGGCATTGCGCCGGAACATTTGCCGCATATCTTTGAGCCTTTCTTCACCACCAAGGAAGTCGGCAAAGGCACCGGCCTCGGACTGGCCACCGTCTATGGCATTGTCCAGCAGCACCACGGTTGGATCACCGTCAGCAGTCAGGCCAACCAGGGCACCACCTTCCGGATTTGTTTTCCGCCCTTCGTCGGCCCCCGTCCGGAGAATTCCCAGCCGGTGGAAAATACCAAAATGGTCGGCGGCAGCGAAACCATCCTGGTGGTGGAGGACGAAGCCCCGCTGCGGCTGATCCTCTGCACCGCACTCGAACGCTGCGGTTATTCCATCCTCCAAGCCGCCTCCGGCGTGGCTGCCCTCGATGTCTGGCGGGAACACAAAGATAATATCCAGCTCTTGCTCACCGACATGGTCATGCCCCACGGCCTGAACGGCCACGAACTCGCCCGCCGGCTCACCGCCGAAAAGCCCGGCCTGAAAGTGATCTATTGCAGCGGCTACGTCGCCAACCACACCGGCCAGGATCTGTCCCTGACCGAAGGGGTCAATTTCCTGCAAAAGCCGTTTAACCTGCAAGCCCTCACCCAGACCGTGCGGGAAAACCTGGACCGCGCCAGCCTGGCCACACTCCATTAATCCGGCAGGGATAACATATCCCAAAAAATACTTTCGCCCGGCGTCGCTTTTTTGCTTGAGCAAAACAAAAACCTGACGATATTGAATCCAGATTCGCGCGTTGAAAAATGCGCCCGCTCTTTTGAAATACGATTTTAGTTTCCAAAAAGTTTTGGAACCGAAATTTCCCTGCCTATGCTCTCGTGATTAGAAACCAAGTCCTTGGACCGTAAGTTAACAATCAAGGGATCTTAATTGAGTCCGCCGCCGACAGGCCTTAACTGGAAGTCGAAAGCAATTCAACGGATTCCACCCTGTTTCTATCAAGTTCAATGGAACTGTTATACACGGCACTGGCGGGGTTTTTTATTGCCCACTGCCTTTCCGCTTTCCGCTTTCAACATTCCGCCTTAACTTCTTGCCATGTCCGGTCACGACCTGTTTTCCGAAACGCCAGCGCCCCAACAAGAGACCGCCGCGGAAAACCTCCCCCGCCATCAACCACTCGCCGCGCGGATGCGTCCGCGCAACCTTGAAGAATACGCCGGGCAAACCCACATCCTCGCCCCCGGCCAATTGCTTCGTCGCGCCATCGAGGCCGACCGCATCCAGTCGCTGATATTTTTTTGTCCGCCCGGTACCGGCAAAACTTCGCTCGCCCAAATCATCGCCCGGCAGACCAAGAGCAAATTCGAGCGCCTCAGCGGCGTGGAATCCAACGTTGCCGACATGCGCCGCGTGCTCGCCGCCGCCGGCAACCGCCTGGAAAATTCCGGCCAGCCCACCATCCTCTTCATTGACGAAATCCACCGCTTCAACAAATCGCAGCAAGATGTTTTGCTGCCCGACGTGGA
>JANPGB010000027.1:0-5307 GCA_031423695.1 Verrucomicrobiota bacterium
TCGGTCGGCGGTTCCTCGCCGATGCCGGGCATGATGCCAATCGATCCGTCGGGCATGGTGGGGGCGCTCAGGCCCGAGTTGGAGTCGCCCGACCTGCCGGACGACACGATGATCGGCTTGATCTCCCCGCTAATGACATCCAGCACCACGCAGGTCTTCATCAGCGGGATCATGCGGTGCATCATGCCTTCGTGCCAGAAACGGTCCACCTGGAGCCACACGAAGTTCGCCGCCAGCTTGCGGAATTCACCCGCGGCAAAATTATTCTTCACCTTCTGCAACTCCTCGGCGGGCACCTCGGTCTGCTTGAGCTTGTCGAGTTCAGCATAGATGCCCTGTTCCACTTCGGCGGGCGTGTGGCCGTCCTTGGCCTCGCCCGTGATGTCAAAGTAGCCCGCCCATTTCTGGGAAATCTGGGCGGCATTCACATTGTCAGCGACGCCACTGCCAAGCACCAAACCCTTGTAAAGCCGGCCGGTGGTGTTGGCCAGCAGTTCGCCGAGAATCTTCAGCACGTAGGAATCCTTGTGCTGGAACGCCACCGTGTGCCAGAGCATGTCCACCTGCGGATTGGCGTCCGCCTCGCCGTTCATACGCTTCTCGGCGGGCTGTTTCATTTCGAGGGTGACAACGTCAGGAGCGGAAATCGTCCCGCGCGGAATGCGGCCCAAATATTTTTCCGCGAGCGCGACGGCCTCGTCCATCTTGAAATCGCCGACGAGGCAAACGGTGAGATTTTGTGGCGCGTAATAGGTCGCGTAAAATTCGTCCGCCTGCACTTTGGAAATTGCGGGGATGTCGGTCGGCCAGCCCACCGTCGGCCAGCTATACGGATGCGATTCCCAGAACATCGCGTTGAACGCCTCGTTCAACAGCCCGAGCGGCGGGGAATCCGTCCGCATCCGGCGCTCCTCAAACACCACGTCGCGCTCGGAATAAAACTCGCGCCGGACGGGATTCAGCAGACGGTCGGATTCCATCCACATCCACAGTTCGATTTTGTTGGCGGGCACGTTGCAGAAATAAACCGTCATGTCTTCGGATGTGAAGGCGTTCATGCCGGAGGCGCCGTTGGCGGAATAGATCTTATCAAATTCATTTTTAACCTGCACCTTGCGCTGGCGATCAACCAGTTCGTTGAACTGCTTTTCAAGTTCGCGCCAGCGGGGCGTCTTGTTCTCCGGCTTCTGCCAGTCGTCAATCTCGCCACGCCGCCAGGCCGCGCGGAGTTTGGCTTCCTCGGCGCGCATCTCTTCGCGCACGCGTTCCTGCTCGTTGATGATCTCCAGATCCTGCGCGTAATCCTTGGTGCCGATGGTCTTGGTGCCCTTGAACATCATGTGCTCGAACAGATGGGCGATGCCGGTGATCCCGGGCTTTTCGTTCGAGCTGCCGACGTGCGCGACCCAGCCGCCGGCGATGGTGGGTTCGTCATGCCGCTCGACGAGGAGCAGGCGCAGGCCGTTGGCGAGCGCCTTTTCCACGACGGGAACCCTTTGCGCCTGAAGCAGCGGAGTGGAGGCCCAAACAGAAAGGAACAGCAGCGGGAGAATGTTCCGGCGGACCCGGCTGGAGGGCGCGAGCCGCGAAGTGACTTGGCAGTTTTGCATTTTGAGTGAGACAGAACTTAGGCAAACGCCGTTCAAGTGCCAAATGAAATGATTCGGAGGACGTCAGCCAGCGAGCGTGGTTGACACTCTGCGCAGCTTGGCTAGCCTTCGATCGCAACAATTCAAGTCCCGGAAACCATTTGTGAAAACCCCGAATAAAACCAGTTCTCTCATTGCCCTGGCGATGGGCACCTTCATTTTAGCGACCGCCATCTCATGTACGGCAGACAAGGCGAAGAAGGGGGAAAGGTTGGCCTCTCCTGAGGCAACGACCGCGCCTTCCAGATCAGCTGTGAATCCGCCGCCTCCCGCCCTTGTGCTGAACAACGCCCAATTTTCGACCGTGCTTAAGTTGTATGCTGAGCTAACCCGCCGCACCGTTTTGAGCCCATTGCAGCTTCCGAACGCCACTTTTTCACTCCAGATTTCTCCGGAGAATGGTTCCGCTGCCGCCAAGGAGATTGAAAAAGCGTTGCGGGCACAGGCCATTGCCACCGTAAATGACGGGGACAAATTCGTGATGGTGATACCGGCAGCCCAACTTTCCTCCACTCACCCGCATTCGCCCCAACCAACGGCAGCAGCGCCGGCAGAGCTGATCCCGGCTGGAACCATCAACTTCATGGGACTCAATTCGGCGGCGGTCGCGCGAATCTATTCAGAACTGATGGGGCGCAAATTCGATGCGGCCACCTCGGCTCGGCTCGAAGGCACGATCATCCTCAGAACTCAAACACCTTTAAGCAAAGCCGAATGCCTCTACGCGCTGGACACCTTGTTTGAGTGGCAAGGAATCAAGATGGTTCCAGTGGGACTGGACTTGATTAGAGCCGTTCCGATCCCGGCAAAATAAATTCCGGGCGCTTTATGTTTACCAGACCTTGGCCAACAGTCTTCGCTGTCTGCGTTCTGCTCGCCGCCAGTTCGGCCCTGGCCCAGTTGCCCGGCGGCGATGGTTCGCCCGGTGTAAGCACTGCCATGTTGAAATTGTTCGGCACCAACAACGCCTTCACCGCCCGCGCCGATGTGCAGGTCGTGGACGGCGGAAAGGTGGAGCAGCTCCGCACGCCGATGGCGTTCGCCGCGCTCGACGTCCGGTTGCGCGTGGAAATTGACATGGCCCAGATTCGCGGCAAGAATCTGCCGCCCGCGGCCGTCGCCGGCCTGAAGCAACTGGGCATGGACCGCGTCGTCAGTCTGCTGCGACCGGACAAGCAGGCCCTGTTCATCCTGTATCCCAACGCGCAAAGCTACGTGCACCTGCCGTTCACCAAGGAGGAAATCGCGGCGGACAAGAATCTCAAAGTGGAAAAGACCGCGCTGGCCCGGGAAACGGTCGCCGGCCATCCGTGCGTGAAGAATCAGGTCGTCGTCAGGAGCGGCACCAACATCGTGCTCGCAGCGACGACTTGGAACGCGGGCGACCTGAAGGATTTTCCGGTGCAGATCGCCACCCGGGAAAACGACATGACTTCGATCATGCGCTTTGACCAGATCCAGTTCGTCCGCCCGGACGCCAAACAATTCGAGCCGCCCGCCGGATTCAAGCGGTTCAACAACGCCCAATCGCTGGTGCTGGCGCGCTCGGCGAAAGTTCCGCACGGCACGAGCGGTTCAATAAAGTGACGGATGCCTGGTGCCATCGCTCGGTGGCAAGGAGCGCGGACAGCCTTGTCCGCAAGTTCCAAGGAGAGCGCCCGCCACAAGACTCCCGCGACTCGCGGCCGCAGACGTGCGGCGACGGCTTGGGTTCGCGCGGACAAGGCTGTCCGCGCTCCGACGGTGTTCCGACCCGGTCAGCCCTGCGCCAGATCGACAAAGTTTTTCAGCAGTTGCAGCCCGACTTGCTGGCTTTTTTCCGGGTGAAATTGAGTGGCGTACACATTGTCGCGCCACACCGACGACGCGAACTTCACGCCGTAATCCGTGCGCGTCGCCACAATTGATTCGTCCACCGGCTGCGGATAAAAGCTGTGGACGAAATAGACGTAGCTGCCGTTGGGGATGCCGCGATACAACGGGCATTTGTCATTCACGATCTCCAGTTGGTTCCAGCCGATCTGCGGAATCTTCAAGCCGTTCGATTCCGAAAAGCGGACGACCTTCCCAGGAAAAACCGCCAGCCCGGCGGCGCAACTGTTGAACTCCTCGCTCTTCTCGAACAGCGCCTGATAGCCGACGCAGATGCCCAGAAACGGCCGGCCCGACTTGATGAACTCGCGCGACGCTTCGAGCAGCCCCTGCTTCCGCAACGCATGGATGCAGTCGTCGAACGCGCCGACGCCCGGCAGCACGAGCGCGCGGGCATCGCCGATTTCCTCGGGCCGCTGGACGATGCGCACATCCGCGCCGACCTTGAGCATCGCCTTGTGGACGCTGCGCAAATTTCCCGACCCGTAATCAAGCAAAGCAATCACGACACAATTAAAAATTAAAAATGCAAAATTAGAAACCACCAAATCAGCGGACATCGACATGTTTCGGCGACCTGTCGAAGGCATCGACATGTTCCGGAAACGTGTCGAAACGCTCCGATAATTTCGACTTGTCAGCGGGACGCGTCGAAGGTGGCGACATCTCAGGCGGTGAGGACTTTCAACAGCGCCGGATGTTTGTAGATCACTTCGCGCCCCTGCTTTTCGCCTTTCAGGATGCCGAGCTTTTCCAGTTCCTGCAGGTATTCGGACGCGGTCTGCCGCCGGGCGATGCCGGCGTCCACGAGGAACTGGATCTTGCAGTACGGCTGGGCGAACACCTGTTCCACGAGTTCCTTGGAATAAACCTTGGCCGGAAGTTTCGCGCGGCAGAGCGCGAGCGTCTGGTCGAACAGATCGCGGATGGCGAGGATGCGGCCGGTGGTCCAGTTGGCGGTTTCCTCCACGCCGGTAAGGATGAACAGCAGCCACGGCTCCCATCCGCCGCGCTCGGTGACGCCGCGGAGCAGGCGGTAGTATTCGGCCTTGTGCTGGATGAGATGGCGGCTGAGGTAGAGCACCGGGATGCGCAGCAGGCCCGCGTGAATGAGAAACAGAATGTTCAGGATGCGCCCCGTGCGCCCGTTGCCATCCACGAACGGATGGATCGCCTCGAATTGGTAATGCGCCACCGCCATGCGTACCAGCGGATCCAACTCGTCGTCATGCAGGATGAATTCCTCCAGGTTCTTGAGTTTCGCGCGCATCACGGCGGCCCCGACCGGCGGCGTGTAGGTGATGGTCTTGGCGGCCGGGTTGCCGATGTAAACACCGTCGCTGGAGCGGAACTTGACCTTCTCGTCGCGCAGGATGCTGCACAGCTCTTCAAAAAGATTCAGGCGGAAAGGTTCTGAGCGAACTGCCTCGAAGCCCCGGTTCAGCGCCGTGCGGTAGCGGAGGACTTCCTTGGTCGCCAGATCGGTGGCGCGGGATTCGTCGAGCGCCGCCTGGAACAGCGCGTCCTGGGTGGTGACGATGTTTTCGATCTCGGAACTGAGCTTGGCTTCCTGGAGCGGGATGACGTTGATGAGCACGGCCTGGTTCGGGATCAGGTCGCCGGCGCCTTTGAGCTCGGCCAGCGCCTTGTTGGCGGCGACACAGCGTTTCAGGACCGCCTTGGTTTCCAGATCGCCGGGCGGCGGCAGGAGCGGCAGATCGTTGTAAGGCTGATTGGGGTCAAGGCTCATGCGCGGGGGAAATTGATATGCGATTGCTGCGAATGC
>JANPGB010000028.1:0-3515 GCA_031423695.1 Verrucomicrobiota bacterium
TGATCTCAGCGCGGACTTCCGGCTCAAGAGCGCCGAGATGTACAAGGATTTTTACGCGCACGACCATCCCGCGCCGGAGTTGCTCGCGCAGTCGGTTTATGGTTTGCCGGAGGTTTATCGCGAGAAAATCAAGGCGGCCAAACTCATCGCGTCGCCGGGGTGCTATCCCACCAGCATTTTGCTGCCACTGATCCCCTTGCTGAAAGCCGGGCTCATCAAACCGACCGGCATCATCGCGGATTCGATGAGCGGTGTCAGCGGGGCGGGGCGCAAGGCGGAGCTGGATTACTTGTTCGTGGAGTGCAACGAAAGCGTCCGGCCTTACGGCATTCCGAAGCATCGGCATCTGTCCGAGATCGAGGAACAACTTTCGTTCGCTGCAAAAACCACGGTGACGATTCAGTTCACGCCGCATTTGATTCCGGTCAATCGCGGCATCCTCACGACGCTTTATCTTGCGCCGGAAAAACATTTCACCAATGCCGCCGAGATGTTCACGCTCACCGGGCAGATCACCGAGTGCTATCAAAAAGCCTACGGTAACGAACCGTTCGTGCGGCTGCTCGAAGGCAAGGCCTTGCCCGACACGAAAAATGTCGTCGGCACCAACGTCTGCGAATTCGCCTGGCGGCTGGATCCCCGCACGGGGCGGCTGATCGTGATGAGCGCCGAGGACAACCTCGTCAAAGGCGCGAGCGGCCAGGCCGTCCAAAGCATGAACATCCTCTGCGGCTTCCCGGAAACGGCGGGGTTGGTTTGATTTTGTAAGATGTCCGAAGCCATTTTGACAAAACCCGCCGCCGAGCATCTGAACGAACCCGTGCTGGCGTTCGCTCGGAAAGATTTCGCGAGCCTGGCGCAGGCCTCGACCATCGAGCAGGCGCTGGCGACGATCCGCAGCCAGGGCCTCGGCGAGCGGGTGATTTATTTCTACGTGGTGGACGAGGCCGGCCGGCTGGCGGGTGTGGTGCCGACGCGGCGGTTGCTGACGAGTCCGCTCGACGCGAAGCTCGCCGACGTGATGATCCGCAAGGTCGTCACGATTCCCCACACCGCGACGGTGATGGAGGCGTGCGAGTGTTTTGCGCTGCACAAATTTTTTGCGTTTCCCGTCGTGGACACGGAGCGCCGCGTGGTCGGCCTCGTGGATGTCGGGCTGTTCACCGAGGAAGTGTTCGACATCGCCGAGCGCGAGCAGATGGACGATGTCTTTGAGGCCATCGGTTTTCGCGTGGTGCAAGTGCGGGACGCCTCGCCGATGCGCGCGTTTCGCTACCGTTTTCCCTGGCTGCTGACCACCATTATCAGCGGAACCTTCTGCGCCCTGCTGTCCAGCGCGTATGAATTGACGCTCGCCAAAAGCCTCGTGCTGGCGTTTTTCCTCACGATGATCCTGGGCCTCGGCGAAAGCGTAAGCATCCAGTCCATGACCATGACGATCCAAGCGTTGCGCGCGGCCAAGCCGACGCTCAAATGGTACTGGCAGGCGTTCCGGCGCGAAGCCGGCACGGCGCTGCTGCTGGGGCTGGCCTGCGGCCTGGCGGTGGCGTTGATCGTCTGTGTCTGGCGCGGGGCGAACATGTCCGCCGTCGTCATTGGATCGAGTATTTTCCTGACGCTGGGCGCGTCCTGTCTCGCCGGCCTGACCGTGCCGGCCTTTTTGCACGCGCTCAAGCTGGATCCCAAGATCGCCGCCGGACCGCTGACGCTTGCGCTCTCAGATGTCTTCACGCTCCTGTTCTATTTCAACCTCGCAAAGTTTCTCCTTTGAGATGAACCGCTCGCACCCCCAGGCGGTTTCCAAGGCTGCTGGCCGGCTGCGCACCGCCGCAAGCAACATCACCTGGGATCCGGCTGCTTACGCCGCCAACTCTTCCTCGCAGCAAGGCTGGGCGCGGGAGCTGATCGCCAAGCTGGAGCTGCGCGGCGACGAATGGATTCTCGATGTCGGCTGTGGCGACGGCAAGGTCACGGCGGAACTGGCGCGCGCCGTTCCCGCGGGCGGGGTCATTGGAATCGATTCCTCGGCGGAGATGATTCAGTTTGCCGGCAATACTTTTTCAGCGGGCAAGGCGCCCAACCTGGAATTTCAACTCATGGATGCGCGGCAAATTCGTTTTGCACGCGCGTTTGACCTGATCTTTTCCAACGCGGCGCTGCACTGGGTGGACGATCATCCGGCGTTTCTGCGCGGGGCGGCGGCGGTGCTGCGCCCGGGCGGCCGGCTGGTGGTTTCCTGCGGCGGCCGGGGAAACGCGCAGGAGGTGTTTGTGGCGCTGCGGGCCGAGCTGCGGCTCAAGCGGTGGCGCGAATTCTTTCGTAAAGTTGCAGCCCCGTATTTTTTCCATTCGCCGGAGGAATATGAAAAATGGCTGCCGCGTTTCGGTTTCAGGGCACTCGGAGTTCAACTTGCCGACAAGGAAATGATTTTCGGGACGCGCGAGCAGTTTGTCGGCTGGTTCCGCACAACGTGGCTGCCGTACACCCAGCGCGTGCCGGAGAAGCTGCGTGACGAATTCATCAACGCCGTTGTGGAGCGCTACATCGTAAAGCATCCGCTGGATGATAAAAACCGCGTTCACGTCCGCATGGTGCGATTGGAAATTGACGCGGAGAAAACTTGAAAAGCTTGTTTTAATCTGCCGCGTGAAAAATCAAAAATGAAAATTCCTCTTTTCGTGGCGGATGCCTTTGCCAGCCAGCCGTTCCACGGAAATCCCGCCGCCGTATGCCCGCTGAAACACTGGCTGGGCGATGCAACGATGCAGAGCATCGCCGCCGAGAATAATCTTTCGGAGACGGCTTTCTTCGTTCCACGCGGCGGCGATTACGAATTGCGCTGGTTCACCCCGACCGTCGAAATGGATCTCTGCGGCCATGCGACGCTGGCGTCGGCGTTCATCCTTTTTTCGGAGCTGGGTTTTCGCGGCGACGTTGTCCGTTTCCATTCGCGGAGCGGGATTTTATCCGTGACGCGCGAAGGCGAGATTTTGACGCTCGATTTTCCGTCGCGTCCACCTGCGCCCTGCGAAGTGCCGGACGCGCTAATCAACGGACTGGGCGCAAAGCCGGTTGAAGTGCTCAAAGCGCGCGACTACTTCGCGATCTACGCCACGGAAGGCGAAGTGCGGTCGCTGCAACCCGATTTCGCAACGCTGGGGAAGCTGGACGCCAAAGTCATCGTCACCGCGCCGGGCGGCGACTGCGATTTTGTATCGCGCTTTTTCGCGCCGACCTTCGGGGTCAACGAAGACCCGGTCACCGGCTCGGCGCATTGCACGTTGATTCCCTACTGGTCGCACCGGCTCGGCAAGCCGAGCCTGTTTGCCCGGCAGGTTTCGCAACGCGGCGGTGAATTGTTTTGCCGGCTGGCCGGCGAACGCGTGCATATCGGCGGCAAAGCTGTGCTTTACAGCCGGGGTCATATTGAAATAGATGAGTAGTGGCACGGGCGTCCCGCCCGTTCGTTTCAAAGTGATCCGGCTGCTGCCAGCCAGAAACGCACGGGCGGGACG
>JANPGB010000029.1:0-7772 GCA_031423695.1 Verrucomicrobiota bacterium
GGCCGCCGTGCCCGCACCGGCGGCATCCTGCTGGGACTATTGATCGTGGCGGATCTGGGCCGCGCCAATCTGCCGTGGATCAAATACATTGATTACCAGGAAAAATACGCGAGCAATCCGATCCTGGAAAAATTGCGCGAGCAGCCGTACGAACATCGCGTCGCCATCCTGCCGTTCCGCGCGCCGCCGGAATACGGCCTGTTCGACCAGATGTATCGGATCGAATGGGCGCAGCATCATTTCCCCTATTACAACATCCAGTCGCTCGACATCATCCAGATGCCGCGCATGCCGGAGGACCTGGCTGCCTTTGAAACCGCCCTCATGAGTGAGGGCACCAACTCGGCGGGGTTTTATCACCGACGCCGCTGGGAGCTGACCAACACGCGGTATCTGCTCGGCGCGGCCGGTTTTCTGGACGTGCTCAACCAGCAGCTTGACCCGGCGAAGCAGCGTTTCCGCATCGCCGCCTCGTTTGACATCGTCCCGAAGCCGGGCGTCGCCATGCCGACGCGGCTGGAGGAAATGACCGCCGCCCTCAATCCGAGCGGCAGCGGCAAGTACGCCCTGTTTGAATTCACCGGCGCCCTGCCGCGCGCCAAACTGTATAGCCGCTGGCAGGTCAGCACCAACAATCAGGCCACGTTGAAGACGATGGCTTCCGATTCCTTTGACCCGGCCACTTCCGTGCTGGTCGCCGGCGGGAAAATGCCGGCGACCAATAATCCCCCGGCGGACAATCGCCCCGGCTCCGTCACCTACGAGAGTTACGCACCCAAGGACATCAGGCTGAAAACCCAGGCGGACGCCCCGACGCTGCTGCTGTTGAACGACAAGTACGATCCGAGCTGGCAGGTCCGGGTGGATGGCAAGCCGGCGGAGCTGCTGCGCTGCAATTTTCTCATGCGCGGCGTTCAGCTTTCCGCCGGCCCCCACACCGTGGAATTCCTCTTCAAGCCGGATGTGGGGATGCTCTATGTCAGCCTCGCGGCGGTGATCTTTGGCGTCGCCGTGCTGGGGGTGGTGCTGGTGCATGAAAAATCCCGGACGCGCGGCAGTTGAACTTGGAACTTCCGCCGGGTTGCCGGCTTGCTTCCCCGGCGACCCGGCGCTAAAGTCCTGCCATGAGCACCGTGGCCGAAATCAGTGAAGCTATCGAAAAGCTGGATGCGAAAGACCAAATCCAGTTGCTCCGGATTCTGCCGGAGCATTTGAAAATTTCTCCTGACGATCTGGCCTGGTCGCGTCTGGCGGAGCCGGCCTTTGAATTCTGGGACAACGCCGAGGATGCCATCTACGACAAACTATAAGCGGGGTGACATCATTCTGGTGCCGTTTCCGTTCACCGACCTGAGCAGCACCAAACAGCGGCCGGCTTTGGTGATCTCCAGTGACGCTTTCAACTCCGCCCGGGGCGATCTCCTACTCGCCGCAATTACTTCTCAAATTCCTCCAACCCTGGCCGACGACGAGTTGTCCATCCCGCCCAACGAGCTTGCCGCCTGTGGCCTGCCAAAACCGTCCCTCATCAAATTGACCAAGTTGGTGACCCTCCATCAGATGCTCGTAGTGAAGCGTCTCGGATCTTTGCCCCCAACGACATTGAATCAGGTGCTTGCAGGCATCCGCCAAACCCTTCAATGATCGCCAGCTTCCTTTAACTTGGAACTTGGAACTTGGGGATTGGAACTTTAATCTCCCGGCATGGCTGCTGCCGAAATCAATGTCAAATACGTCGCGCATCTGGCGCGGCTTTCCCTGTCGCCGGACGAGGAGCAGAAACTCGCCACGCAACTCGGAAATATTCTGGGCTACATCGAAAAATTGAAGGAGGCCGATGTCTCGGACGTCGAGCCGACCGCCCACGCGTTCCCCGTCGTCAATGTGACGCGCCCCGACGAAGTTCGACCCTCGCTCCCGAACGAGGACGCGCTCCGCAATGCGCCGGCCCAGGCGAACGGTTTGTTCATGGTGCCGAAAATTGTGGAGTAAAAACATGAACCGCGAAACACGCTGAATACACGAAATGAAAATTCCCTTTCGTGTGCTTCGTGTATTTCGTGGTTAAAAATTTCCCATGCTCAACCAGCTTACCATCTCCGCACTCACTGCTCGGCTCGCCCGCCGCGAAGTCTCCGCGCGCGAAACCCTGCAATCTTGCCTCGACCAGATCGCGCGCGTGGACGGACAGATCCACGCCTTCCTCAGCCACAACGCCGCCGATGCGCTTGCGCAGGCGGATGCGGTTGACCAATTGATTGCTGATGGCGCCACGCCCGCCCAGAAACCGTTGCTCGGCGTTCCCCTTGCAGTCAAGGACGTGCTCGCCGTCAAAGGTCATCCGCTCAACTGCGCCTCCAAAATTCTCGGCGACTTCATTTCACCCTACGACGCGACGGCGATCGAAAAGCTCAAAGCCGCCGGCGCAGTTATTTTTGGCCGCTTGAACATGGACGAGTTCGCGATGGGCAGCTCCACCGAAAATTCCGCGTTCGGCCTCACGCGCAATCCGTGGGACACCTCGCGCATCCCCGGCGGTTCCTCCGGCGGTTCGGCGGCGGCGGTCGCGGCGGACGAGTGCATCGCGAGTCTCGGCTCGGACACGGGCGGCTCGATACGCCAGCCGGCGGCGTTGTGTGGTTGCGTGGGTTTGAAGCCGACGTATGGCCGCGTGTCGCGCTACGGACTCGTCGCCTTCGCATCGTCGCTCGATCAGATCGGACCGTTCACCAAGGATGTGCGCGACTCGGCCATTTTGCTGCAAGCCTTGAGCGGCGTGGACCCGCGCGATTCGACCAGCGTGGCGCAACCCGTGCCGAATTATGCCGGCGCGTTGACCGGCGACATCAAAGGTTTGAAGATCGGGCTCGCCAAGGAATACATGATCGGCGGACTCGATCCCGAAGTGAAAGCCGCCGTGGACGCCGCCGTGCAACAGTTGGAAAAACTCGGCGCGGAAGTGGTCGAGGTTTCCCTGCCGCACACCGATTACGCCGTGGCGACTTATTACATCATCGCCACCGCCGAGGCCTCCGCGAATCTTGCGCGCTTCGACGGCGTGCGTTACTGCGCGCGCGGCGAGGGCAAGGACCCGATTGAGATGTACGGCAAGACGCGCGGCGCGGGCTTCGGTCCCGAAGTGAAGCGGCGCATCATTCTCGGCACCTACGTTCTGAGCAGCGGCTACTACGACGCCTATTACCTCCGCGCGCAAAAAGTCCGCACCCTCATCCGCAATGATTTTCTGAAGGCGTTTGAAAAAGTGGACGCCATCGTCACGCCCACCACGCCGACGGCCGCGTTCAAGGCCGGCGAAAAATCCGGCGATCCATTGCAGATGTATCTCTCCGACATCTTCACCATCTCCTGCAACCTCGCGGGCATCTGCGGCCTGAGCCTGCCGTGCGGATTTACGAATTCCCCCAAGCTGCCAATCGGGCTCCAGCTACTGGGCAAACCCTTCGGCGAGGAAACGATTTTGAAGATCGCCCACGCCTACGAGCAAAGCACCGGCTGGCACAAGGAAAAGCCACGACTGTAAAGCGAGGGGCAAGCCAGATTGCCCCCATCTACTCACGCATCCGGCGGCATCGGCACGGGCGCATCGTGCGAAGGCATGGCCGGATAATCGGGCAAAGGAATGTGCGGCACCAAGTCGGCAATCTCCACGGCTTTGCCGCTGATGAAGGAATGATTCGCCGCGATGCCCGTCAGGATGGAGTAGGCCCCGCCGCGCTGGTCCGACGCGCGGAGATATTTATCCGCCGGTTTTTCCGGCAGGAACAAATCATCGAGCATCACCTTGTCGCCGCCGCCGTGGGCGCCTTCGCCCGTCCAAACTTCAACCTCATACGCAGGTGCGCGCAGCGGATAGACCCGGATGTAAGTGCCGTCGGCCTTCACCGCGCGCGGCGCGGAAGCGTCCTTGGCAAGATAGGCTTTCTCTTCCTCCTTGTGTTCGAGCCGGCCTTTCGTGCCGTTGAAGGAAATCACGTAGCCCTCCCAGCCGTTGAAGGCGTTGAGTGAATAGGCCATCGTCACGCCGGTGTTGTAGCGCACCTGCACATTCATCGTGTCCTCGATGTCGATGTCCGGGCGGAACACGCAACGATCGCGGAAATAACCGTCGTAACTTTCCTGATCGAGATAAAGTTCCTTGAGCTTCGGGTCGGCGGCGAGATCAAGGAAGAACGTGCATTTGGTTTTCTCCGGGCAGGTGTGGCAGCGCTCATGGTGGCTTTGCAGGCCGAGGCGCTTCGCCATCTTCGGCGTGTAGAATTCTCGCTTGCCGGTGGCCATCACGGAGACCGGCACGGCGGAGAGCCACCAGTTGGCTAAGTCGAAATGATGCGTGGCCTTGTGCACCATCAAGCCGCCGGAGTTCGCCTTGTGGCTGTGCCAGCGCCGGAAATAATCCGCGCCGTGATGCGTGTCGAGCAGCCAGTGGAAATCCACCGACAACACGTCGCCGATGACGCCGCTCATCAACAAATCCTTCACCTGTGTGCGATGCGGCGAATAGCGGTAGTTGAACGTGACGCGGCAGCGGCGGCCGGTCTTGCGTTGGGTGTCGAGGATGGCGCGGCACTTCTTCTCGTCCGTGGTCATCGGCTTTTCCGTGATGACATCGCAACCGAGTTCCATGGCGCGGATGATGTATTGGTTGTGCGTGGCGTCCTTGGTGGTGACGATGACGTGATCCGGCTTCGTCTCGCGAATCATGCGGTCAAAATCCTTTGCCTCGTAAACCGGCACCTCGGCTCCGGCCATTTCGCGGGCCTTGCGCTGGGCGAGTTTGAGCCGGCCCAGGTTCAGATCGCAGAAGCCGACAAATTCGTTGTGCGCGGCGTAGGTTTTCAAGACCGCCTCGCGATACATGCCCGAGCGGCCGCCGACGCCGACCAGCGCGTAGCGCTTCTTCCGCCCGCCGCCCGCCGCCCCGGTTGAAGATTCCGCCAGCGCCGATGCGCCGAGCAGCAGGCCCGTGCCGGCCAGGGTGGTGGTGGAAATGAATTCGCGGCGGTTCAGGCCGTCGTGTTCCGGGGATTCAAAAGATTTCATAACGACAGTTTTGTTTGGTTCGATGACTGGGTCAGGAAAGTGTTAGGCCGAAGCAGAATTGTTTGCAAGCGCGTTAAGCAAATGAAGACCTGGATGGGCGGTGGATTTGGGACTGACTTGCGGCCGCGCGTGCTGCTATTTTGGGCGGGTGAAATGGCAGTCCGTTGATACCAAATGAATCCGACCCGCTAGAAAAAACTGATCCGGCCGCTGGTCCACAAGCTGCACGCCTATGTTCCCGGCGAGCAGCCGAAGATCAAAGGCTTGATCAAGCTCAACACAAACGAAAATCCCTACCCGCCGTCGCCCAAAGTTTTGGCGGCGGTCCGGGCGGCGGTGGATGGCCGGCTGCGGCTCTATCCGAATCCCACGGCGGAGCGGTTGCGCGAAAAACTGGCGCGGCTGCATCGCTGCACGCCGGATCATCTGATTGTCGGCAATGGCTCGGATGAACTACTGGCATTGGCGGTGCGGACGTTTGTCGAACCGGTAGGGACGCTTTCCACCGCGTCCCATTCTCGAATCAAGTTGGGAACGCGGTGGAAAGCGTCCCTACCGGGCGAATCGATCGTGCAATACTTCACCCCCAGCTACTCGCTGTATCCGGTGCTGGCGGACACGCATGGCGCGGCGAAAAATCCGGTACCGCTCAAGCCGGACTTTTCGTTGCCCGGGCTGGCCGAACTGGAACGCGGCCGTGTCTGGGATTTCAACGCCGCGCTGACGCTGGTGACGACACCGAATGCCCCCGGCGGGCGCGGTTACAAAACTTCGGCGCTGGAAAAGCTGTGTCGCGCGCAGAACGGCGTGGTCGTGCTGGACGAGGCGTATGTGGATTTCGCGGATGAAAACGCGTTGAAGCTTGCGCTGAAGCATCCGCACGTCCTCGTCTCCCGGACGTTCTCCAAGGCGTATTCGCTGTGCTTTCAACGTGTGGGTTATTTCGTCGGCCAGCCCGACCTGATCGCCGCGTTGCACAAGATGCGCGACAGCTACAATGTCAACGGCCTGGGCCAGATCGCCGCCGAAGCGACCCTGGACGATTTGAAATATTACCGCGCGAACTTCCGCCAGATCGTTGCAACGCGCGAGCAGTTGAGCCGCCAGTTGACCAAGCTGGGTTTCCGCGTGCTGCCCAGCCAGACGAACTTCATCCTCGCCCAGCCGCCGCTGTTCCAGGCCGCCGAATGGCTGCAAAAGCTGCGGGACCGCAAAATTCTCGTGCGCTGGTTCAGCGCGCCGGAGGTGCGGGATTATCTTCGGATCACCATCGGCACCCCGGCGGAAGCAGACGCGCTGGTGCGGGCCGTCAGCGCAGTCGCGGCGGGCAGGTAGAAGTCGGCGCGCTTGCGCCGCCTAACCGGCCCGTTCAGGGCCGGAACGCATTGGAAAATCTTGCGCCTTGGGTGAAGTCGTTGCGCCGCTCTGCACGGCGCTGGTCGGCGCAAGCCCCCAACCGCTACCTCATTGATCCGCCGAGCCAGACTTCATCCAAAGTGCGGCCCACTTGGAAAACGGCGAGGCAGACCTGCGCCATCGCCGGATCGTTCAAGCAACGCGCACCTGTTCGGATTCTGGAAAACGGTTCACCTTCAAGTTGGAGGGGAAAGCGTTCGTTCAATGCGCGGGCGTAAGCTGGGAAACTTTCACATGCTTCCGTCCGCAACTGCACGTGGTTCACGAGGCGTAAGCTGCCGCAGCTTCCCTGGCACGTCTGTTTCATCAGCTCTACCAGCACGCGCCCCATCGTGTAGCGCGGATTAATTTCGACAATCGGCTTGAGCCGCACCGCGCCCGCCGCACCCCGATAAACAAAGGCATCTATGCCAATGGGCCCGACAAAATCCACGCGGCGAAGTTCCGCCTCCAGCGCCGTGAAAATCCCGGCATACAGTTCTAGCAGGCGATTGGAAATATCTGGCTCACTGAATAAGGCGACAACTTTGGCGGGGATGCGTTTGTGATGATGCGATTCGGCGAAGTTGCCTTGGAATTGACCCTTGGCGTCGTTGAGCAAGCCGGTGTAACCGCACAGTTTCAAACCATCGGCGGACATTTCCAATTGAACCGAAAAATCCAGCACCCGTTCCAGCCACGGCTCGACGACAAGCTGGCGTCCGCTGTTCAAAACCTTCGCCATCCAGCGTCGATGAGTCTCCAAAACTTCCGATTCGAACAATCGCATTGCATTGTTGCCCGCGAGGCCCAGCGCTTCCTTTACCACGATCCTGTGGTGGCCGCGGCCACGGATATCCGCAATCGCCGCGAGCGCTTCGGCAGTTGAATTGACGACGAGGCCGACCTCCTCCTTGGTGCAAAGCCAATTCTCCGCAGGAGACCACGTGAGGAGTCGCTGACTAATTTCCGATGGTGAAGTTAGAGACTCGTTCCCTCGTCTCTCACGAGCCAGAAAATTTTTCAAAAATTCTGCGCTCCACACCTTGGAATAGAGCTGCGCCAGCCCGTCATTGAAGCGCTGGTCGGCTCTGCGGGCCTCGCCGGTCACATTGGCAAACAGCGGCTTCAGCAGCTCCAAGCTGTCCGGCCCCCAGGCCCACGGCCGCAGGCGTCCGAGTTTGCGATGAGTGAGATGGGAAATCGCTGTGGGGTTTCTCGACGGAGCTTTCTTTTTCAACGGCAGGGCGGAGGTAGGGCGTCTCACTTTGTGCGCGTCGCCCGTCGCGAAGTTGAATCTTGGCGCGCACGGAGTG
>JANPGB010000030.1:0-2661 GCA_031423695.1 Verrucomicrobiota bacterium
GACCATCGATGTGCTCACCGCGCAGACTGACACATCTGAGCAATGGCTGAAAAAGCTGGATGGCCTCGTTGCTGAAAACCGTAAGACGAGTTTAAACAAGGCGCGGAAGGCGCATTACAAGTGGTGGCAGGATTTTTGGGAGCGCAGTTGGGTTTATGTGCGGACGCCGGAAGATGGCGTGTCATTAACGCCGGAGCAGGAAACTGCGCGCCGGCAGGATCGCGATGACCTTCAGTTGCTTAGCCACAAAGGGATCGAAGGTGTGCGCCCCGCCGTGAGCATCGAGCCCGCCGGTCCTGTTATCAACAGAGGTTACGCCCTGCAGCGGTTCATCTCGGCCGCCGGATGGCGCGGGGCTTATCCGGTCAAACACAACGGATCCATCTTCGGAGTCAACGACAGGAATCATGACAGCTTGGAAGATGCAGATGACCGGACTTACGGCGCCAACTATTGGATCCTGGATACGACGACGACGACCAGCGGACCGATGCTGCGTAGCGGCGACTATGATTTGTTGAAGCCGCTGTTCAGGATGTACAACGCGCTGGTGCCGATGGCCCGCGAACGCACGAAGCTTTACTTCAAGCACGAGGGCTTCTTCATTCCGGCGACGGTGTATCCTTGGGGCGCTTATCAGGACAACGAGTATGTCCGTTGGCTCTGGCATGGCGGTTTGGAACTCAGCGTAAAGATGCTCGACTACTATGAAGCCACGGAAGACCCGGCGTTTTTGCGGGACACGTTGTTGCCGTTTGCCGATGGCGTGGCCACCTTCTATGACCAACATTACAAGCGCGATGAGCAGGGCAAGATCCGGCTGGAACCGGCGTGCGCGTTGGAATCGGTCCACAATGCCGTCAACCCGCTCCCGGAGATCGCCGGGCTGCACTATGTGCTGCCGAGGTTATTGTCGTTGCCCGATAAAGCAACCACGGCTGCCCAGCGCGCTGCCTGGACGAAAACGCTTGCCGATCTCCCTGCCGTTCCGACGAGCGGAGAAGGAGACAAAAAGATCTGTGTTGCGGCAGAGGTGATCAAGGACCGGCAAGGGGATGAACTGCCGGAGCTCTACGCGGTATTTCCCTACCGGCTCTATGCTTTGGGATCTCCGGAGTTTGAGATTGGTCGCCGCAGTGTTGAGCTTTACTCGCCAAAACAGCCGCGAACCGTTTATCCGTTTGAGGGGAGGGTCGGTGGCTGGCGGCTGAATCCCATTCAGGTGGCATTCGTGGGCAAAGCCAGACAGGCGGCGCGGATGGTCACCTCGAATTTTTCAGCGCACGATCCCGGAAGCCGATTCCCGGCCTTCTGGGGACCCAATCAGGTCGGGTTGCCCGACCAGAGCCACGGAGGAGTCTCGATGACGGCATTGCAGGCGATGCTTTTGCAGGTTGATGGAAGAAGAATCTTCCTGTTCCCTGCATGGCCAAAGGAGTGGGATGTGAACTTCAAGCTCCACGCGCCCTACCGTACCACGGTCGAAGGGGAGTTACGGGCAGGTAAAGTGACGTTGCTCAAAGTGACTCCGTCATCCCGCCGTGCGGATGTCATTAACCTGCTCGATAAATAGGAGTTCCTACTGATGAAACATTCAATGCTACTGGCCTTGGGTTTTTGTAGCTTGATCGCTGTGGCTTGCGCGGGCGACCGGCTGGCCACTGAATTCGTCAATCCGCCGGATTCGGCGAAGCCGTGGGTGAACATGTGGTGGTTTGATATAATCACGACCACAAACATCACCCAGCACCTGGAGGAGTTGGAAGCGAAAGGCGTAGGCGGTGTGATGCTAATTGATCTGGGTAACATGCCAGGCGTACCTTACATGAGTGAAAAATGGCGAGAGTTGTTTCGCCACGCCGTACGAGAAGCAGACCGGCTGGGCTTGAAAATGGGTGTGAACACTTGCCCAGGCTGGCCCTCGGGCGGGCCGTGGATAACACCGGAGAACTCCAGTTGGATGGTGGTAAGTTCCGAAACCATGATCAAGGGGCCGCAGAAGTTTTCAGGGAAATTGTTGGAGCCGAAAGTAAAGGGGACTCTCTATGCCGATGTGTCGGTCCAGGCTTTTCCGATTCCTGAAGGAATTTCTAATACGCAGCCTGTCGTTACGGTCAGCAGCAATCCGGCGGACATGCCGAATCTGCTGGATGGGAATTTCAACACCACTTGGAAGGCCGCCAGCGACGATGACAAGCCTTGGATTCAAGTAGATTTCGGCACGCCGCACTTGGTGGATTGGACTTGGATAGACATGGCGGGGAAAGTGGTCGTTGAGGCTTCGGATGACGGAGTAACTTTCAAGCCGGTGGCTCAGTTGAAAGGGCCGAACTCTAACACCATTTATAAAACGGTCCCCGCCACTAAAGCCCGCTGGTTCCGCATTGTGATGCCGAAGAATGCTACCGTTCGCGACTTCGCGGTGGGCAGCCGGACCGAAGTAGAACGGGTTGTGCGCATGGCGGCTAAACGAGCGATAACCAATCCATTGGGTGTCACCGCAAACCGGCAGATTGACCAGGTCAATCTCGTCCGGCAAGACCTTGTGGCGTTGCCTGGAGACCGACCACTCCAACTTCGTAACAGGGTTGATTTGACCGACAAGGTTTCCAAGGAGGGAACACTGGATTGGGACGTGCCCCCGGGTACCTGGAAGGTGGT
>JANPGB010000031.1:0-2339 GCA_031423695.1 Verrucomicrobiota bacterium
ATGAGGGTGGAACTTGTCGCGCTGCGACAAGTCAGCGCCGCGTTCAGCGGCGCAACGGATGGCATCACCAAACACTTAGGCAAGTGCGTTCCGCCCGCTTTATGGGCGGGGTTGTGGCGGCGCGACAACCGCTACCACCTCTCGGAGTGAGCTGCCGCAAATGAATTCTAAATGAAGCACGTCACGATTCATACCGACGGCGGCTGCGAACCCAACCCCGGCCCCGGCGGCTGGGCGGCGGTGCTGGAGATGGACGGGGGCGTTCGCGAGTTGAGCGGCGGTTCGCCGGCCACGACGAACAACCGGATGGAAATGCAGGCCGCCATCGAGGCTCTGAAGGCTTTGCCGCAACGCTGCAAGGTGGAGCTGTTCACCGATTCACAATATCTCCGCAAAGGCGTCTGCGAATGGTTGCAAGGCTGGAAGGCGCGCGGCTGGAAGACGGCGGCGAAGGAGCCAGTGAAGAATCAGGATTTGTGGCAGCAGCTCGACAGTTTAGTCGCGGGCCACACGATCCACTGGCGCTGGCTCAAAGGTCACGCCGGGCACAAGCTTAACGAGCGTTGCGATGTGCTCGCGGGGGCGGAGATCGCGAAGCTGCGCCGGTCAGCCAGCCGGCCAAAACCTGTCACCTCACCCGAGCAGAGCGTTCCGACTCGACCACCGGTGTTGCAGCAGGGCGCGTTGTTCTGAACCTGGCTGACGCAGCGATCCTAAACTCAAACCAGCGTCTGCGCCGTTTTCAAAATGATGTCCCGCAGCGTCGTCGCCGGCCGGAAGCCCGTAGTGGCCGCGAGTTTTTCCACGTTTGGTTTCCGGCGGCGCATGTCGTCGAAGCCCGGTGCGTAAGCCTCCACGTAGGGCACAGACTCGATCTCTGACGTCGAGCCGAGCACCTCGATGACCCGCCGGGCCAGCTCGCGGATGGAGATTTCCTCGGCGCCGCCGATGTTGAAAACCTCGCCGCGCGCCGCCGGGCAATTCTGCAGCCGGATCAAGGCCTCCACCGTGTCGGTGACCAGGCAGAAACAGCGCGACTGCAAACCGTCGCCGAAAACTTTCACCGGTTCGCCGCGTTGGGCGGCGGCGATGAAGCGCGGCAGCACCATGCCGTAACGCCCCGTCTGGCGCGGGCCGACGGTGTTGAACAGCCGGACCACGACCACCGGCAGGCCGCGCTCGCGCCCGTAGGCCAGCGCGAGAAACTCATCCACCAGCTTTGAGCACGCATAGCCCCAGCGGCTTTGTCCGGGCGGGCCGATGAGCAGGTCGTCCGTCTCGCTGAACTCCGTTTTCTCGCTCTTGCCATAGACTTCCGAACTTGAGGTGAGCAGCAGCGGCACGCCGTGGTCGGCGGCGATCTTCAAAATCACCTCGGTCTCGCGCAGGTTCGTCTGGAGCGTGTGGAGCGGGGATTTGACGACCAGGTCCACGCCCACGGCGGCGGCCAGATGATAAATCGCCTTGGCGCCGGCCACGAGTTCCGGAAGCGTGGCGCAGCCGGAGACGGTGGATTCAAGGACCCGCAAATTTTTATGGCCCGCCACCGCGCGCAGATTGTCGCGGCTGCCGGTGGACAGGTCGTCAATCACCACGACCGCCTCGCCCCCGGCAAGCAGGCGTTCGACGAGGTGGGCGCCGATGAAGCCCGCGCCACCAGTGACCAAAACGTGAGGCGCGACGGGGGATGCGGGAGGGGTGCTCAATTGGCTTGGGGGTTGTTGGTGGCGGAAATGGCGGGTCGGGCTTCGGCTTGCTGAACTGGAACGGGGGGCGGCGGGATCAGGGCGGCAGCCACGGCCTGCGCGAGCTTTTGCCGGAAGGCCGGGTCGGCGATGCGCTTGGCCTCGCGCGGATTGGAGAGATAGCCGCCTTCGATCAAGATGGCCGGGCGGTTCTGCCCGCGCAGCACGCCGAGAAACCGCGCCCGCCGCACGCCGCGATCCGCCAGGCCGGCGCCAGTCAGCAGGGCGCGATGGATGTTCAGGGCGAATTGAAAGTTGGCCTCATCGAACGCGTTGTTGGGAAACACCAGCGCCGGGTCGTCCTCGTAACCGCGCGTGAGCGTGGAGGACATTCCCGCCGGCGTCAGGCAATAGGTTTCCAGCCCCGCCTGTTCCCGGCTGGGGGCCGCGGAGTTGAAATGCAGGCTGATGAACAGATCGGCCTGATGCTCCGCGGCAAAGGTGACGCGGTTGGAGAGCGCCACGTCCGCATCCTGGTTGCGCGTGAGCAACACCCGCCAGCCATTGGTCTCCAGCAGCTGGCCGAGCCGCCGTGCCCAGTCGAGGGTGTATTCTTTTTCGTTGGCGTGGGCGAACACGCTTTCGGTGCCGGTG
>JANPGB010000032.1:0-3964 GCA_031423695.1 Verrucomicrobiota bacterium
GCGCGCGAATTCACGACCCGCTATCCGCGCGGCGAACGCGAACTGATCGCGCCTTTCCAGCAATTTTCCGCCACCGACACCGTGGCGTGGTTCGTGGCCAACGGCGTGCCGCTCAAGACCGAGGCGGACGGCCGCATGTTCCCTAAATCAAATACTTCGCAGACCGTGATCGACTGTCTGCTCGGCCGCGCGCGCGCGCTGGGTGTGAAGCTGCGGCCCAATTGCAGCGTGGAAAGCGTGGTGAAGAAAACGGACGTGGGTTTTGAACTGGTGCTCTCCAACCGTGAAAAGCTGGCGTGCGACCAGTTGCTCCTCGCGATTGGCGGTTGCCGGACGCCGTTGCTCGGGCAGTTGGCGGTGTCGCTGGGGCATACGCTGGCAGCGCCCGTGCCGTCGCTGTTCACATTTCTGGTGGAGACGCCGTGGCTGCGCGAATTGTCCGGCGTGGCCGTGGAACTCACCGAGGTGTCTGTGCCGGGAACCAAGCTGCGCGAGCGCGGCGCGTTGCTGGCGACGCATTGGGGCTTGAGCGGCCCGGCAGTGTTGCGGCTTTCGGCGTGGGGCGCACGGGTGCTGGCGGAGAAAAATTACCAGTTCATGCTGCACGTAAACTGGCTGCCGCAGTGGACTGCCGAGAAGATCACCAAGGAATTTCAAGCGCGCCAGCAGAACCAGCCCGCGCGGTTCGTGGTCAACGCTTCCCTCTTCCCGTTGACCTCGCGGATGTGGGAGAAACTCGTGGTCGCCTCGGGCGCGCCGCGCGACATCCGCTGGTCGGCCTTTTCCAGCGCCGCCCAGCACCGGCTCATCCAGCAGTTGATCCGCTCGGAATTTCCGGTGACGGGCAAGAGCTTGAACAAGGATGAATTCGTGACCTGTGGTGGCGTGAATCTGCGCGAGGTGAGTTTCAAAACAATGGAGAGCCGCGTCTGTCCCGGTTTGTTTTTTGCGGGCGAAGTGCTGGACCTGGACGGCATCACCGGCGGTTTTAATTTTCAGGCGGCGTGGACGACCGGCTGGATTGCCGGACGCGCGATGGCGGGCAGCAGCGAATGACCTGGTAGAACTTGTCGCGCTGCGTTCAGCGGCGGAATCCCTGACGCAAGTGTGACTGTTTCCAAAAGTGTTCTGGCCCTGCACGGGCCGGTGGGTCGGCGCAAGCGCGCCGACCGCCACCGCATCGGCGTGCGTTCGTCCTTGGTATGGAGGCTCACAGTCCTTGACGCACGCGGAAGAATTTTGCCGTGTCAGCGGCGTTGGTGGCGAAGGCGGCATTGAAATCCGCTGCCGGTAAATTTGCCGTCAGCGCGGACCAGGATCGGAGGTCGGGAGAAGTTTCCACTTGATAGAACTGGCCGGGAACGGACTCCCAGTTGAGCGTGATGGTCGGGTGGCTGTTCGTAATGGAAGTGATTTGAAACGGTTTCGTGTAGGGATTGTTGAACACCACCATGACGGGCAGATGATCGCTGGCGGTGGCGTCGTCATTGGCGTTGAGACCCGGCGGCAGCGGATTCAGCAGGTCGGTGCGGAACACCTGGCTGGTGTGAATATTTGAGCCGAGCAGGTCGTTGGGAAAAATAAAATCAACCCGCTCGCTCAGGCTGGCCTGGATGGAAAACGTGTTGATGCTGCCGGACGTTGGATTTTGAGGATTGGTCAGCCGCAATCTCGTGGGCGGACTGATCAGGCGTTGAATCGCCGGGGCGTTCGTGTCCGAGTCGTTCATGTCGCCGGTGAGCACGAAGGGATGGAGCGGATAGAGCGCGAAAAGATTGGTGGTGAAAAAGTTCGTGATGGCCGCAGCCTCGGCGGCACGTTTGGCGGCGGCATCTGCGTAGGTTGTTCCCTGGGTGGATTTGAGATGCGTGGTGAAAACGTGCAGCGGCTGGGGAAAGCCGGGCACATTGATTTGCGCCTCGAACAGGTCGCGCGTGAAGTTGTCGAGGCTGTTGTTGACGTTGCTGTAACCAAAGGCACGCAGATCAATTCCATCCAGCCACTTGCTCGAGCGCGTGATGGCGAACCGGCTGGCGATGCTGCTGCGAATGGCTCCGTCCGTGCCCGAATTTTGCGCGAGCGCATAACCGGGCAGATAAGCCGCCACGAAGTTGGTCATCTCGTACGACAGGTCGAAGGGGATTTCCTGGAACGTGATGATGTCGGGCTGGAGATATTGCAGCTCCCGACCGATGGCCTGGACTTGCGGCGCGTTCGTGCTCCAGTTGGTTGCGCCGTTGCCTTTCACATTGTAGGTCAGGAGCGAGAACGCGAAGTTCGTGTCGGGTGATGGTGGAATGAAACTGCTGCCGAAGGTGACGGTTAAATTGTCCAGCGCCAGTCCGTCGTCGTTGCCGGTGTCATCAGTGTCAAACCAACGCAAAAAAAATTCCTGCCCGGCGGCCACGGTGACCCCGGCCAGCACCACGTTCGTAAACAGCATCTGGTTGGTTGCGACATTGCCGGCCCCGCTCTGCGTCAGATTGGTGTTCGGGCTGGTAAAATCCAGCGCCGGCAACGCTGTCCAAAGCAATGCTGACGAAGCGTCGGCATTGGTCAGCGAGGTGCCGTTTCGATACCAGCAGGTCAATTTCTGCAAGCCGGCGTTGGCCACCCGCCACTGTTCGCCGGTGTAGGAGACCAGGAGATTGGTCCGTGCCAGTCCCGTGTCGTTGATGAAGCGGATGCCGTAGGCGAGATTTCCCGGGCCGCCCGAGCCGAGAGAACCCAGCGCGCGCTCGGTTGACCCGCTGCCGCCAAAACTGTACAGCGCTCCGGTCGTGCTGACGCCGGTGCTCGCGCTGTAGTTCGTGACGTCATGCGGGGCGACGCTCTTGGACGCGTACCAGCCGGGCAGGGTGATGTTGTTCGTCCAGGCGATGCCGGTGCCGGTGTTTGCCAGTGAATCAAAATTCTGCGAGTAGGTTCCGCTGCTCATCGGGATTTGTCCGAACGCGGAACCTGCGAGCAGAAGGGACAAGGCAACCATTCCAAGGCCGTGCCATCTGGCACGAATCGTTTTTAGAATTGATGTTAAACGCATATTCACAGTGCTGCCACGAAGTGCTGGTCATATTATGCTGCCGAAACCGCAGACGGGCAAATCCCATAGGCCGATGCTTGCCGTCGGTGCCGTGGACTCTTACTGTGTCTCGCCATGCCTCGCGAAAGCCAAGCCGTCCGGGTCGTCCGCGCGAAAAAAATCATCGCCGCGTTGCAGACGGCTTATCCCGACGCGCATTGCGAGCTGAATTTTTCCAATCCGCTCGAACTGCTCGTCGCCACGATTCTTTCCGCGCAATGCACGGACAAGCGGGTGAACATCGTCACGGCGGAGCTGTTCAAGAAATATCGGTCGGCAAAAGATTTTGCCAGTGCGCCGCTGGTGGGACTGGAACAGGCAGTTCGCACCACGGGCTTCTATCGCAACAAGGCGAAGAACATCAAAGCCTGCTGCGCCGCACTGGTGGAAAAATTCAGCGGCGAAGTTCCGCGCACGATGGATGAACTTCACGCGTTGGCCGGCGTCGGGCGCAAGACGGCGAACGTGGTGCTTGGCAATGCTTTCAACCTCAACGTCGGGGTGGTCGTGGACACGCACGTCACGCGGCTTTCCAATCGTCTTGGGCTGGCGAAGGGGACGGATGCCGTAAAACTTGAGCAGGACTTGATCAAACTCGTGCCGCGCGAAGAATGGACGTTGTTCAGCCACTGGCTAATCTGGCATGGCCGCCGCCGCTGCGCGACGCGCACGCCGGATTGTGCGGGCTGCGAAATCAAAAAACTCTGCCCGCAGATCGGAGTTAAAATAAACATCCAAGCAACGAGCATCGGCCGGCGCCCGCAGCAGGCCCGACACCGACAGCGTGTCGTCGATGGCAATGCGCAGGGGCTGGGTCGAAGCGTGTTCCATGGCACCGCAGCATGCCAGCGTCGCGCGAACCCCACAAATCCCCCGTCCCGC
>JANPGB010000033.1:0-11850 GCA_031423695.1 Verrucomicrobiota bacterium
AGGAACTTCTCGCGGCGGGTCGTCTTTTTTTTGGCGGCAAACTCGGCGTGCGTGAAACTGGTCTGGTGGGTCATGCAACACAGACGAGTAAATCACCCTCCTCGTTCAAAAGAAATCTATGCCGATTAAATCAGCGTTTCCCTAGCGGCACCCGGCGCAAATCGACACACCCTCCTTCAGTGGATTGGTAACACCTGATCTCCGATTTCTGGTAAGCTCATTCGACCGTCCGACTCGGCACTCTGGTGCGCGCCACGGTTGCCGTTGAATGTTCGCCTCCCGAATGCCCTTCCGCTCCCGCCTGCCACCTGCGTTTTCCAGCACCGCCGCGTTCACCGGTTCAGCCGTTCCGCTTTTATTTATTCCCTTGGACCGCCAATGTCCGACCCCCTCCTTCAAACTGACCGCATGACAATAAAAACCACCCTCCGTTTCCTCGCCCGGAAACTTCCCCGGCGCATGCCCGGGAGCGCACGCCGCCAGACGCCCCCACCGCCACCCGAGCAACTCCCGCTCAACCTCGACCAGCTCACCGCGAGCGGTCTGCCCTTGCGTGAAGCAATCCCCGTGCGCAGTGCGGAGTTTTGGTTGCAATTGGGCGAACGCGAACAGGCCTTGAAAGAACTGCAAACGCTCCCCGAACCGGCCCGTCGCCACGCCTGGCCCCGCCGCGTTCATCTCCAAGCCACTCACGTCAGCCACCCCTGAATCCGCCATGCTAACCCAACTCCATTTGAAGCCAGTCCAAGGCAGAACGTCCCGGCTCAGTAATTTCGACGCCTCAGTGGCGAATTCTCCGAACCCGATCTCGGAACGGGTGGTTTCTGAGCCTTTATTGCTGCCTGGTGCTCACGGCTGTGAGAGTTGATTCGCCACCTTGTTGTCAAAACGTCGAACAATTGTCCCCATAGCTCGCTCAATATCGAACCCAAGTAATGCTTACGCGCGAAGCGTTGGCAGCCAAACTGGGCGTTAGCTTGTGCGGTGGAGGTGGGTGCTGCCGTGGCATCGATGGCAGCCACAGTGGTGATCTTGAATTGCTTGTTTACGGCTGCTTTTCGACAAGTGTCCGTTGGTGATTTATCTGTCGATAGAGTTGTTCATCCACCGGGATTTCTGCCCGCAGCAGACGGGCGGCCTGCCCTGTGAGCCAGAGGTAGTGATCTGACGAGACGGCCTCATAGCCCAGCAACTTGCCGGGCGGATTGGGCGTCGGTGGTTCACTGACGCACTTAAAAATGGCGGTGCCCTCGTCAAGTTCGTCGAACATGGCCACGTAAATCATCTTTGCTCCCGAGCCGATCGCCGTCGTCATCTGGTTCCAATAGAACCGGCCACCCTGCCGCGGCGTCTGGTTCAGACCATGCCGTCCGCCGAACTCCTGCCGGCTGAGGTTATACCAACTGAAGCCGGGAAAAACGCACGGCGCATAATCAAGTTTTCGCTCCAGGCACCAGGCAAGATCCGCCTTGAGGTGCGCGTCGTAGCGCGTCAACTCTTTTGGATCAAGCGATGAGAACCGCTGCACCATCCACGGCATGAGCACATCCGCCCGGTTGATGATTTCATGCAGATAAGGGTCGCTGACACAATCCTGCTTCAATTCTCGGAAATACGTCGGCACGCCGAGCATCAAGCTGCACCCGCCGTAGTCAGGATCGTGCTTCAGGAAATCAATCAGCTTCTCGATGCCGATGTCCTGGAGCTGGTAGGGCCGGTCGGGGAAACCAAGCCCCCAGATTGCCACCAGCGGCTTTCCTCGATGATAGAGATACGTCTGGTTTGTTCCCTGCGAGGTGAGCTTGAGCTCATCCACCAACTCCTTCCAATCCTGGATCACGGACGAACAATCGTCACCCGGACGCAGCCCCGAGAGATCATACATCACCGCGAGGGCGCGCCCATGTTTCTGTGACGCCTTCAGCGCGTGCCCCAAGATGACGCGGCCCGCGCGACGGCTTTGCGCCGAGCGGGTCACATCGAAGAACCGTTGCATGAAAACGCCGTCAATCCCGTAGTCCTGCATCCATCGGAAATGCAATTCGACTGTGCTCTCGTCCCACGAACTGAAGACCCGCGCCGGGGTGCCGTCCTTGTTCAGAAACGGCGCGGGATAAGTTTTCGCGTATTCGGAAACGTCCGGCCACAAGTCCACCTTGAGATGCTCGGCGTCGAATTTTCCCTGCGTGCAGTAATGCACCCAACCCTGATCAGGTCCGTCGCCCGCTGCCCGGAACCAGCCTTGGTAGCCGCACATGACCCGGCCGGTGTAGCTCGGAAATTGCGATCCGGGACTATGCCGCGATGCCGCGCTCGCAACCGTCGCGAAGCCCAGGCAGGCGACACACCACAAAGCCAGCGGGCTCCAAATGTTGGATATGTAATTCATAGATTAATCTTTTGGTCCCTTGAGTAACAGGTCGTGTCCGCGCGCGCCGACGCCATCGAGAAAGATCAACCCTTGCGCTACGCCAACGTCAATATACTGGCCGCCCGCCGTCTGACGACAATGCACGGCGACCTGGTTGCCGGTCGGTTTGAGGCGCGCGACGATTTCTTTCGGCAACGCGAACTCCTTGTATTCGGTGATAAAGCCGCCCTCACTCAAGACGCGCTCGCCGTTGAGGAACACTTCCACATCCTCATCGTGGTAAACTACCAGCTTGGGATCGCCCGCCGCACCGGGCTTGAAGTCAAATTTTGTGCGCAGCCAGATGTTGGAGCTTACCCACCGTGTGCGGGGGCGGCCGTCCGGCACATCGGTGCCAAAGCCTGCTTCGCCCGTTTGCCAGCCACTGTCATCGAAGGAAGTTGCTTCCCAACCTGCCGCAGGCGCGTTCGTGGTGTAATGCCATGTCACGGCCCGAACCGGCGCAACCGGCAGTTGCCACACGCTCTGAAGTGCGCCCAAGCTCACCCCCATATTACGCAGCAGACTTTGCCAAAACGCGACGTAGGCGCGATCAGAGGGCTGATAATCAAGCGTGCTCACTGCGATGCTCCCGCCGCCGTGCTTCATTTCAACCAACGCCGCCCCGGCGGGTTTCTGCAACTGCTCGTAAAGCACCACCGCCGCGCACTTGGCAACCTCCGGCATGTTGTTGAACTGCGACCAGTCGGTGTTGCTCGCCTTCAACGCCACGACGCCCTGCTGCACAAACGCGCCGTCCAATCCGCACTTGAGCACATGGGCATCAAGCTGATTCTCGGCGAAGTAAAGATCCGCCAGTGAAAACGATTCGCTCCACGGGTGGCCGCCACGGCCCAGCGCGGTTGCCTCGCGCGGGGTCAGCGAAACCGGCAGGGGCAGCAGACGATTGACCAATGCCACATCGGCGTTCGGTTGGCAAAAGCATATCAACACTTGCCCCCCGCGCGACAACACCCTTTCAAGATGGGGACGGGCGGCATCCGCCAGCGCGGGTGTGAGCGTCTCACCGTCCACGACGAGCATCGGGGCGTTGGATACATCCGCATCAGCCACAAATGGCATTCCGAAATCAGCCAGGCGTGTGAACAAACTGCCAGCGCGGTCGCCGATGAAATCCACCGCGACGATGCCAACCGGGAGTGACGCCACTGGGCGTGGGTGTGGCTCCCGCTTGTGATCCCACGCGCACGGTTGTGGCCCATCCTTGGCCAGCACGGCTTTCATCGCCTCGAACATCGCCAGCGGTTTGTAGAGCGGCAGCGTCGGGTCAAAGCCGGGATTTAAGGTCGTGCTGTAAGGTGCAATCCGCTCGGGCTGCATGCCGGGCTTACCCTCTTCGAAGGGCTTGAAGAAAATTCCGTCTTGTCGCACGGGCAGCCGCTTGAAATCACTGTAACCAAGCGGCAGATGTTCGAGACCGAACCAAGACAGCTCGCTCGCCGAGAAATACGCCAGCCGTGGCCGCGCCATCTCCACGATGTTTTGATACGCGTCAATCGCCAGCGCCTCATTGCGTCCGGCGTAGCTCTCGTAAGCGCGTTCGCCGTTGAAGTCCGCCAATTGCGCGGGCCGCGCGTAATAAGTGCCGCCGGATTCGCCGACCATCAGCGGCTTGGCCAGCCTGGGCAAACGGTCGAGCGGCAGGCCGTGCCCGAAATGCTTGGCCCAGACCGGCATCGTCCCGCGCAAATCCTCGTCGCCGTCGCAGGAAACCCATTCGCGCGTCGGATCGAGCTTGAAGCTGCGCCGGCCCAACTCAGTGAGCTTCGCATAACCGGCGTCCCGGTCCTCCTTGCTCATCTGGTTGTAATCGAAGATGGCGAACAACTCGTTGCCGAAGCTCCAGCCGAAGACGGACGGATGATTGCGATCACGCCGAACCATCGCGTCGTAATGCTCCGCGAACCGCCGCCACGAGACTGGCTCGGAGAAATTGAGTTTCAGCGAGCTGCCGAACAAGCCCGTCTCCGCCAGCACCACGAGGCCCATTTCGTCGGCGAGATCCTGATAATAAGCCGGCCAAGGCTGCGCGTGCAGCCGGACGCCGTTGCCACCGACATCCTTGATCATCCGATACCACGCATAGGCGTGACGACGCGAATGCATGGCGACGCCGAACGGATGCAGAATGTCCGCGACCACCTGAAACTTCCGGCCGTTGAGCAACAGGTCGCCACCTTGAATTCGAAACTGTCGCCAGCCGAATCGTTGATAGCGCGTGTCCTCCACCTGGCCGTTGCGACGGATGGTCAACACAAGCCCGTAGAGGTTGGGCGAATCGGGCGACCACAGTTTAAGGCGCGCTCCGACTTTTGCCTTGAGCGTGACGGTGGTGTCGCTGTTCGCAGGCAAAAGGATGGTTTGCCCCGGCACGCCAAAGACAGTTTTGACGAGCTGCCCTTTCGGCTCCGGCGCGCTCGGCACGTCCCGGCCAGCTTCGTTGATCCAAGGACGGATATCGCCCGCGAGTGCCACCTCCTGCGGCTGATCAGTGTCGTTGCGGAGCGTGGTTTCCACCCGCAACTCATCCTGATCCACCCACGGCTGCACGAAGACATCCTTTGCACGCACCGCCGGAACGCCGAGCAGATAGACGTCCTGCCAGATGCCCACAATGCCGTCGAGGTTCGAGCCGTCGGCGTAGGTGGCGCGTTCGTGCGGGTGACGCGGGTTGGTCTTGTCGAAGAGCCAGGGATGACGCACGCCGACGAGCAGTTCGTTGTCCGCGCCGCGCCGGATCAGCGCGGTGACGTCCAGTTCGAACGGCAGAAAGTTGTCAAAGTGTTCCCCGGCCAGTTGGCCATTCACCAGCACCTGGCATGCGCCGGCCACCGCTTCGAAGCGCAGCACGACGCGCTTGCCCTGCCAATTATCGGGTGCGCGAAAACTCCGGCGCAGCCAGCCCATTTGAACGCCATCCCACACCGCCGGGTAGCTGGGAAAACAGACCGAATCGGGCCAATAGGGATGCGGCGTGCCCGCACCGACATCCCGACCAGCGCCATAAGTGTTTACGTTCCACGGCGACGGAATGCGGATTGGAGTGGCTTCCCAACCATTGCCGGGCGGTGGCAACTCCGGCGCGATGCCGCAGTTGCGCTCGAACCCAGCGGGGACGGGCACGGGTTGAAATTGCCAGCTTCCGTTGAGGCAGACTTCCTCGCGGAACGGTTGCTCGACAGGCCTCACGAAACCCTCCAACGCTGCGAAGTCCCGGCTAAACTGGGTGGCGGCGATACAAGCGTGAGCCATCAGCAGCATAACGGACGCGGTCAGCCATCGTCGGGAGTTCATATAATGAAAATATTACCAATCGAAAATGTCGCGGCCAGACTCGCAGGGATGATCGGGCTGACCACCACTGACATGCCATCCAGTTGGGTGTTGGCAATACCGGCGGACAATGTGATGATCATCGTTCACCTTGGTTCCCTTTTTCATTGCGCGAGGCGGAAGAAACCAGCCGTGTTCGTTGTCGGCAGCGTCACCGTATAAAATCCACCAGCAAGAACGGACGGCGTGGAAACCGGATTCCACACGGCACCCGCTCCCACGACCGGCGACGATTGCAGGGTAAAGCCGGGGAATGTCGCCGGCCACGAAATCAGGACGGCACCCGCGTTCGCAGCTACCTGGAGACTGGGCCGGGGGGGCACGTTCGGCCCGAGTTGATAATCGGTCGTGATTTGCGCCGGGGTCAGCGGACCATTCCAAATGCGCAGCTCGTTGATCGAGCCGTTCAAGTTGTTGTCCGGCCAATACACGGCCGCGCCGAACCACGCTTCAGTGGCCTGCAACTGGGTGATATTTCCGCCGTTCATGGACGCCGAATCGGCCAAGGCGCCGTTGATGTAGAGATACATAATGTTGCTGCCAGTGTCGTAGACTGCGGCAACATAGTATTCAACGCTGACAGACATGACGGCGGGATTACTGCCGCCTGAAGTGTTCACTTCCGCTCCGAACTGGGCCGTGTCGAAGGAAATGCTCGGGACACTGGTTCCGTCACCACGGCGCGGAGTGAAATCAATGTAAGCGAGGCCGGGCTGCGCGCCTCCGTTCGGGTTGCCGAACATCCAGACTTTCGACCAGTTTTGCAGCGCATTCATGGTGAACCAGCCCTCGATGGTCAGACTTGGATTCGCGGCGAGCGTGTTGGTAATGTTGGCCGTCGCGCCATTGAGGCGCGCGGAGCCACCTGGGATCTGCAACTGGCCCCCGGAATAGGAGGCCAGGCCGACCAAGGTGGCATTGGCGCCGCCAACGGAATCCGTGCCGTCGTTGAAGCTCCAGCGATGCGCCAGGACCGCGCCAGTAACAGTGATGTTCTGGCTACTGGTATGACCCTGCAAGGTGGCCTTCACAGTCGCGGACCCTGTTCCCACCGCCTGCACTAGGCCATTGGTTGTGACCGTCACCACGTTGCTGGCGCTCGAGGTGTAAACCACCCCGGAACCCGTCGTCACATCCACGCCATTGGCATACTGGTAGTCGGCGGTGACGGTTGCCTGCCGGGACATGCCCCGGGATAGACTCGTCATGGGCAGCGTGATGGTAATAGCCTGCAATGATCCATTACCTGACCCCGAGGTCAGGCTGTAGTTTCCCCAAAATGTCACGGGATTATTTACATTTGGATTGTCGAAAGTGCAGCCATTGAAAGCATAGCAACCAATGAATTCATTTGTCCTGCCGGCCACACCCGCGCCCGCACCGAAGGTCACATTGTATGGCGGAAAATTACTCGCGCCATTGTAGGCAATGTAGGCACCATTGTTGACCAGATGAAACACTCCACCGTTAACAAGGCTCCCCTTAAAAGCATGATCCAGCATGTGCACCGAGTCCAATCCCACGTCCCCACCATTCACGATGAAATCCCAGATGGGACCGGCAAACAGCGTTGAATTGAAAAACCGCGCCGTCCCTTGAAAGTTGGTTGTGCTAATCACTGCGACCGTATTGCTGCCCAAATCAGCATAATCAGCAAAAATGGCCATCGTCGTGTTGACTACCGTATTGGTGCAGGCGGCGGCGGCGTCAAACACAAAGCCCTGTCCAACCTGGTCACACATGGTCGTAATACCGGTCGTATTTGGCCCTTTGCCATTCTCCGAGATGTAATGAATAAACCGATGGCCCGGAATCACAAAATTCTTGATCATTAACTCCCTGCAGTCGCCCAGCACATACATCTCCAGATTATGCTCTGCAAAATCCAACACTACACTCCGCCCGTTGATCAAGACGCTTTGTGAATCATAGTTGTCCCACCAATACGTCCAGTTCGCCTGACAATCAATGACGGATCCCGACGATCCATTACCAATGTAAAAACCTGTCTTCAACGCCCAGCCATCCACCATGTAGATGAAGTGATTGGTGCAGGTAAAGGTGTCAAAATCCACATAGATATAGGGATTTGGGCAGCACACACCCACCGCATACACGTTCCCACCCCGCCCTTGGATGGTTGGCGGAAAGAGGTATACATTGGTGTTTTGCGTTTCGTAGCTGATCGTCACCCCTACCAATCCGCTGTTGGCCTCCAACGCAATCGCCACGGGGCCATTAGTCGTTCCCTGTCCGCCATAGGGCTGCAGCACGGTTCCCTTGGCATGTCCATCCGCCGCAGGCCAGGTCCGATGTCGCATCTCATACGTCCCACGCAGTTCCACTCCGCCCGGCACGTCTAAGGTATTAGTCAGATGATATTTTCCAGCGGGCAGATATACAATCCCGCCGCCATTTGTCCCCGCTGCCACCAGCGCATTTTGAATCGCCGTCGTATCATCCGTAACACCATTTCCAATCGCGCCCCAAGGCACATCCGTCACCACATACAGATTTGTCCGGGCCGGCTTGCGCGACAAATAATCTTTGATCACATTGGTCCAGTTGACGATTGGCAACGCATTGGAAATGGACCGACGGGGATCAATGATCAGATTTTTCGTATTGCCGGTGTTGTTCGCTATGTTCGTCGCCGGACTAAACGTGCAGCCAGTGAATGCCGCTTTGCCGACGAACGGACTCCCGCCGAGCATCACGCACTGCGTGCTGCCTAGCAAGGTGCTGTCCACCACGTTGAACGTGCCGCGATCCAATTGCATAGTGTTGGAGATTGTGCAGTTCTGGAACTGCATCCACGTCTCGTTCCACTCTCCTCCGGTCAGATGCACCGCCGTGCCCGTCCGCCCAATGATCGTGCAATTGACGCATTGCAACGCTGAATATATGCCGCTGCTTGTGTTGGTGCGGTTGATGGCGATGTCGCCGTCCAAGGTGAACCGTGTAAATTGCAGGCCGTCCTGCCCAGACGACTTGTCCGCCAGCACGGCCGTCGCACAATTGCTTACGCACCCGTTATAAAAACTCGCACCCGGGATGCCATTCGTGCTGCTGGTGGCGGCAATCCCAATGTTATAACCGCTGATATAGGTATCCACAGATACCAGTCCATCTATTCGGCACAAATACATCCCGATACCGTTGGCCCGCATCCACGCCGCGTGCGGCCCGCCTGCCGCCGGCGCGTTCGGCAACCCTGAAGCCGACCATACGTCCGGCGAAAACCGGATGTCTTCCGTGTGGCTGATGTCTGCGCTGCAATCCAGGTTTAACCCTTGATAGAGCGGCGTGCCAATCACCGTTGACAAGATATACTTGGCACCCGAGCCGGTGTTTATGTTAGCCGCAATTCCTTGATACGAATTGACCAGCACCACGTTGTGCACCACGCAATCCCCGTATAGTCCAATCGTGAAGGGATAGCCCGTGATGCCTGCCGCATTCTGGTTAGGATACCAGATGTTCACATCTCGCAAGGCGGTCGAACCATTGAGGAAGATGAAAGGTGTGCCATTGGTCTGCCCAGCTCCGTGATAAACTTTGAACGTTGTCCCCACCAGCCCGTTGCTGCCTTTCGTCCAATCCTGCCAATCGCCATGCAGCGTCACCCCGGCCGGAATGTTGAGATTGTTATAAAAGGCGTAATTACCCGCCGGCACATACACCACGCCACCACCTGATCCGCCCGAATTATACACCGCGTTCATCGCGTTTTGAAACGCCGCGCTGTCATCAGTCACCCCGTCACCCACGGCTCCAAATGCCTGTGGCGTCGTCGCTGCCACCACCACCTCGTTGGTGTTGAGCGTGGGAATGACCACATGTGCCGGTTCGCGAGTCTGAACATTGTATTTGGATTTGAGAGCGGCTTCCTCTGCGGCCTGTTCGGTGATTGTAAGTGCGGTATTGAAGATTTTGACCTCGGCAATGTCGCCGGTGAGGAAGTTATTGAGCGGTTGTTGCGCACCCAACGTCCAGCGCGGCGGCGCGTTCAATGCCTGGGTTCCGCCCGTGGCTGATCCCGCCAGCACCCCGTCCACATACAACAACAGCGCGCCCGTGTTGCGTGTGCGCTTAAAGGTCAGCAAATGCGGCGCGCCGTCGTTGTAACCTCCGCTCGAAACCACCGTCACATCCGGGTTGCCGGTGCCGGCCAGGATCTTTCCGTTGGCGTTCAGACTCGTCCCCAAGTCATTGACGGTCGCTGGCACCTCAGCGTTGACTAATCCCGTGCCCTGATAGAATTGCGTGCCGGTCCCAATACCCTGGCTGCTGCGGAACACGCACAGAATCGTGAAATCGTCCTGCACGGGTGGATTGAAACCCATGCAGGTGCTGTTGGCCGCGTTGAATCGGACTGTTGGTTGGCCATTGATTGCGCTTGCGGCATAGGTTGGCGCCGTTCCGACATAACTGGCGTTGAAACCGTTTCCACTGGCGTCGTTCCACGTTGTCACCGCCGCCCCATTGGTCAAGCCCGTGATCCCATCCGCCTTGAACCACACCCGCAGCGCCGCCCCTGCTGGCAGCCCACCGGCAAACAGAAGTGCCAACGCAAGAATCCAGAATCTCTGCGGGCAAAGTGTGCTGATACGAATCATTTTTATCATAGTTTGAAAACCAGTTACCTACCTAACGAGTTTCCAGACGACCATTAACTCGAAGACGTTGGCGACAACCAATATCGTCGCCATGATCACTCCTGGCTTCGTGTTGGCGTTGCCACCATTCCGGGCGTGGAAACAAAAGTTTCCCCAATAAGTTTGTGATCATGACATCTGACCGGTTCACTTCACTTTTTCAGCCGGTAAAACATTGCGGTCGCCGACGTGGAATTGGTGTGAGGACTACTTGCGCCTGACACGTCTGTCCAAGGCCCAGTCACCACGTCAGCGCGCTGGAGCGTGTAACCTGTGACCAGCCAACTGATCACGACCTTGCTCGCCTCGCGGCTGATGGACAGTAACACCGGAATGGGTGCAACGGTGAGACGCACGTTGTCGAAGAACGTGGAGGCCGGTGCGGCGGACGCATTGTGGTCGGTGCTCAGGCGCAGCATCAGCGCCTGGCCGATGAGGTTCGTTGACACGGTGTTCGTGCTGGCCGTGAAGACGACCGTCGCGTCCTGAAATGTTCCGGGGATTGGAAGGAAGGAGTCTTGTTGCGATGCAATCACGGTTTCGCCGGCGAGCAACTGAACCTTGTAGCCGGAGAAAATGTTGGACGAATAGGCATAGCTGTTCAGCGGCCGGCCAACGGCGACTGAGAGCGTGTAGGTGGTGTCATTCGCGAGATAAACGTCCGGCAGCACCTGTTGCAGGGTGCCAATTTGACCGGGCTGGTTAATCATATAGGCGAGCTGCCGGCCCTGTCCGGGCGCTGGAAGCAGTCCGCCGGTGTTGTCGGCAGCGGTTGCGAACGCGTCGGCTTGGGGATTGTAAAGGCCGCCGTTCGGCGCCGAAGTGATCCAGCCAAGGGCACCGGACGATCCATTGTCAGCCAATACATTTGTTTCAAAGCTGTAGTTCTGCACCGGCGCAGCGCCAACGACCGCCGGCGGCGGGTTCGACGCGACAATCGTCGGAAACAGCGCACGGATGCCGTGAAACCAGGTGTCGGCCATCAGGTCATAGCCCGCCTGGGTCGGGTGAACGCCATCTCCCAGCAGATATCCTTTGATCGCTCCGGTATCGTCCACAAAGTTCGTGTATTGATCCAGCAAGGTAATGTGTTGTCCCGTGGCTGCGTGGTTGGCGACCATTGCCGCCAATTGGCTGTTGAACGCAAGGGCATTTGGATTGAGTCCGTTCCAATTAATCGGAATAATTTTCGCCAGGATGACTTGAGCGTTGGGTGCCAGAGCGTATAGGTGGGTGAGCAGCGCATCCATGTTTGCCGCCGCAGCCGCCCCCCCAGTCCCGTCCTGTCCGCGGCCAATGTCATTCGTGCCGAGGTGGATCAGGATGATGTCGGGCGGACGATTCAAGCGCGTGATCCAATAGCCGCCGTCGTTCCAGTCATTCATCGCCTGCACGGTCGGATACGGCGGAACGTTGTTATCGAGGTTC
>JANPGB010000034.1:0-13656 GCA_031423695.1 Verrucomicrobiota bacterium
ACCGAGGTCACATAACGATAGGTCACATACGGCAACCATAGATAGTCGTCGGAAAAATGCGTGCGCACGCCGCGACCCGCCGGCGGATGCCACCAATGTTGCACGTCGCCTTCGCGAAATTGATGCGCCGCGGCGCGCAGCAGATGTTCGCGCGTGAGCGCCGGTTCAGAAAGCACCAGCGCCAAGGAATCCTGCAATTGGTCGCGGAATCCGTACGCTCCACCGGATTGATAAAACCCGGTGCGACCCCAGAGCCGGCAACTCAACGTCTGATACAACAGCCAGCCGTTCGCCATCACATTCACGGCGGGATCGGGCGTGTCCACATTGACCGCGCCGAGGGTGCGATTCCAATAATCCCAGACGCCTTCGAGCGCCACTCGGCTGGCGTCCTCGCGGCGATAGCGGCGGATGAGATTTTGCACTTCCGCCGCGCTGCGCCCCGCGCCCAGGCGAAAACTGGTTTCGCGTTCCTGGCCAGCGGTCAAGTTGAAGCTGACCTGCACGGCGCCGCACGGATCCAACCCCGCACCCACTTTGCCGGAAAGGCGCGCGCGCCTCAGGGCGGCCGGCTCCGCGAGATTGCCGTTCCGGCCAATGAACTCTTTACGATCGCCAGTTAAAGTGCGCGCCGCGTCGTTGACATCAATGAACGCGATGCGCTCCGAAAATTCTGTGTTGTAATAATTGCGCGCCAGCAAAGCGCCGGTCTTGAGGTCCACTTCCGTTTGCACATGGAGCAGGGATTTTTGGCGGAGGTCGCCCAGCACCCATTCCCAGTAGCCCGTGATGGACAAACGGCGCGGTCGCCCGGACACGTTGCGTAATTTCAAAACTGAAAATTTCACCGGCGCATCCGTCGCCACATAGACCCATAACTCGGAGGCGATCCCGTTCTCGGTATGCTCGAACACGGTGTAGCCAAAGCCATGGCGGATGACGTAGGGAGTCGCACCGCGCGCGGGCAACGGTGTGGGCGACCAAAAATGTCCGGTCTGTTCATCACGAATGTAAAAGACTTCGCCCGTGGTGTCCTGCACCGGATCATTGCTCCAGGGCGTGAGGCGAAATTCGTGCGAGTTCTCGACCCAGGTGTAACCCGCGCCGCTCTCCGAAATGACCGTGCCGAAATAAGGATTGGCCAGCACGTTCACCCATGGCGCAAGCGTCATCTAGCCTTGATTTAGCGTGATAACATATTCGTGACCGTCGCGGGTGAACCCGCCCAGGCCGTTCGGGAAAATCAATTCGCGAGCGGGGAGCGGAGCGGGCGGCTCGCTCAAGCGCGAGCGGCTGATTCGCAAGGCCGGGACCGACGGCTCCAACACGCTGCGATGTTCGAGTTGTTCCGCCAGTGTCCCTTTCTCATCGTCGAGGACAACGCGGGCCGCAGCTTGCAACAGCACCCGGTCGTCGTTCGGAATCTGTTCGAGGCGCCGGACAAAAATGCCGCCCGGCTTGTCCAGCATCTGCGCTTCAATGCCGGAAGAAATCAAGCTGGTGATCTGGTCTTGCAAGGACTGGCGATAAACGGAAACGTCTTCGTTCAAAATGACGAGTTCAACGGACAGCCCCTTCATGCGCCAGTAGGAATGTGCCTGGAGCAACTGTTTGACAATCTCGATCTTCGCCCCGTCGCTGATGCGCAGCAGGACGATGGGCGCGTCACCCGAAATGCCGTAACTCCAAAGTCCGTTTTGCCCGCGCCGGTTGTTGAGCAACACGCCCTGGCTGGCCCGGCGGGCGGGATCGGCGTAGATCAACGCACTCGCGAGCCGGCCGCAAATTTGCGCCTCCGCCTCGGTGAGGTCGAGCAGATGCAGCGTCACCTGACTGTGCGTCCACGCCAGATCGAACACGCGGTCGGTCATGCGTGCGCTCTGATATTTTTCCACTTGCGCCAGCGCGGTCTCGCGGCTTTCCGTCACGCCCACCACGAGGTCTATGATGGCGGTTCCATGCGGCGGCAACGTCACCGTGCGGCGCAGCGAGATGATGGGATCAAGCACGGAACCGACCGTATTGGACAAAGGCGAAATGTTCTGCATCGCGGCCGGGCTGGCGAGCGATCCACCGCGTCCGATAAATCGGGAGCGATCCGTTTCGCAGGAGATTTTTCCCAGTTGGACGTTCTGACCCACCATCAGATGCAGCAACCACGGCGGCGTTTCACCGGCGGAACGGGCGCGCCGGGTGCACAGAATGGCGGAAGATTTTTGCGCGAATTCGGTTTGCACGAACAAATTGCTGAACGCGGGATGCGCCGCGTCCGCCGCCGGCAGCGCGAGCACCACCTCCGCGTAACTGGTCAATTCAATCTCGCGCGCGACGGGGGAACGATTGGTGAGCGTGATGCGCCGCAGTTCCACGTCGTCCTCCGGCGACACGCTGATCTCGGTGTGGATGTCGAGGCCGGCTTGCCGTTGCCGAAATTCCGCGCGCGCCTGCGTGAAGATGGCCTCGTAGCCTTTCGACGCGTGCAGCGTGGGCTGATACGCAGTGGACCAAAAATCTCCCGTCGCCACGTCGCGCAGATAAACAAATGTTCCCCAGCAATCGCGCGTGGCGTCTTCGCGCCAGCGGGTGACCGCCAATTCGCGCCAGCGGCTATAACCGCCGCCCGCGCTGCTGATGACGACGTGATACCGTCCGTTGGACAAAAGATGAACCTCCGGTGCCGGCGAGGCGGGGTTGGTCAAAACCCGCATGACGGCTTCGCTGATGCCGGCGAACGTCCGCGATTCTTCCAGTTTTAAATCTTCGGAGAGCACGCTCGCGGCGGTCTTGGGCACGCGCTCCTGCAACAGCAAGTTCGCCGCCTTGAGCAACGGACACGCCATGAAGCGCCGTTGCATCGAGTCCTCGTGCAACAGATTGACCAGTGCCAATAAGCTCATCCCTTGATGATGCGCCATGAAAGACTGGATGGTGGCGCTCGAGTCTTCCGGCGGCAGGCGTGCCGGGGTGTAATCCACCGCTTCATAGAAACCATAAGCGCCCAGGCGTCCTTCGCGGGCGAGCCGCTGCAGATTTTCGCACGCGGCAACCGGTGCCACCATCAGCGCCAGCGCCGTCGCGTAAGGCGCGATCACGAGGTCATCGGCCAGACCGCGTTTCAAGCCGAGCCCCGGCACGCCGAAAGCGCGGTATTGGTAGTTCATTTGAACGTCGGTCCGGTTGTAGCCCGATTCGGAAACGCCCCACGGCACGCCGCGAATTTTTCCATACTCGATCTGCTGCTGCACTGCCGCCCGACAGGTGTGATCGAGCAGGGTGTTTTCAAAGTTGGGCATGACCAGCAGCGGCATCAGATATTCGAACATCGAGCCGCTCCACGAAACCAGGGTCGTTTCGCTTTGCGAAGCCACGAGCAGGCGGCCCAGCGAGAACCAGTGGTCCTGCGGCGCCTGCCCCAAAGCGATGGCGACGTAGCTGCATAAGCGCGCCTCCGAAGCCAGCAGATCATAGAAGCTGTTGTCGCACCGGCGTTCGGTGACGTTGTATCCGGTGCAAAACAGATCCCGCGCTTCGTTGAACAGAAAATTAAAATCCATCGCGGCCAGTTCGTCGCTTTGCTTGGCCAAAGTTTCCAATATCAGCAGGCGCTGCCGGGCATGATCGCTGGCTTCCCGCAGGCAGCGCACGAGATCAGCGCCACCGAAGGCTTCGTCAAACAACGGATCAGGCGATTGATCAAACTTCGCAAGTTCTCGCAAGGTGGGGACGTGATCGAATGGTTTCTCCGACTTGGGAGCAGCCGAGGTGTGGAGGCTCTGACTGATTGCGGATTGGGAAGTCAGCCACGGGGCGAGATAAAGCAGATCCGCCAAATGCGCCTCGCAATTCCGCTTTAGTGTTTGAGCCCACCGGTTGAGTGCTTCAACGCCGTTCACGTGCGTCGTCGCAATCGCATTCGTTTGCCTGGTCGCGTTTTCCAACAAGGCAAACGCCGCGCGCAGGCCGGAGGGCGCCTGCTCCAATTCGGCATCGAGCTTGGCGAGCGCGGCGTTCTCTCCGGTCAAATCGCGGAGCACCTTCACCGTGTCGCGCAGACCGGCGAACACCTGCGGTGTATAAATTTTTTCATCCGCCACTTCCCGCAAGCCGGTGCCAAGCGTGAGCAAATGTCCCGCGAGGTTGCCGCTGTCCACGCTGGAGACATAAAGTGGCAGGAGCGGTTGGAGAGTGCGCGTTTCATACCAATTGTAGAAATGTCCGTGATACCGTTCGAGCCGTTGCAGGGTGGCGAACGTGTCTTGCGTGCGTTGAATCAGCCCCCCCACCGGCAGATAGCCGAAATCCCGGGCGGCCAGATTGGCGAGCAGCGCCAGGCCCAGGTTCGTGGGCGAGGTCCGCGTGGCGATCACCGGGACGGGAACTTCCTGAAAATTATCCGGCGGCAGCCAGTTTTCCTGGGCGGTGACAAAGGTCTCAAAAAAGTGCCAGGTCTTGCGCGCCGTATGGCGCAGGAAAGCCAGTTGTTCCGCAGACAGATCCGGCGCGGGCAATTCAATGGGCTGGCTGATCCGCCAGGCAATCCACGGTGCGAGGAGCCAGGCAAAAAGTATGGGGAGTGCCAGCGCGAGTTCGTCCGGTTGCTGGATGGTGAGGAAGAAGCCAGTTGTCAGGGCCACGAACGGCGCAATCCACATCGTCGCGTAAAAGCCGGTGAGGCCGGCGTGGGCAGCCCGTTCGGAATCGCCCGACGTCTGCCATTCCAGGAGTCGTTTGCGCGTCACGAGCAGGCGCAGCAGTGTCCGCCCGATCGCGTCCAGACTGATGAACGCGTCGTAGGGCAGAAATGTCAGCGTGAGAAATATCTGGCCCAACTGCCGGCCGCCCGTCCCGGTCACGATCCGCAGATGCATCCGCCACGGCAAATCGGCCGGCTTGCGAAGCCCGTTGACCAGCGTCGCCAAAAAACCCGGCAGCGTGATGATCATCAGGACCAGCAGCGGACCGAAGCTGCCGAGTTCAGGCACGAGCAGCCAGTTGCCCAGCAGGAGCAGCATCAGCGCCACGGGCACGAAGCTGCGCCGCAGGTTGTCAAAAATTTTCCACTGCGACAAACCGGAGAGCGGGTTGGCGATGCGCCGCGCGTCCGAGCCGGGAACGCGCGGCAGGAGCCATTGAGTGATCTGCCAGTCGCCGCGAATCCAGCGGTGCCGCCGGTCAATGTCCACGTTGTAGCGGGACGGATGTTCCTCGTAAAATTCCACATCGCTGACGAGGGCGGAGCGGGCGTGGCACGCCTCCAGCAAATCGTGGCTCAACACGGAATTCTCCGGAAAACGTCCGTGCATGGCGCGTTCGAAGGCGTCCACATCGTAAATCCCCTTGCCGATGAACGAGCCTTCCTGAAAAACATCTTGGTACACATCCGACACTTCGCGCGTGTAAGGGTCGATACCCGCGTCACCGGCGAACAGCCGGACAAACCACGAACGCCGGGCGCTAGGCAGGCTCACGCCGACGCGCGGCTGCAGGATGCCATAGCCTTCGTTGACAAGGCCACGCACGGCATCGAACACCGGACGGTTCAACGGATGCGCCATGGTGCCGACCAGTTGACGGGCGGCTTCGCGCGGCAGTTGCGTGTCGGTGTCGAGCGTGATGACATATTTGATGGAGGGAAGAATCGCGGTCTCGCCGACGATTTCGGAAAAACATTCGCGCGAGCCGCCGCGAAGCAGGGCGTTGAACTCGGTGAGCTTTCCGCGTTTGCGTTCGTAACCCATCCACAAGCCTTCGCCGGCGTTCCAGCGGCGCGGCCGGTGGAACAAAAAGAAGCGGGGCGAGTTGAGAGCGGCTGGATACTTCCGGTTCAACATCTCCACTCCCGCCCGCGCCCGCATCAGGAGCGGTTCATCGCCCGACAGAGTTTCTTCCGGGGCATCGCGGAAATCCGTGAGCAGGGCGAAGTGCAGGTGCCGGTCCCGGTTGGCGAGCTGATGAATCTCGAGCGTCTCGATCAGGTGATCTACGCCTTCCAGGCTCGTGAGCATCGTCGGCACGACGACCATGGTGCGGCATTCCGGCGCGATGCCGGCGGAAAAATCCATGCGCGGGAGCGGGCAGGGTTTCAACAGCAGCGTGCAGAGCCAGTTCATCACCGCGACGGCAAGCTGGCTGGCACAAACGAGAAAAATAAAAGTGAAGAAAACAAGTTTCCAGCCCGGCACTTCGAACTTCAGCGCCTGCTGCAGGAACCCGGACGTGGCGAGCAGGGTGATCATCCCGATTCCGCCCGTATAAAACGTCAGCGGAAATCTGTGAATGCAGCGCTCCTTGACCGAAGTCCAGGGCCAGCGCACTTTCAGTGCGCGGCTCAGCAGCGGCCGGCCTTTGTCAATTAAGTAAAATCCCACGTGGGCGGTCCGGTCTTCGCGCCCTTTTTGCCGGGCGCTATCGGCGGCCAGTTGAATGGCGCGCTGCGCAACGTCCGCTTCCGGCAGTTGACTGTGACGGGCGAAAAATTCGACGGCATGGCGATAGCGGTCGCGGGTCGCAAAATCCATTTTGCCATAAACATCAGCCGGGTCGGCGCGCAATTTCGCCTCGACCAGGCTCAGGTTCTCCACAAATTCCTTCCAGTCCATCGCGCTCAAGAAGCGCAGACTGGCGATGCTGTGGCTCACGGAGACCTGGTCGGCGGCCTGAGTCTGGCTCTCCAGCTGAACGAGGTGTTCGATGGACAACCCGCGTTCCACGAGCCGTTGTTCGAGCCAGCCGCGCGCGAGATGCAGCACGGGGCTGTGGCGCGACAGGCGCTGGCAAAATTCCGCCACGAAGGAACTGGAGATGGGCAGGTCGGCCTTGGCCATGTCCGCCACCACGATGACGAGGTGGGACGGATTTTTTTCCGCCATGTCCTGCAAACGATCCACCCACAAATCGGCGAGGTCGCGATCGTCCCGGGCGAGGTTCAGGCGGGTGGCGACGCGCTGGAGATTTTCAATCAGCCCCAGGCGCAGCATGATGGGGATGGCCCACAGTTCGCCGAGTTTCAAGGGGCCGACGGTTTGGTAGGCGGCGATGAAGGCGGTGAGCGGGCTGGCATCAACCTGCGCATCCACGTGCGAAATCAATTCGAGCACGATGTCATATACGCGCGGCAATCCGGCGGAAGAACCGTTCAGGAGCCGGGGCAGTTCCCGGCTGTAGCCGTGGGGCAGATGCCGGCGGGCGAGTTGAATTTGCTCTTCAATCAAATAGAAGTTGTCGAGCAACCACTCGGCGGCGGGAGTGATGCGCCGGGTTTTGTCCACGGTAAGCGTCGCGCGATTGAAGGTCCGGAGGATGTCCTCATTATGACCCAACCGGGCCAGCAGCGTGTTGGAACCCTGCGGGGTGACCACTTGGTGACTGGCGGAGAGCGCTTTGGCGTGGCGCGCGAGTTGTTCGACGCTGAATAACTCGGCCCGCAACGGCGGCTCGCCCGCGCCGGGCCGCGAACGCACGTGTCCAGCCACCCAGTGTTGAAAGCGCAATGGCAGAGTCTGCATGTTTTCCGACTTCTATTGGCGATCCCCACCATGACCCGTCCGTAGAAATTCAGCCGGTTGAACAACAGCCGACACGTACCTCGGGAACCGGTCAGACTAGACAGCGTTCAGTTCCGGCGCGAGCGCAACTCAAGCGCAGCCTGATACTACGGACGCTTTGGCGACGATTGCTCCAGATATGTTGCGCCTGATCCCGGTCCGGGGATATGGGGTGTTACCCCACCAATGATTGCGGCGCTGAGGCATGGCTGGATTCAGCATCTGATCCAAGAGACTGGGTTCATGCCCCCTACCTTCGCCCGGCACGAACGAGGCACCGCCTCGGGATTGTGCCCTAACACCTGCTCGCCGAACCGCTCCTAGTTGCCGCTCGTCAATCATGGCAGCGCTTCGCAGCATCCATTCCCCAACCGCATCACCCCCCAGTCCATCGCTCTCGGCATGCTATTGCGTATCCGCGCCGCTCGCCGCAACTCCGTAGGCTGCGGATGTTGAACATTTTTTTGTGAGGTAGGATTACACCCCATTGGGAAAACTTGGCTGAGCGCATATCGTTACCTCGAAACATCTCGGTAAACAGATTATCAGCGAAAACGAAAGACACGCCATGCACATCATATTCTCACCGGTTCTTGCGAGTGCGCTTGGGATTGGCGGGGGCTCGGTTGGCCTCCTTCTATTCGTCGTCTTTGTGGTTCCCTTATTTCGCCGCAAACCGTGGAGTCGTTATGACAACGACTTCAACAAATCACGTCATTAAAACATTTAATCCGACCATGAAAACTGTATTTATACCCGCTGCGGCTTCCAAAGGCGGACGTTCCGAAACCAATCCAGCGCCGAACGGGCTGCAGAACGCCATGAGAGGAAACCTTGGTGGCGGCAGATCATTATCCACAGGGCTCAGTTGGTCCGCTCAACCTGGTCGGAACCCCGTGCGCGGTTGCGATGATTCAGCTTTCATGAAATCTCAACTAGGGTAAACCGGCGTGCCCGCAAATGCAGTGTCCGAAGCCATGGGCGGTGAGCAAAAAGGATTTGTGCTTTCGGGATTTGTGCCGGCGCAAGCGAAACAATTCCCCACCACAACATTCCCTGGGGTTCTGCCGGTTGTGTTTGCTCAAGACCCCGGGATTGTGGTATGGTCTTGGCATGGTTCGCCCGAACGGCGGGCCAAATTATTATGGTTGAAGTCACCATCAAACTGCCCGATCACGTCGCCCGCTCCTTTGGCGAGACGGCGGATCTTCGTTCGCGGCGGGTCATGGAAGACACGGCCATCCAGGAATATCGTGCCGGTCGATTGACGCATCGACAGGTGGGGGAGATGTTGGGCTTGGATTACTGGCAGGCCGAACGTTTTCTGGCCGAACAGAAAGTGCCGCTCAATTATTCTCTCAACGACCTTGAGGCTGACCGGGCCACGCTGGATGCAATATTGAGCCGTAAGTGAGCGCCGTTGTTTCCGATACTTCACCGTTGCATTACCTCGTCCTCTGCGAATCCGTGGAGATTCTGCGTTCGCTGTTCGGTGAGGTGCTCATCCCGCCGACCGTTTTCCAGGAATTGCAGCATCCGCACACACCGACGCCGATTCGGGCGTGGGCAAAATCTTTGCCTGCATGGATAAAAATTCAAAAGCCGAACGTGCTCGACCAAACCCTGAACGTGGATGAGGGGGGAACGCGAAGCGATTTCCCTTGCCTGCGAAATTCACGCAGTCGTAATCCTGATGGACGATCGGAAGGGACGCTCCGAAGCAATGCGTTGCGAATTGCAAGTCACCGGCACCATCGGTTTGCTGGAGGCAGCGGCAGCGCGTGGGTTGGTGGATTTTCCAAAAGCAGTCCAGTCGTTGCGCCAGACCAAGACCAACGCGCGGGTGGATGAGGAATTGATTCAGGCAGCGTTGCAACGCCATCGTGCGCGCCAGATTCAACGCGGCCCGGGTCACCGGCCCTAAAACTTCATCGGTCCTAAACTCCGCCAGTTGTTTGATCAGCTTCGGCAGCTAAGTCACATCTGACTGCGTTGACGCCATAACACTGTTTGGAGGTGAAGTTATGCCTTACCAGTGTGTGGCGACGTCAGTCGCCGGATTCGTCCAGCAGCTTGCCGTGAATTACGTCGCGCGGGGTTATTACTTTTACGTGACGGGAACCATTCCCGAAGGTAAAGATCCGGCAAAGACCGATGCCAAAATCATCGGGCAATACGGAATTGATATTTCCAAGTGGGCCAGAGCGCGCCGCCGGAAGGGGGGATTGGCCAACGTGCAATATCTCCGCCACGGGCGGTTCTACGTCATCATCGCGACTCATGGTGACCATCCGTTCTTTGCCGCCGAACGGAATCAAATCCGCAACATCCGCAAACAACCGCTGCGTTTCCACGGTTATGCCATTGGCGTCGGGCGCTCGCGACTAGACCGCTCGCTGCACGTCTCGGTGCGGATTCAACGCGGGGTGTTTCGCGAACTGCTCGCACGGTTCAAACACATCGCCGTGCCACGGACGGTGGAGGAATTGTGCCGGGAGTTGCGGGCGCTGCCCTTCGAGCCATTTGCCCCGGTCCGCGACCAATTTCGCATCCTATTGCGGGCCGTGAACCGGCTTCGTAAAACGGCCGGGCTGGAACTGATTCCGTGGAACGCCATCCGGCATTATCGCAAGCCGCTGCGGGTTTTTACTGCCGTTGAGAATTGAGCATGTTTATATCGTGGACGGACGTGAATCGCAATAAGGGTGGTGCATTCAAGGGGGAGTTGTCGTGGCGGCCAAGTTCGGTTATGATGTGGGCATGGCATTGACCTTGGAACAGGATGCACAAGCCGCCGCCCGGCGGTTTGCCGAGAGTGTGGACAAAGACCCCGCCCGGTTGGGTGGCGCACCCGTCTTTCGCGGCACGCGCGTGCCAGTCAAAAGTCTGTTCGACCATTTGACCGCCGGCGATTCCTTGGAAATGTTTCTGGACGATTTTCCCGGCGTGACGCGGGAGCAGGCCCGCTCGGTGCTGGAGGTGGCGGGACAGCATCTGCTGGATGAGGTTCAGAAACGGTGAAGGTTCTGCTTGATCACTGTGTTCCGCGTCGCTTCGCCCGTCTGCTCACAGGCCACGAGGTGCGCACGGCTTACGAGATGAGTTGGTCCGGTTTGACCAATGGCAAACTGCTGGCGCAGGCCAGCCAGCAATTCGACGCCTTCCTCACCGTGGACCAAAACATCCAATTTCAACAAAACCTTTCCGCCTTGCCTATACCGGTTGCTATTCTGGCGGCTGCGGATAACCGATTTGAAACCCTGACTCCCTATGCGCCTGGAGTCCTGGCCTGGCTGGCTCGGCCGTTGGTGCGCGAGTTGGTGCGGATCGAAGCGGACGGCAAATTGGTGCGTGTGCCAAGCCGCAATCCTCAACCTTAAAATTTCCGAAGCATCCAATCGGCTCTGTTCACGCGGAATAAAAGAACCCACCCTCGCGCAACGAATAATAATCCTTGGGCCGTTCGTCCGTACGCCGGCCTAGGATAACATGATCCACGACCTCAATCTTGAGCAACTGCCCGGCGCGGATCAGATCGCGGGTAATGCGAATGTCGGCTTCGCTGGGATCTGGAATTCCTGATGGGTGGTTGTGAACCAATGCGATGGCAGCAGCTTTACGGCAGATCGCCGGGTAAAATACAACCGACGGACTCACCAAGATGGTATCCAGCGTCCCTTGCGAGATGGTTTCGACGCCGATGAACCGCTTACGCGTGTTCAAAAATACCACTTGAAAATTCTCCACCGTGTAAACACGGTTTTGTTCGCGCAACAAATTCGCGATGCTTTCTGGCGTGTCGAGCAGGGGTGCGGTCGCATAGGACTCTCGCGACATCCGTTGTGCGAGCAGGAATGCCGACTTGATGGCCGCCGCCTTTGATTTGCCAATGCCTTTGGTCAACTGAAGTTCGTTGAACGACGCTTGAGCCAGATTGGTCAGCCCGCCGTAATGTTGCATCAAACTTTCCGCAGCCTGTTTCCCCGCCAGGGTGGTGAGCAGTTCGGTGTTGTTCGCGTGTTCCAAGGATTCCATGAGTGCCTCCGATTCGCGAGATTCTAACACCGGTTCACGTTTGCGGGAATGGGTTGGGCGAAATTTTACTTTCCAAAATCTCCAGGAATTTCAGCCCCTTGAACAAAGCTGGCTGAATATACGTTCCTGATTGTTTGCCGTCAGTTGACTTTGTGACGGTGTTTGAGGCATTGATCGTATCGGGTAGAAGAAAGGTGGCTTCAGAATTTCATGCACGTTGTCCGTGAGGGGCAGTGCTTTTTCCAATCTCACTTTTCCTTGAACGTTGTTCCACTGTGGGACAGCGCCTCGCAAGGAGAATTTCTCCGGCCGGACTTAAAACGGTGCCGCTTGACGCCCGGTCGGAGAAAAATTCAAATCAGCGCACACCGGTTCAAACCCGGCGGCGGCATTGGAAAGACAATCTTGAACCTGCATGACACCAAAAACTTCAAGGCGACCGCCTTGGACGAAGACACGTTGCGCCGACAGGAACCGAGCATTTTTGCTTCGTGGCCGATGGCCGGCGTGAGTCATAAATACACCTTCGTGCCGACCAGCCAGATTGTGACTGGCCTGCGCGAGCAGAACTGGGTGCCGGTCGAGGCGGAGGAGCAGCGCAGCCGCAAGGAGGGCAGACGCGGGTATCAGAAACACCTGATCCGTTTCCGCCGGGACGAGCAGATGCAAACACTCGACGAATGGAACGTGGAACTGGTGCTGCTCAATTCGCATGACTGCAGTTGCGCGTATCAACTTCACGCCGGCATTTACCGGCGCGTTTGTGCCAATGGATTGGTTAAAGGGGACTTCCAAAAACCCGGTTTTTCAGTTTTCGGACTAGAATCATGGCCAGTCATTTTTACAAGTCATCTTTTGGTCAGGGCTAACTCGATAAGTCGGCGTGGATGCGAGTTAGTTGGTTGGTCACTTTGTCTTGGAGCCGACTTATACGAGTTGCGGCGTCTTTCGGCCCAGGAGTTTCAGCCGGATGATCTGTTCGGTGCGCGCCAGATTATAGACTAGGTTCGTCATGATCATTCCCGCCCGGTTTCTCGCCAACCCGATCACCCGTTGGAACATCGCCCCCATGCTCCCGGTCGTGAAGCCGAAGCTATGCTCCACTCGCGCCCGCTGCCGGGACTTCGCCCGGTTCGCCCGCTTTTGTTTCTTGGTCAGGGCCTGCCCGCGCACGCCTTTTTCGCAAACGTGGGCCACAATCCCTTTGGCGGCAAAAATCGCCTGGCACGGGGCACCCGCATACGCGCTGTCCGCCCAAGTGGGCGGATCGCCGGCCGCCGTCAGCAGGTCGAGGGCTTGGCTGTCATGTTCGTTCGCCGCCGTCACTTCGGCGCGCACGATGAGTTTGCTCTCCAAATCCGCCACCACAGGATCTTTGTAACCGTAGTAGGTCTGTTGATTTTTCTTCGTCCACCGGGCGTCCACGTCCTTGTGGGCCAAGCGTTTTGGGTCGTTCTCCCAGCCGGCGGGCACGGTGCCGTGCTTGATCGCGGCGTTGTCCTCGCGCCGGTTGCGTTGCCGGGGCACTTCGACAAACGACGCGTCGATGATCTGGCCTTTTCGGGTGAGGAAACCTTGCTGGGTCAGCCGCGCATGGAAGGCGGCGAAAAGTTCGCTGAAGAGTTCGGCGCGCGTGAGCTTCTCGCGGAACTCACGGATCGTGTTCTGATCCGGCACCGGGTCGGCTTCGGTCAGGCCGAGAAAATGTTGAAAACTGCGGCGGTCGAGGGTTTGGAACTGCGCCTGTTCGTCGCTCAAGCCATAGAGCGATTGGAGCACGAGGATTTTGAACATAGTGAGTGGCGGATAAGCGGGGCGGCCACCCGGGGCTTTCGGTTCGGCGCGCGGAATCCGGGCCAGCACGGGGGTAAAGATCGTCCAGTCCATCACGGCGTTCAAGGCGGTGAGCGGGTCGCCCAAGCTTTGGATTAGTTCCAGGCGGTGGTGGCCGTCAAAGAATCCGGGGGCGACAGGCTGGATATATGAGCTAGCCGCTTTCATGCCGGAAAGTTATACCACCTACTCTCATCCTTTGGAAGTTATTAGTCAGGATAAGTATGGGTTTTTGCAAGTTCCC
>JANPGB010000035.1:0-1700 GCA_031423695.1 Verrucomicrobiota bacterium
ATAACAACCAAAAAAACATCTTAGGCTACACGCTTCTTGCGTCGTTTAATTATCCCGCTCAGCGTTGCCAGGCCAGTTCCGAGCAGCAGCAGCGTGGTCGGTGAATGAACCGGTGCCGCGCCCCCTAAACTCAGCGTCGCCGTCAGCGCAACATTGCTTAGCGTATTGAGCACAATCGAATTCGGTTGCAACGTTAAGGTGAAGGTCTGACCGCCCTGCGTAAAGGACAGCGGTGCTCCGTTGAATTGCAGTTGCACACCAGCGGAAGTTTGTGTCAGTTGCCCGGTCAGCGTCGTCGTAAAGACGCCCGGCCCTGGTGTTGTTCCAACGGGAGCGAGAAAGCTGACATTCAGTGCGAAGGTCGAGCCGGTAAAGCTCGGCCCCGTCCCCAGTCCCACCGTGGAGGCCGCTGTTAACGTTCCCAGCGTTACCTGCATGGACTGGCCAGTATCGAGTGACACGGAAAATTGCGGTGTGTTGCTGATTCCTGTATTGCTGATAAAGCCAATCGCCGAGAGTCCGCCGCCGCCGGAGGCGGTAATCGTCGGAACTACGTTGTTATCTACCGAACAGGTAACACACGTCCCTTGATTGAAAGTGCCGGTGGTGTTGGCCGTAAATGTAATCGGAGCCGCTTGTGCCTGTAGCGCGACAAAGAACAAGGCAACTCCGAGGTTGAGCGTACCCAACCAAAATCTTCCCCACGAATTTTTCATATCGTTATCTCCATTGTGTGGTGCTGAAATCTAGTGTCAGTGGCCTTCCCGGAGCGAACCGCGAGCAGAATTGATTGCTCCTCTCGCGGTTCGCTTCGGGCAAGCCGTTTAATTTTGCTTATGGTGGACGTGCGGGATGCTCTTGCCGCCGTCGTTGCCTGGATGCGGCGTACCGAGATACGGAAAACGATCCAGATAGGGCACATCGTTCTGTGGCACTCCGTCGCCGAGCACATTATTCGGAGCAACATTGAATTGTGGCGTGAAGGGGGTGCCGCCTGCGACGGCACGGAGTTCGATGTCTACTACATCGTCACCAACCCGGCGCCCATTCGGGAACCCGGCAATATCGCCACCGAGCAAGCCCAAACGATTTCGGCTGCCCGCTGCGGTGGGCGGAATGGCCACATTCAAACGAATCATTTCGTGCGGACTGCCATCCGAAAGGAACGTCGTGTAATTCGGCGCACCGGGCACGGCACCTGCCGGAATGCCCGTGGCGAAGACCGCTACCAAATCATTGCGGGGCGCGGGCGGCACCGGCAACCCGAACACCGCATTGAGCAGCTTCGCAAGCTGCGGGTCCACGACGAAGGGAGCAAATTGCGCATCATCTTTTGGCTCAGAAGCATTGAAGGAATCTTTTTTTCCGAGCGGAATCACCAGTTCATTGACCAGCGGACTGCCCAGGCGAGACACCTGTCGTTGCGAAGGAACGGTGAGATTTTGGTTGTTAAAATTGAAGGTGCGTGTAACCGCCCTGGAGGCAGTCGCCCAGACCCCAACCACCGCGTTATTGGCTGTTGAGGTAGCTGGCACTGTGCCGCCGCGTGTGAGCGATGCCACTGGCACTTCAATCGCCAACGTATTCACATTGAAACCCGCTGTAGAATCAATGCCGCCGGTTTCCGTCACCGGCAGATTGAGCGTATCGAATACGCCTTCGACGTTGACATAAAAGCCTTCATCGCGTTGTCCGGCAAA
>JANPGB010000036.1:0-2970 GCA_031423695.1 Verrucomicrobiota bacterium
CGACCTGATGGTGGTCTTCACGCGGTTCAGGCATTTGCCGGAAGCGCAGATGGCGAAGTTTGTGGACTACGTGAACTCCGGGCGGCCGGTCATCGGCATCCGCACGGCCACGCACGCATTCGATTACGACAAATTTCAAAAAGAGAAATTCTCCGAGTGAGGCTGACGCGGGCCGCACCCTGATTTCAAGGGCGGCTTCGGTCGGCAGGTTCTGGGCGAAACGTGGATTGATCACTACGGCGGTTATCACAGCGAAAGCACCCGCGGCCTGATCGTGCCGGAGATGAAAGACCATCCCATCCTGCGCGGCATTGATCGCATCTGGGGATTGTCGCACGCCTACCAGGTCACCGCGCTCGAAGGCGACAGCCGTCCGCTCATTCTGGGGCAACCACTGGTTGGTTTGAATCCCGATGACCAGCCCGACACGAACAAACCCCCCGTTCCCGTGGCCTGGATTAAAACGTTCACCGGCAGCGCAGGCAAAGCGGCGCGCATCTTCACGACCACGATGGGCTATGGCGACGATTTCAAAGAGGAGGCCTTCCGCCGGATGTTCGTCAACGCCTGCTATTGGTGCGTTGGATTGGAAGATAAAATTTCCGCGAAGTCGGACGTGACGTTGGTCGGCACTTATGCTCCGCGCAAAAGCGACTTTGGCGGGTATCGGCGCGGCGTGACGCCGGCGGATTTGCAGCAAAATCTCAGCACCGATGACCTCGCCGACGTGCCCATAAACGAAAACGAAACCAATTATTACACCATCACCGACGTGCCGCTGCCGAGTGACTCGGTGATGGAGGCGGGCAGTATGCTGGCGTTGCCGGACGGACGACTCGTGGTCGGGACGCGACGCGGAGAAATTTATTTCGCCACCAGCGCGGACGCGACTCCGCCCGCACCAAAGTGGAAACTGTTTGCCACCGGTCTGACGGAAGTTTTCGGCCTCGCTTGGCGGGACGACGTGCTTTACGCCACCCAACAAGCCGAACTCGCACGCCTCCGCGACACCGACGGTGATGGCCGCGCCGATCACTTTGAGACGGTGAGCGACGCGTGGGCGTGGGGCGGCGAACACGAGTTCACGTTCGGCTCGACCTTCGACCGCGACGGCGCGATCTGGACGGTGCATTGCCTCACGGGCAGTTACTCCTCCGACCGGAAATTTCGCGGCTGGGCGCTGCGTCATTTTCCCGATGGTCGCTGGGAGGCGATGTGCAGCGGGATACGCAGTCCCGGCGGCATTGCATTCAACGCGGCCGGAGACGCTTTCTACACTGAGAATCAAGGTCCGTGGAACAGCTTCTGTTCATTGAAACCCTTGCGACCCGGCGCTTTCATGGGGCATCCTGTCGGCAATATCTGGTATGGCCTTGCACCGAACATGGGACCGCGCCCCGCAGAACCAACCGGCGGTGACAATGGTCGCCGCGAATTCGATGTCGAGCGCATACCGCAATTGGTGATGCCCGCCGTGGTGTTTCCCTACAAAAAAATGGGCCAGAGCGCGTCGGCCATCATGCTTGATGTTTCGGGCGGAAAGTTCGGGCCGTTCGCGGGACAATTCTTCGTCGCGGATTACACGTTGAGCATCGTCATGCGCGCCGACATGGAAAAAGTAAACGGTGTTTACCAGGGAGCATGTTTTCCATTTCGGCAGGGATTTGCCACCGGACTGATTGGCGGCACGCTCACTGAGCGCGGACAAATTTTCGTGGGTGGAAGCAAACGCGGCTGGCCCGTGCGCGGTCTGGCGGAGAAGGCGCTGCAACGCGTGGATTGGACCGGCAAGATGCCGTTTGAAATCCAGACGATGCGCGTGAAACCCGATGGCTTCGAGTTGCATTTCACATCGCCGGTGGACGCCGCGACGGCTGGTGATGCGGAGAGCTACACGCTTGAGACCTTCACGCATCATTACTACGAAGCTTACGGCGGCCCTGAGATTGAGCACGCTGAACAGCGAATCATTTCCGCCACGGTCAGCCCGGATGGCCTCGGCGTTCGCCTCGTGGTGGATAAACTCGTTCGCGGTCATGTCCACGAGTTGCATCTCCCGGGTTTGCGAGATCGCACCGGCGCACCGTTGTTGCACGATGTTGCCTACTACACGTTGAACCAGATTCCGGCGCGATGAAACAAGCCGCATTGGTAACACTGCTCGCGCTGGTCGCGCTTTTTCCCGGCAGAGCCACTGCGGCGATCATGGATTACGGACTGAAGAATTACGTTCGGGTCTCGAAAGATCTGCCCCATGCCGAGCGCGCGAGTTGGAAGCTTGTTTGCACGATGCCGTACAACTGTCATTTCCAGCCGTGGATCGAAGTTGAGGGTGAAGCCGGCCAGGAGATCCGTTTCAACTCCAGCAATCCCTTGGTGCTTTTTCTTACTCCAACCGAAACCTGCACCACGAAAGCCGGCACTCAGAAATACGAGGCAACGAATTGGATCAGCGGAGAGGGCGCGATTTACACCATCCCCGCCGGCGTCACCGTGAAAGCCGTGAAGTATCGCGAAACCGGATACGACACGACGTTTGCCGGTTCATTTGAGTGCAACGACAACGACTACAATGTCCTTTGGAAAAAAGCAGCCCGGACCGCTTATCTCTGCATGCGGGATCATTTTTATGATTGTCCCGACCGCGAGCGCGTCGGGTTCTGGGGCGACGGCACGCCGGAGTTGAACCAATGCTTTTACGTCTTCGACGCGAAGGCGCACCAACTGGCCAAGGAACTGGTGCTCCGGAAACTGGAGCCGAAGTTTTATCCGGGCCAACATCTGGAATTTCTCGGCGACTACGGGCTTTGGTTTTATTATCTGCAGACCGGCGACCTTGAATCCATGCGTGCGACCTATGAGCCGACCAAGGCTTTTCTGTTCGAGACTTACAAATTTGGGAACAAGCGGACGTGGTTCGACTGAGGCAAGGAAGTCAAAGACACTGCGGTGATCGAGACGTGCTTTTAT
>JANPGB010000037.1:0-13420 GCA_031423695.1 Verrucomicrobiota bacterium
ACCAGCCCCCATGCCTGACCAACCCATCAAACAAATCATCGTCTCCGGCGCATTCGATGACATCCGCTCGCGTCACCTGCGATTTCTCGAAGAAGCCGCGAAGCTCGGTGAAGTGACCGTCCTGTTGTGGCCGGATGAAACGATCCAAAAACTCACAGGCAGTGCGCCAAAATTTCCGCAGGCTGAGCGGCTCTACTTTCTCAACGCCGTCCGCTCCGTCCGCCGCGCCATTCCGGCCGACGGTTCCGTGAACCCGGACGAGCCTTCGCTCCCGGAAACTTTTCGCCCCGATGCCTGGGTAGATTTGGAAAACCCGACGAACCCGACCCGACAGGCCTATTGCCAAAAGCACGGCTGGGAATATCGCGTCCTCCACGGCGAAGACCTGCGAGGGTTTCCTGAATTTGTTCCCGCATCCACCCCCAACTCCGGTCGCAAGAAAGTTGTTGTCACCGGCTGCTACGATTGGTTTCACTCCGGGCATGTGCGGTTCTGCGAGGAGGTCAGCGCGCACGGCGATCTCTACGTCATCGTCGGCCATGACGCCAACATCCGCCTGCTCAAGGGTGAAGGCCATCCGCTCATTCCGCAGGCCGAGCGCCGCTATGTGGTCAGCTCGATCAAATATGTGACGCAGTCGCTGATCTCCAGCGGTGATGGCTGGCTGGATGCCGATCCGGAAATAAAAAAAATCAAGCCGGACATTTACGCGGTGAACGAGGACGGCGACAAAGGCGGCAAGCGCGAGTATTGCCAGAAGCTCGGCATTGAATATCTCGTTTTGAAACGCACGCCGGCGCCAGGCTTGCAGAAGCGTTCCAGCACCGATCTGCGCGGATTTTAAGTCCTTACCACCGAGCACCGCGAACGGCCATGACGGTGGTGATCAGGCCCGCAAGCACGAGGAACCCCGTCGCCAGCCACAGTTGGTGAGCTGCCACGCCCGTTGCGAACAGCAGGCTCAGGAGCAACCAAATGATCAGCGGATGATAGTCGGATGGAAATTTTTGGTGGCTCTTGTTGATCATCACCGGGGTGGCAAAGGCTAGAACGAGCAGCGCGGTCATCAGCCAGCCGAGAAAGTTGGTGGGCGGCGTGCCGTGCCAAAGCAGCGCCAGCTTGGTGGGCTGCCACAGCCAGCAGTGGTTGACCAGCGTGGCGAAAGGTTCCAATCCAAAGTCAAACACCAGCGCCAACACCGCCGTCACCCCGATCAGCCGGAAACCATAGAGCCGGCTTTTGCGCCAGGGCCGCAGAATGAGCCGCGCCACGCCCCGGGCATTGAGTATGACGATGATCCATAAGACTGGAATGGACCACGGCAGCACGCGAAATAATTTCGGTCCCGCCGTGTCCGTATACAGGTACGGCCCGAAAGGAATTCCGGTAATCGCCCCAAGAGCCTGCGCGGTTCCCGCGATCGCGGCAATGATGCTGGCGGCGAGCAGAACATTCTGTCCCGGCAACTGTCGAGACAGCGAGAGCATCGTGGTGATCACGGCCGTCACCACCAGCAACGCCATCGGCCAGTCCGAGTTTCCGGGCCACGCCAGCACCTGCAAGAGGTGCAGCCACACGAGCGCGAAGGCGGCCAGAAACAGCGCGAAAAAAAACCGGTGCACGGTTTTTTCGGCACCGATCACGGCTTTTCCCGCGGGGACGACTGGAATGGTTGGCGAGCGACTCATGATGTTCGAGACATCAGCGAAACAGAGGAGCCGAGCGGCCTCAAGCAGAAACACCTTCACCGGCGGAAAAGACCGACCGACCGTTGGTATTGGACGTGCTTAAGCTCAGGCATGAAAAAGATAATGATCGTGCTGGGAATTGTCACAATCATCCTGGGGGTGGGCTGGGCCAGCCGCGCCTGGAACACCATGCGGGTCAATGCCAAGACTGCAAAGTTCAACGACGATGTTGAGAACCTTTTCAGCGCCCTGCAAAAATACAAGGAACGCGTTGGCACTTATCCCATTGGCGGCAACCTGGAGGTCGCCAAAGCGCTGATGGGCGGCAACGCCAAGAACATCATCGTCATCGTGGGGAACAAGAATCAGGTCAATGAGAAGGGTGAGTTTGTGGATCCGTGGGGAACCGCGCTGCGCATTTACTTTTCCGATGCAGGTGTCCTGATTCGTTCCGCCGGTCCGAATCGCCGATTTGATGACAGCACTGTCATGGATGCGGACGATTTCATCCGCTCAAACTAGTAAAGTTGGACATGCGGTTTGCCCTGAAAAGTGGAGACGAAATCTGGGGCTGGATCCGCCACGCTATTTGAGCGGCAGGCTGGGCGGCACGAAATGGGTGTGCAAGATTTCATCCAGCACCGGAGAAATCCGGCCCGCGCGCTCGCTGAAGGAATCGAGTGAATCGGGAATGGGCCTCATGATTTGACCGGGGAAGTGCGAAAGATAGTCCATGCCCGCCCGGTGCGCCAACTGACGAAGATAGAGTTCCTTGAGACAGGGGCTCCCCAACGGAAGACCCCCCTCCGCCAAGAACAAGCCCACCAACACACCTTCCCGATCGCCGCGCCGGACCAGCCACCGTTCCGTCCAGGATTTGATTTCTGCGGGGAAATCACCCACCGAGCTCGCGACGAAAGCTAGCAGATCCGCGCACACAGCAGCCCGCACGACTTCTTCCGTCTTTTGTGGAACGGAAAGGTGGTCGAAGGAATACCATTTAACCATGGGCCTTGGGGCCGCATCGGACTGGCCACCCAGCGGTTCATAAAAACTGACTGCCCGCTCACGAGCCGACGGGCTTTCATACAGCACCAGCACTGAACCCGTCGGGCGCTCTTCCATTCCGCTCATTTTGCTGTCGCGCTTGTTCATAACTGATCCGCTCAACCGACTTTTTCCACTGGCTCCCCTCCGACTATTCATCTGCGCCGGGCTTCAAGTTCAACCTGCTTTGAAAAACATCAAGGGAAAATTGTTTAACTAATCTTGGGAGCAGCGCGCCAAAATCGGGACACCCTTCCACCCGGGCCGGAGCAACGGCCTTGGTTACGGCCACAATCGTTGCAGCCGCCAGCCCCCGACCGGCTGCCGCGAATAGCAAAACCGGTCGTGCAACCGGCTCGGTCGGCCCTGCCAGAATTCGACCCGCTCCGGCGTCAGCACGTAGCCGCCCCAATACGGTGGCATCGGTATTTCTTTGCCTGAGTACTGCGCGGACAATTCCTGCCAGCGCGCCTCCAGCGCGGCACGGTCCACCACGACATCGCTCTGATGGGAAGTCCAAGCGGCGAGCTGGCTGCCGCGCGGGCGTGACTTGAAATACGCTTCAGACTCCTCCCGGGACAGCTTGCTCACCACCCCGGCCACGCACACCTGCCGCTCCTGGCTCGCCCAGTAAAAAACCAGCGCGGCGTTGGGATTCCCCGCCAGTTCGCGGCCTTTGCGGCTTTCGTAATTGGTGAAAAAAATAAATCCGCGCCCGTCCACCCCCTTAAGCAGGACTATGCGGGCCGAGGGCTTTCCCTGCAGGTCCACGGTGGTTAGTGTCATCGCGTTCACCTCCATTGGCTCGATGCCGACGATTTGGAGCATCGATTTATAAAAGCCGATAAAAAACCTTCGCACCCGGCCACTCGGGCGCACCGCCGCCGCCTGATCAAACCAACGCCGGAACTGCGCCAGCGGATCAGCGTCCAAGTCATCTCGGCGCAAGCCGGTCAATTTGTACTCTCTGCGAAGGTCAGCAATCGCCATAAATTCGGTAGGAACTTACAATGAAACGCCGGTGGCTGTCCACGCATTGGGTGAGCGCCCGGGGAATTTCAAACGGCCCGGCCCATTTTTCAAGCGCAATAAAAGTTGAACACCTGCCAATCCTGGTGTGGTCGAAATCCTCCAAGGGGAAGAGTGTTTCAAGCACCCGGGGAAAGCCCAACGTCCTGCCGGACATCGATCAGGTTGGCATTGCCCTTGGATTGCTCGATTGAATTATGGCATACAACACTGCCAGACCCGACCGGGCCGCCTGGCTAAAAGGCGGTGAGGTTCATTGCGACATCGCCCCCGATGGCCCGCATCACCCGCGCCGAATGGTATTGCTGGGGGCACCCGGGGTTGGGAAAGGCACCCAGGCCGATTTGCTCGCCAGCCGCTTTGGCCTGTGCCACCTCTCCACCGGCGATGTGTTCCGCGACGCCAAGAAAGGCTCGGAGTGCGGCCGGACCCCGACCATGATTTTTGCGTTGGAACACATGCGGGTTGGTGAACTGGTGCCGGATGAAATCATTCTAAACCTGATCGTCGAACGCTCACGCTGCCTGCGCTGCAAGGGCGGCTATGTCCTGGATGGTTTTCCGCGCACCGCCGCGCAGGCTGAGGCGTTGGACAAACTGATGACCAGTCAGGATGTCCGGTTGGACACGGTCCTCAATTACGAACTGCCTGTCCAAACCCTCCTCCTGCGGCTCGGCGGACGTCGCACCTGCCCCGCCTGCCAGGCGGTGTTTCACATTGCCACCCATCCGCCAAAAAAATCTGATTGCTGCGACCGGTGCGGCACCCGTCTGGTTCAACGGGAAGATGACTATCCCGAATGCATCCGGGTCAGATTGAAAGCATATCGGAGGACTTCCGGGCCGCTGGTTGTTTTCTACCGGAAAAAGGGAATTCTAATTTCCATCAATGCGGAAGGTTCTTCGGAAGAAGTTTTTGAACGCACCCTGCTGGCACTCCAAAAACGGCAAGGCTGACAAACCCGCACCCGACCCTCAGCATCAATCCTCGCCGGCCGCAACACCGCTCAACAGGGCTGATGTCCCCAGTCGTTTTCCTTGAGGTCCTTTTCAAAATGCGCCATCTGCTCCTCGGCGGACATTTGCTTGGCCGGCACTGGCTCGCTGGCTCGGGAAAGCTCGGTCTTCGGTGGCTGGGCCGCGATGATTGGAGTCTGGCTTTCCCCAAGCTCGCCCTTTTCTGCCCCGCGCTTGGGATCGTCCGAGTGTGGTTGAACAGTCATTCGCTCTAGGATTACAGGTCGCCCCGGGCGAGCAGGTTCACGAAACGCTGGGCTCGGTCGCGAACCACCGGATTCAATCGGGCGGGGCGGAAGCCTTTGCTCGCGTAATACCCATAACGCGTGTTCCAGAGGACATACATGTCGAAGTCGTCCGGGTCGCGATGCGCCTGCTGCTTGAAAGCACTGCAGAGCGCAGCCCAGTGTAGCTGGGCGACGGCCAGCGAAACTTCGGGATCACGATAACCGATGGAATCGCTATAGTGCTTCCACACGGAGGGCATGATTTGATAGCGGCTAACCTCGCCGGCCCGGCCGACTTCACCATCCCGATTTCCCGTTTCAATCATGCCAAGCGCAAACTGCCGGCGACGATCCAGCAGATTGATGTGGCCCGGAGAAGGTGAAACAAAGGCGGTCGTTCCAGCGATGCAAGCGGGAACGGAAGCCGGGTTCATTTCGTTGCCAGCCAACTTGGCCGTTGAGTTGTAAACCTCAGGCATCACCGGATCGCCGGCCGGCGGCGCTTTTTCGCCAGCACGCTCCTGCGGGGAGGCGCGCCCCGTCCAAGCGACGACAAGCACGGCAAGCAAGGCCATCATTCCGGTCAAAATTCCCAGCACCGCCAATGGTTTTCTGCTGCTCGTTTTCATAACGTCAGGCCCATCTGGGGCCACAAATTGCAATGCTCGGCTATTTCGACGCAGAAAATCAACTCCTACCGGGTTAAACTTATTCACAACAACCTCGGAGTTATTCGCAACATATTCACACCCCACAAGCTTTGAAGCGGACCAAATCCTGAACACGGATCATTGGACCCCATCGTAAAAGCGGCAAGAACTCACCCGCACCATTGGCTACGGAAGTCAGATAATCGCTGCCACTCTCCCTCGAAAGCTGCACCCCTTGCGGGAGCAGAAGGCAAGATTGGCTTGCCATGCGGCCGCGCAGGGCGTACGAAATCAGGGCGCTGAAGAATTTATGCAACACTCACTTGTGATGACAATCATCGGCCAAGACCGGCCCGGTTTGGTGGATTCCGTGGCAAGCCTTGTGGCCCAGCACGGAGGCAACTGGATCGAGAGCCGGATGTCGCGCCTCGGGGGACAGTTCGCCGGAATCCTCCGCGCAGAAGTTCCCCAAAGCCAGGAGCCCGCACTCCTCTTGGCGCTCAAGAAACTTGAGGCGGACGGGCTGCGGATCGTGGTCCACGCGGATGCCGCCGCGCCCGGCCCGGTACGAAGACCGTTGAGCGTACTGGAAATCGTCGGGCAGGACAGGCCGGGGATCATCCGCGACATCTCCCACGCGCTGGCCACTTTTGGCATCAACGTGGAAGAGCTGCACACGGAATGCGTCAGTGCAGCAATGTCCGGCGAGACCCTGTTCAAGGCCCGCGCCACGTTGAACATTCCCGAATCCTGCAATCTCTCGGAGCTGCTGAAAACACTGGAAAAGATCGCGGCGGATTTATTCGTGGATGTGTCGCTGGAGAAGGATGCCCTGCCGTGAGTTGGAAACCGGCTGGTGCCAGATCGAATTCGTCCCAAATCTAATTCTACGGCTGCACCCTCCCGCCCTTGACGAAAAGGGAAATCAACCCGCGACGGGCTTGGCCTCAGCCTTTAACTTTGTAGACGGCAGGAACGGTTTGCGAAACGCCTCTATGAAATCGTAGCCGTCCTGGAAATCTTCGCGGGTGTCCTTGTCTGTCTTCGCGAGCCAGCCGGTTTCGACCATGTTGAAAACGATGTCGCCAAAATCATGGCTGCGGCGGACACCCCACTCCTCAAACACGGTGATGGCCATGGGACCGAACTGGGCGAGCGCGAATTCACGGATGCCGACGAGCAGTTCCTGGCCGCTGACATGTCGCATCTGCCCCTTGTTCTCCTTGACGATGGATTTTTGCGTGTGATCCAGCGCCTCGCGCACAAAGAAATAGGCATCGCGGTGAAAACGCGGATCCTTGGCCAGAATTTGTCCGAGGGCTTCTTCGAATGAGGCTTCGTGCATGGCTATTTAATCAGTTTTGACTGCCGGCCGGAATCAACCGACGGGTGCGCGGTGCGATACGCCTTCACCGCCCAGCCGGTCAACAGCAGTCCGATGACTATGCAAAGCACCAACTGTTCCTGTTTGGTCAGGCGATTCACTTGGATAAACATAGGTGGGAGAAGATGAAACCTCAATGGCTTAAAAAGTCTGGCGATCAACAGGCATCCAGAATTCATTCCATAAGCCGCATCCCCGCTGCCTTGGATTCACCGGAAACTTTCCGTCTGGAGATGGGTTGCTGGGTGCCTCGGTTTGCCGCCCGCGAAGCAGTGTCCTGAAGTACGACGGCGTCCATGCCGTTTGTCCTTCTCATAAGGATGCACAAAAATCTACTGCCTCCGGCCCAAGCAAACACCAGACTTCAAGCGCTCGATGCAGCGGGCCAACGGTTCTACCACGTTTCGGGGGAAGCAGGGAGTTGCCGGCGGGCGGAACTCCGGACCCAAGAAGACGCTTAATGTGCCGCTGAAGCTTTGGGCGACAAGGCGGCGCTTGGCTTGGAAGGAATCGCGGCAACCAGATAACTGACCAACGAACTGATTTGTTCGTCCGTGAGAATACCTCCTTCGGCCAAGGCGAACGCGGGCATCAGACTGCCGGGTTTTCCGTGGGTGATCCAATTGCGCCAAATCTCGGGAGTGGTTTGGTACGGCAGGTTATGCAGATCGGTCACCATCGTAGCGCGATGTTCCGCCTCGTGGCAGATGCCGCACACGGCGGCGTACAGCGGCTGGCCCAACTTGTCCTTGGCCGGGGCAGCGTGGCAACTCGCGCAATCCGCCTTGAACACTCCTTGCCGATCCGCGATGGCCAGTTTCTGATTGGCTTCCCTGTCCATGGCGGTCATCACCACCGGGGTGGCCGACGGCGGTAAAATTGTGGCCTGAACAAACAGCAGTTTCGGTCCCTTGTCACTGTTGACGGTAAGCGTTTTCACACTGGTGCCGGATTTACCCGCCAAGTTCATCGTCGCGCTGATCTGGCCGTTCGTTCCCGGCGCGAGCTTCCACGGCTGTTCGGGCAATTTCGCCACGGTGCAGCCACAGGAAGTTGCAACGGTGGTGATGGTGATGGTTTCCTTGGAAATATTGGTGAGGTTAAAAGTAAATTGCGCCTGTGGTGTGCCGTTCGGGACGGTTACTTCTTTTCACTCCGCATCCCAGGTGATCAACCCATCCAGTCCCGGCAGGCTCGGCGGCGGAAGCGCCGGGGGAGGCACCTGAATCGGCGGCGTGGTGACCGGTGCCGGTTGCTCGGCGAACGCTTGAGCCGCGACGAGGATGCCGGCGAACCCCAGCAGCGCCAGTGTGAAACGACTGAAATTTTTCATGCGCGAAAAAATTACGCCCGTGGAAGCCGCATGGCGAGTCCAAAATTGAGGTTCCGGTGCTGCCACATTTCAACACGTGTTTGTGGGATTCTTAGCCACTTGGAATTCCATCCCCCCACGCTCAAGGCGCGCTCCTGGCTGGTGCAAAGCTTGCTGAGAATGAACCGGCCGACCCGCGTCCGCCTTGAAGATACGCACATGATAAATTTATTTTCTCTCCCGCAAACCGCCTGCGTGCTGGTATTGGTCGGGTGCCTGGCCCATGCCTCCGCCGCCGAACCGGCCGTCCGGCCTGCCGCTGCGACGACTGAATCGGGCCTCGCCTCCTATTACGCGGACCCCTACCACGGCCGGCCGACCGCTAGCGGGGAGCGCTTCAACATGCACGAACTCACCGCGGCGCACCCCCGGCTGAAGTTCGGCACGATGGTCCGGGTGACCAACACCGTCAACCGCCGCGCCGTCCTGGTACGCATCAATGATCGCGGGCCATTCGTCGCGGGCCGGGTGATTGATGTGTCGCTCGCGGCGGCCGAAGAATTGCAGATGGTTCAAAGCGGTTTGGCGACGGTGACCTTGGAAGTGGTGTCCAAATAAATTTCGGCCGCCATCCGCCAGCGTCTTCGGCTTGTGACCACCGATCCTTTTGCGTAATTTTCACGCGATGAACCTGGCTACGAAATTTGCCGAATCGGCGCTGCAAAACGCGGAAAAAATCGCCCTCTATTGGGGCGAGCGCACCTATGCTTACGCGGAACTCTCGAGCCAGTGCTGCTTCATCGCCAAGGTGCTGCGCCAGAAGTTCGGGGTCAAACCTGGCGACCGCGTGGGCTTGTGGCTGAAGAACTGCCCCGAGTTTATCACGTCGCTGTTCGGCATTTTGCAGGCCGGTGCCGTTGCGGTGCCAATCAATAATTTTCTTAAACCGGACGAAGTCAGTTTCATCCTGCGCGACGCGGGCATCGACGTGCTCATCACAGATGCGGAACTGGCCGCGTTGTTCCCGGCGCTCCAACTGGCGCGCCCCGGGCTCAAACACCTCACCGCGGAACTCGCGCTGGCCACCTTTCCCCTGCCGCCCGCCGGAGTAAACTTTGAGACGGAAACCCTCCACACACCCCGTCGGCTCGCATCCGACCTCGCGGTTTTGATCTACACCTCGGGCACGACCGGACGCCCCAAAGGCGCCATACTCTCGCACAACAACCTCCTGCACAACGTCGAAAGTTGCCGCCTCTGCCTGCACACCCTCGCGGAGGATCGCTTCGCCGTGCTGCTGCCGCTGTTCCACAGCTACATGGTCACCGTGGGCATCCTGCTCCCGCTCCTCGTGGGCGCGTCCATCGTGCTCGTCAAGTCGCTGCATCCACCGCGCAATGCGCTCCAGGAAATCTTTGCCCGCCGCGCCACCGTGCTGCCGGCCATTCCGCCGTTTTACCGCCACCTCGTCCAGGCGGATGTCCCCGTCCCGCTGCCACTGCGCTTCTGCATCAGCGGCTCCGCGCCGCTGCCGATGCAGGTGTTGCAGGCGTTTGAAAAAAAATTCGGCATTCCCCTCATCGAAGGCTTCGGTCTGAGCGAAGCCAGCCCGGTGGTGACATTCAATCCGCTGGACGGCACTTGCAAAGCCGGGTCCGTGGGACTGCCGATTCCCAACGTGCACGTCAGCGTGCAGGACGAGACCGGCAGCCTGCTTGGTCCGGACGAGGTCGGGGAAATCTGCGTGCGCGGCGGCAACGTGATGCTCGGCTACTTCAACCAACCGGACGAAACCGCCAGGGCCTTCCGCCACGGCTGGCTGCTCACCGGCGACATCGGATATCGCGACCTGGACGGCTACTATTACATCACCGACCGGAAGAAGGACATGCTCCTGGTCAACGGCAACAACGTCTATCCGCGCGAGATCGAGGAAGTCATCCATCACTTCCCCGACGTGAAAGAAGTGGCGGTCATCGGCCAGCCCGACGCGCGGCGAGGTGAAATCCCCGTGGCGTTTGTGGTCGCGAACGAAGGCGCGCGGCTGGATACGGAGACCCTCCTCAAATTTATCCGCAGTAAACTGGCCGATTATAAAGTGCCGAAGCGGATCGTTTTGCTGACCGCCCTCCCGCGCAACGCCGCCGGCAAAATCCTCAAGACCGAACTCCGCAAGCAACCGGCGAATCCCTGAGTCCGGCCCGCCCCGCGGTTTGGCCCGGGCCCAGCCAAGACTCAATGGCGGGATTGCGTCACTCACAATTTTGACTTCCATCCCTGACCAGTCTCTGCCAGATTTCATCCGGGATTTATTTCACGCGGACAGGTCACGGGGAAATCCAGCATGAAAAAGATATTGTATGTTGAAGACGATGTCCTGATCGCCAAGCTTTACAGTGAAAAGCTGGCATCGGCGGGTTTTGAGGTGGTGGTCGCCCAGGATGGTCTTGCTGCCGTGCAACGCCTGCGGGAATTTACCCCCGACCTCGTCGTACTGGATTTGCTCATGCCCAAGCTGACCGGCGTGGACGTCCTGAAATTCATGCGCCAGTCGCCCGCGCTGAAAGACATCCGCATCATTGTCTTCTCGAATTCCTTTCTTAGCAACCTCATCGAACAGGTGGCCAACATCGGCGTGCAGGAGGCGCTCGTCAAAGCCTCGGTCACGCCGACTCAACTCGTCAATATTGTCCACAACACGCTGGACAATCCGCCGCACGTGTTCCTGAGCGCCGACGCCCTCGCCGCGCATCTCGCCGCCTCCAACCGTGAGGATGCCCCCCTTGGGCATGCGCCCCAAACGCCGGTGCCTGCCCCCGCATCCGCGGATGCGGCTCCAAAGCCATCGCCCGCTTCGGACGCATCAGATTCCGATTCGCGCCCGCGCAAGGACTTTTCAGACCAATCACCGGCCATCCTCAAGAGCGTGCGCCTGATCTGCCAGGAGTTTCTCGATGCCGAACAGTCGCCGCTCGAAGTCCGCAAGCTCGCCGATTTGCGCCGCAAGATTGGCTTCGTCGCCCAGAGCCTGGGCATGGGCGGGCGGCATCGGCTCGCCCAGTTGTGCAATGCGCTCAAAGCCCTGCTCTTTGAGCTGGAAGACAAGCCCGCCGCCATTACCGATTCCATCCGTAACACCATCGCGGCGACCGTCGCGCTACTGGGCGAGCGGCTTCAACAGAACCAGCCCGCCGACACGGACGCCCAAGCGCCCATGAAGATTCTGCTGGTGGATGACGACGCCGTTTCCAGCAAGGCCGTCGTCCTGGCCTTGGGTCGCGCCAAACTAGCTGCCGTCAGCGTCACCGACCCCTTTGACGGTCTCAAACAGCTCCAGCAAAACGCCTGGAATCTCGTGCTGCTCGACGTGAACATGCCAGGCTTGGATGGCATCTCGCTGTGCGATCAAATCCGCGGCCTGCCGCTGCACCACAAGACGCCCGTGATTTTCGTCACCAGCCAGGCCGATTTCAAAACCCGCGCGCGCTCCATGCTCAGCGGCGGCACCGACCTTATTGCAAAGCCAATCCTGCCCACCGAGCTGTGCGTCAAAGTGCTCGGCCACTTGGTGAAAAACGGCTGATTAAAAAACAGGCTCACCGGCCCGGCTTCCGTTTAATCCTCCACCGGTACCACGAGATTCTCCATGATGTAATCTTGACGCTCGGGCGTGTTCTTGCCTAGGTAGAAGTTGAAGATCTGGCCGGACTCGGCGCGGGAGGCTCGGAATCTAAATTCTATCACACCGGCTACCCGGCTTCGATGGAGGCGAGGTGTTCCAAAAACTCAACCGGCGTGATGGCGGGCACCAAAGCTCCCAAAAAATCCGGCACGTTCCGGGTGACGATGTATTCACTCCCGGTCGCTTCCGCCACGATGGCCACGACGGCATCTTCAAAATCTTTCAACGGCAGTTGGCGGGCGCGCTGGAAATTTGCCTTGTCCACCGGGTGAACCGTAAAGTCGGACAGGAATCCATCAACCGTCTGGTTTGCCATGTCCGTACCGGCGTACTTTTCGACGATGTAATGAAGCGTGGTCAGGGCGTGGCCAGGAAGCACGGCGGTAAATTCACCCAAGCGGGCGCGATGCAGGATTTCCTCGGAAGCATGGTAGTGAGGAAGGCGATGCTGCGCCACATCCAGCAGGACGTTCAAGTCCACCGTGACTTTCATTGGTGCTTGTCCTGAAGATGCTGGCGATGTTCCGTGCGCGCATCCACCTCCGGCGGCACGGTGCCGGTGAATTTAAGATTCTCCGGGTGGGGAGCACGTGGCGCGTTTTGCAATCGTTGGGCGTAGCGGGCGAACAATTCAGCGACGCTGACGGCGTGTTCCTTGGCGTAGGCTTCCAGGAATTGCGCGTCGTCTTCCGGCAATTGCACGGTCAGAGCCGTTGTTTTCATGGCGTGATTCTAATGCATTCGCTCCGAAAAACAATTCTCGTTTTGCTTAATCCTCCACCGGCACGACGAGATTCTCCCTGATGTAATCTTTCCGCTCGGGCGTGTTCTTGCCCATGTAGAATGTCAGGATGCCCGAGGCCTCGGTCTTGGTCGCGTGCTCGACTTTGTTCAGGCGCATTTCTTTTCCGATGAATTGCTTGAACTCCGCCGGGGAAATTTCGCCCAGCCCTTTGAAGCGCGTGATCTCCGGTTTGCCGCCCAGCGTCTTGATTGCCGCGTCGCGCTCGGCTTCCGAGTAGCAGTAAATCGTCTTCTCCTTGTTGCGCACGCGGAACAGCGGCGTCTCCAGCACATAGAGATGCCCGTCGTGGACGAGCTGGTCGAAGAAACGGAAGAAATAGGTGATCATCAGATTGCGGATGTGCAATCCGTCCACGTCGGCATCGGTGGCGAGGATGACCTTGTCGTAACGCAGGCCGTCGAAGTTGTCCTCGATGTTCAGCGCTTGCATCAGGTTGTACATCTCGTCGTTCTTATAGACCACGTCGCGCTTGAGGTCCCAGACGTTGAGCGGCTTGCCTTTCAGGACGAACACGGCCTGGTTGTTCACGTCGCGACAGCTCGTGATCGAGCCGGCGGCGGACTGGCCTTCGCAGATGAAG
>JANPGB010000038.1:0-7009 GCA_031423695.1 Verrucomicrobiota bacterium
CGAGGTTTTCAACGCCAAGCTCGGCGTCAAACAGACCCGCGCCCTCAGCCAGACCGGCGGCGTCACCCCGGCGGCCGACATCCTCAACGCGATGGACAAGACCGTCAGCCGCACGCTGCTCGAACTGATCGAGGGCCGCAACGCCGAGCTGTGCCAGGCCATCCGCAAAAAGATGTTCACCTTCGAGGATCTGATCCGCCTCCAGCCCGCGCACATCCAGCGCATCCTCCGCGAGACCGACATGAAGGACCTGACCTACGCGCTCAAGAAAGCGAGCGACCCGCTCAAGAAACTGATGCTCGGCAACATTTCCCGCCGCGCCGCCGAAACGGTGAACGAGGAAATGGCCAATCTGGGCGCGGTGAAGCTCAAGGAAGTCGAGGCCGCGCAGTTCCGCATCATTGACGCCGTGAGAAAACTTGAAGCCGAGGGTGAAATCGACCTGGGCGATGGAGATTCTGGAAGTGAAATGGTCTGACACAATTCCGTTCCGCCGCCCGCTCCGCGACGCGCGCCTGCTCACGCAGGCCCCGGCGCAGGAATGGCAGGCGCTGGTGCAGGAGCGCGAGGCGGCCGCTTACGAACGCGGCCAGCACGATGGCGAACGCTCGCTGGGCGAACAGCTCATGCAGCAGCGCAACGAGATGTCGGAGCTTCAACGCGGGGTTTTGGAAACCCTCCGCAATGCCCTGCCGCAGGTGGTGCTCGAGGCCCAGACGGCGCTGGTGAAACTGGCGCTGGCGTCCGCCGAGAAAATTGTCGCCGGCCTGCCGGTTTCTCCCGAGCTGGTGGAGGCTGTGATCCGCGAAGCGCTGCATCAGGTCGAGGAAACGGCGGAGATCGTCATCCAGCTCCATCCCGACGATCTCGCCCTGCTGCGCAAAAACAGTTCCCCGATCCTCAAGGGCATCCCGGACGCCGGCCCGCTGCGATTTGTCAGTTCCGCCGACGTCACCCGCGGCGGCTGTCTCGTCCAGACCCGCTTCGGCCTCATCGACGCCCGGCGCGAAACAAAAATGGCGCAGCTACGACAAGCATTGACCGCATGAAGCCAAAAAAATTCCAAACTCCAAGCTCCAAGTCGCAAGCTCCGGGCGCAACCCGTCTTGAAATTTGCTGCTCGGTGTCCCGTTGGAATTTGGAGGTTGGAACCTGGAATTTCCCCGCATGACCACCACAACCGTCACCCAATTGGAGACCGCCCTCAAACGCGTGCGCGACACGCGGGTGACGGAGACGGCCGGGCGCGTCGTGCAACTCATCGGCCTGGTGGTTGAATCCGAGGGCCCGCTCGCCGCCGTGGGCGAGGTGTGCATCATCCGCTCCGGCCGCAACGACGGGGACACGCTCGCGGAAGTCGTCGGCTTCCGAAACCATCATTTGTTGCTGATGCCGCTGGGTGAAGTCCGCGGCATTCATCCCGGCAGCGAAGTCATCGCCACCGGCTCGCCCGTGCGCGTGGCCGTGGGCAACGCGCTCAAAGGGCGCGTCATTGACGGACTGGGTGCGCCACTGGACGGCCTCGGCCCGATTGTCACCGAGCAGCACGTCGGCCTGAATCTCCGCCCGCCGCATCCGCTCAAGCGGCAGCGCATCAACCAGGTTTTCCAGACCGGCATCAAGGCCCTCGACACGTTCACGCCGCTCGGACGCGGCCAGCGTCTGGGAATTTTCGCCGGCAGCGGCGTCGGCAAATCCACCCTGCTCGGCATGATGGCTTCCCAGGCCGAGGCGGATGTGAATGTCATCGCGCTGATCGGCGAGCGCGGTCGGGAAGTGCGCGAATTCCTCGAACGCGACCTCGACGAGGCGGGCCGCAAAAAATCCGTCATCATTGTCGCAACCTCCAACGAATCCGCGTTGAACCGCGTCAAGGGCGCCTTCCTCGCCATGTCCATCGCGGAATATTTCCGCGACACCGGCCAGAATGTGTTGCTGATGATGGATTCGGTGACGCGTTTTGCGATGGCGCAGCGCGAGATCGGCCTGGCCGTCGGCGAACCGCCGGCGACGCGCGGTTATACGCCTTCGGTGTTTTCACTCCTGCCGCAACTGCTCGAACGCGCCGGCACCGGCGAGCACGGTTCGATCACCGGCCTGTTCACCGTGCTGGTGGAGGCGGACGACATGAACGATCCGATCGCCGATTCCGTGCGCTCGATTCTGGACGGCCATGTGGTGCTGACGCGCGAGCTGGCCACGCAGAATCATTATCCGGCGATCGACGTGCTGGAGAGCGTGAGCCGTTTGAACCGCGATCTGCTCGAACCCGCGCAGCTCAAACTCACCGCCGCCGCGCGCGAGCATCTGGCCACCTACCGGAAAAACCAGGATCTCATCAACATCGGTGCCTATCCCGCCGGCAGCAGCGCGGCCATTGACCAGGCCATCGCGCTGCACGATCCGCTGAACAAATTTCTGCGCCAAGGCGTCACCGAGGGGTTCCGCCCCGCGCAGAGCTGGCCGCTGCTCGAACAGACCCTGGCTGCCGCAGCGAAACCGCCCCTGAAAAATTCCCTGAACAAATAACCAAAGGCCACCATGAAATCATTCCGTTTCCCGCTTCAATCCCTGCGCGTGCTCCGCGAACAAAAAGAGCAGGCCGCGCAAAAACAATACGCCGAAGTGCTGCGCGCCTGCGAGGACGCCGCCGCCCGCGTCAAGGCCGCCGGCGATGAACTGAGCGCGAGCTGGACCACGCTCGCCAAGGAACTGGCCGCGGGGGTCACCGCCATGGAATTGTTGCGCACCCGGGCGTGGTGCAACGCGCTGGAGCTGCGGCTCCGGGAACGCACCGGCCTCCTGGAGCAGGCGCGCCTCGCCGTGGACACCGTGTGGCAGCAAATGTTGAACGCCACCCGCGACCGCGAGGCCTTGGATCGCTACTACAAAAAGAACCGCCGCGCGCACGACCGCAAGGTCCAGACCGAGGAGCAGAAGCAGCTCGATGAGCTGGCCGTGCGCATGGCCGACACGCCGTCGCCGCTGGAATTCGCCGGCCACGCCACAGCGGAGCAAGCGCGATGAAACTGCTCCAATCCGCCTGGATGATCAGCCTGGTCGGCTGCCTCGTGTACTTGACCACCACGGCGGCGGTGCTTAGTTCGGCCAAGTTTGAGGCCGAGGTGCCCGTCGTCGAAACGGAACTCCAAAAGTTCGCGCCGGGCAACGATCCGTCTTGGAAATTCACCAACCCGGAATTCTCCCAATGGGTGCAGGATCTCCGCCTGGAGAAGGCCGCACTCGAAGTGCGGAAAACGCAGTTGACCGAATGGGAAACCCGCCTGCTGGCCGAGCGCCAGGAGCTTTCCACCGTCACGCAAAAGGTTTCCCAGCTCCAGGCGGAGTTTGAGAAGAACGTCGTCCGCCTCAAGGATCAGGAAGGCAAGAATCTTAAACGCCAGGCCAAGGCGGTCGCCGAAATGTCCGCCGACACCGCCGCCAAGATGCTGGATCAAATGACCGACGACGACATTGTCCGGCTCTTCTCCGCGATGAAAAATGAACAGGTCACCCTGCTGCTGGAAACCCTGAGCAAACAAGGAAAAGGCCAGACCCGCCGCGCCGCCGCCATCACGGAGCGGATGCGCCACCTGCTGCCGGATAACACCCCCAATCCCGTCCCCGCCGCCACACCATGAACACCTTCGATTTCGTTCTGCCCGCCAAGAGCAACCCGTTGTCTGCTGACCGCGAAATGTCGTCCCCACCGCCGGCCGCGAAAAAATCCGCCGAGCCTTTTGATTCCTTGATGAATCGTGCGCTGGCGCGGCCAATCCGCGCACGGGAGGAAGCAACCCCGGCCGACTCCTCCACTCCAGCAGCAAAACGCGAGTCCGGCGCGGCGCGCAAGCTCAAGCCGAGCCCTCGCCCGGAGGCGGGTAACTCGGGGAAAGCCGCTCCCACGGACAGCTCCAATGCGATCGCTGGCAAAGCCGGGACCGAAGTTTCGGACAAGGATTCAACCAGCCAAGATTCCGAATCCGCCACCGCCGCCACCAGTGCCGACGAGACCAAAAAATCCGAGCCCAAGCAGGCAGCTCCAACCGACAGCGCTGCCTCCGCGTTACAAAGTCTTGTGACCATCCCCCTGATACCCCTGATGGTCAACCCGGTCGGGAGTCCCGGCGGAGCCAGTCTGGCGGTCAACTCGGTGGACGCTGCCACGGTGGCCAGTCCGGTGGTCAGCCTTGCGACATCCTTTAACCTCCCCGATGCGGAGGGAGGCGGCCGGGGGGTCAGCCCGGCTGCCACGGCTTGCACGGCACCAGATCTGGAAGCTTTTTCCGCAGTGGCCAACGCTGCGACCACACTGCGTACCGCAGGGAAAGTTGCCGAAAACAACTTCAGGCCCGGTGCGAACGAAACCGACGCAACTGGGAATAAATTGTCCACCACCATTCCTGACCCGGCAAAAACCTCCGAGGCGGCCACGATTGCCGGCGCGCTGGAAGCGTTGTCCGACCAGGCGGCCTCCAGCCAGGAAGCCCCTGCGAACATTGTGAATCCAGCCCCCGAGAAGCCGCACTCCCCTGCCACCGAAACCACTGGCACATCTGGTGCTAAACATCTGGAGACGATGAAACATGCTGAACCAGCGGCCAAAGTTGCCGGAACGCCGGAGCAAATCCTGCCGGGTGTGACGCTGGTCGCGGCGACCGCTCGTGGGGCGGCACCGCCCAAGCCCGCCGCCCGAGCGGCGGCGCGCGTGGAAGCGTCGGACGCACCGGCCGGCGCCAATACCTCCAGTCCTGACCGCACGCCTTCCACTTCCGAAACCTCCTCAAACAGTCTGATCTCGGCCTCGTCGCAAACCGAACTGCGCACCCGCGCCTTGGATCGCACCCATGACATCATGGCGCTGCAAGGGTTGCGGCTCAAGGAAACCAACGCCGGCTCGCTGCACGTCGTCATCAAGCCCGGCGCAGGCTTGGAGCTGTCGCTGCAACTCAAACAAAGCGGCGGCGGCATCGAAGCGCTGGCCATTTTGCAGCAGGGCGATTTCCAGCAGTTGAACCAGCACTGGCCGGATCTTCAGCAGCGCCTGGAAGAACGCGGCATCAAACTGGCGCCGCTCGAACAGAACGGTGCGGCCGCGAACAGCGGCAAAGAGAATTTTCAACGTCCTTCCCAGCAGTCTCCCGAACAGAATTCCCTGTCCGCCGGAGCCTTTGCCGAGTTTGCCAGTGTCGGGGCGTCCGCCGCCCGCCCGGCACCGGCGGCAACCCTGGCATCACGGGGCTGGGAAGGCTGGGCTTAACTTTATGTCAACCATTCCCCCCACCGGCAGTTCGACCGCCAGCACCGCCGCCCTGGTTCCCAGCGTCGGAGGATCCTCGACCCTGTCACAAAAAGATTTTCTGAACCTGCTCATCGCCCAGATGAAGGCGCAGGATCCGCTGAATCCGCAGTCGGACACGCAGATGGCCGCGCAGATGGCGCAGTTCACTTCGCTCCAACAGTCCAGCACGATGTCCGACAACATCGCGACCATGCTCAAACAGCAGCAGATGGTGCAGGCCAATGGCATGCTGGGCGGCACCGTGACCGTGCAGGTGGACAAAACCACCACCGCCAGCGGCATCGTGCAGGCGGTCCAAATGAACGGGGACACGCCTCAAATCGTCATCAACAACCGCCCTTACGATTTGGGCCAGGTGTTGATGATTACTCCCACGCCCATCAGCTCCACCGCCCCGGCGACGCCGACTTCGTTTCTGCCCAGCCTCCTCGGGTCGCAAACTGTGGGCAGCCTGACAACCCCGTAGATCAATCGAAATACCCAGGAGATATTATGCTTCGCTCCTTCAACACAAAAACCGGTCCACGGGACAGATGCCGCGTGGTCCGCAAACATCTCGCCCGGGCTCTGGTCGGCCACACGGTGGATCTGCTGGTGGACGCTCACACCATCGTGCATGGCGTTGTCACCGGCGTGCTGACCGAAGCCGGCGCCCCCAAACTGGTGGTGGACGGCGCGAGTTATGATCTGAATCAAATTTTGACGGCCACCCCCGCCACTCTCGGTCAATCCTTCCAACCTCAACACTAAATTATGCTCCGATCCCTCGACTCCGGCGTCAGCGCCTTGCAGCAGTTCCAACAAAGCATGGACGTCATCGGCAACAACATCGCCAACGTGGACACCGTTGGTTTCAAGAGCGCCAGCGTGCGCTTTGCCGATGCGCTCAGCCAGACGCTCGCCGGCCCGCGTGCCGCCGGCGCCAAGCAGATCGGCACGGGCGTGCTCACCAGTTCAATCACGAACGATTTCACCCAGGGCGCCATCAACAACTCGGGCGGCGTGACGGATCTGGCCATTAACGGCAACGGCTACTTCACCGTCCGGGATCCCCTTGACGGCGCGATTTACGCCACCCGGGCCGGCCAGTTCCGAGTGGACGTGGACGGTTATCTGGTCACCGCCACTGGCCTGCGGGTGCAGGGAAACGCCTCGTTTGACGCCGCCGGTGCCGCGACGTTGGGCGACCTCAAGGTTGATAATGGAGGTGGCAACAACGGCGGATCCGTTGCCTCGGTGGCGTCCTACAGTTTCGACGAGCGCGGCGACCTCAATCTGCGGCTCGCCGACGGCTTTCAATACACCCGCGGTCAAGTGCTGCTGACCAATTTCCTCAGCCCGGAACAACTCCTGAAAGAGGGGAACAGTCTTTATTCAGGCTTGGTCGGCGCGGGGCCCGTTCAACAGAACGGCACTCCTGGCTCCAACGGATTGGGCGGGCTGATTCCCAGCTCCCTCGAACGGTCCAACGTGGATATCGCGGTGGAGATGACGACACTCATCACCACCCAGCGCGCCTTCCAGGCCAGCGCCAAAATCATCACCACCAGTGATGAAATGCTGCAGGAACTCGTCAACCTGAAACGTTAATCCCTTATGTCAGCCCCCGAAAAAACTGCCGAAGAAATTGCCGCCGCAGCCGCGGCCGCGCCCGCCGGCGGCGGCGGCGTCAAAGCCTTGCTGCCCCTCATCCTGTCGGTCGTGCTC
>JANPGB010000039.1:0-11414 GCA_031423695.1 Verrucomicrobiota bacterium
CCTACGATAACGGCCAGACCGCCGAAGTCTCCTGGGCGTTCATCCGCGAACTGCCGCCCAAGCAATAGTGGCCGGGGAAAAAATCTTCCGTCCGGGTTCGTGGAATCTGTTCGGCGCGCTGGAACCGCAATCCGCCGACTATCGCGCGTATGCGAACTTCAGGCCGATTTATGGGTAAACGCTGACCTTGATTTAACTGCCAAGTAATACCGTGCAGACTACCTCGTAGTTCGGCGTCGTTATTTCCAACTCCAGCCACAAGTCCGGCATGAATTGTCCTCACGATGAATCACGGCACCACAACCTAAACATCGAAACTCGTTTTCGCCAAGTGTCTCTGTGCCTTTCGGCATCTCTCCACCCCGACTTGGTGCGATGAGACCGCGCTGATATAACGCAATCATCACCAAGCCGGTTAGAACTGTAAGCGGAAGAAGCCAGCCTATCATTCCCATAGTGGAAAGTGTCTCACCTATGTCTTTGCCAAATATAACACACGGGTGGATGCCGCCTTCATCCACCTCGCAGCCGCAACAAGAGGCGATCATGCCGGCAATCACAACCGGAATCATCGGCCAGAACATCCATATAACGAAGGGCAAGTAGCCCATGAGTTTGCTGCGTGGTGTCATACTCATTCGCTAAAAGATAATCGGCGGCGGGTTGTGCTTTCTATCCTTTTGCATGTTTGGAAACTATTCCCGCCGCAAATACCTGTCGAGCCTGTTTGTTCGTTTCTGGGTAGGGCGGTGCTGCCGCACCGCCTGGCGTCGCGGCAGCGACACCCTACCAGATTCCAATTCGGACACAACTTGTTCGTTTCAGCAGAAGTTCCCTCAGGAGTGGAATCTTGGTAGAACCAAACGCAAAAGGATCGCCAGCCCCGTCGGGGCGGCAGCTTCCTCCTCAATCGGGGTGCGGTCTGCGGCCCCGCGCTGTCGCTCCGAAACAGGTCGTAGCGCAGACATTCCTGTCTGCGGGTTCTGGTGACTTTCCAGTCACCAGTTTCTCCGCCACGTCGCGAAACACGGAACTGGAAAGTTCCGTGAACCCGCAGGCTGGAAAGCCTGCGCTACGTGGCGACAGTCACAGCATCAACTTGTGCGTAACTCATCCTTGCTGAATTTGCCTGAACACCCCATAAATCGGGTGGTGAAAACGTATCCCCTCAAAACCGATCCGAAGCGGCTCGCCGCCGGTTTTCACACACGCAAGGTTCTCCCGCATCTCAAACGCGAAGGCGGTGCTTACTTCTTCACCTTTCGACTCACCGGCACGTTGCCGCGCGAAGTGTTGTTGGAATTAAAACGTGAACGCGAGGTCATCATCCAACAGGCGTTGGCGGCCAAACGTCCGCTGACCTGGCACGAGCAGGAGGAATTATTCCGTTGGTATGCTTCGCGCGTGGACAAATATTTGGACGCCGGCCACGGCGATTGCTGGTTGCGGCGTTCAGACGTTGCTGATCTTGTCGCAGCCGCAATTCAATTTCACGCCGGCATACGGTTTGATCTTCGCGCCTGGTGCGTGATGCCGAACCATGTTCACGCAGTGCTACGCCCGTCGGCTGGCTGGACACTCAGCAAGATTCTAAAAGGCTGGAAAGGTTACACTGCGCATGAAGCCAACAAGCTCTTGCAGCGCACTGGCAATTCATTTTGGCAGTCGGAATCTTACGATCACCTGATTCGTGACGACGAAGACATGCACCGTTGCTGCCATTACACGACCATGAATCCGGTCAACGCCAAGCTCTGCCAGCGTCCGGAGGATTGGAAGTGGAGCAGCGCCTATCGTGCGCTAGCGAAGTAGCGCAGACATTCCTGTCTGCGGGTTCGGGGGACTTTCCAGTCGCCAGATTCACGGCACGGACGCGAAACACGGAACTGGAAAGTTCCGTGGACCCGCAGGCTGGAAAGCCTGCGCTACGCCGGCAATCACTCCGTTTCAGCCGGCCTTGAGTTTGAGGAAGTTTTTCAAGATCTGCCGGCCGTTTTCCGTGAGGATGCTTTCCGGATGGAACTGCACGCCCCAGATCGGAAACTCCTTGTGCTTCACGCCCATGATTTCGCCCTCGTCGGTTTCCGCCGTGACTTCCAGGCAGGCGGGCAGGGTGTCCCGTTGGATGACAAGCGAATGATAGCGCGTGGCCGCAAACGGATTGGCCATGCCCTCGAACAAGTCCCGGCCGTTGTGTTTAATCGGCGAGGTTTTGCCGTGCATCATGCGGTAGTTCACGACCACGTCCGCGCCGAAGGTGTGGCCGATGCACTGGTGGCCGAGGCAGACGCCAAAAACGGGAAGCTTGGGGCCGAAGGTGCGGATGATCTCGTTCGAGAGGCCGGACTCGCGCGGCGAACACGGGCCGGGCGAAACGAGGATGCGCTCCGGGTTGAGCGCGCGCACCTGCTCGACGGTGATCTGGTCGTTGCGATGCACCTGCACGTCCGCCTTCAACTCGCCGAGGTATTGCACGAGGTTGTAGGTGAACGAATCGTAATTGTCTAAAACCAGAATCATGGCGCGCACAAATTAGCAGGCGCGGTGCTTTTGGAAATCAGGAAATTGCAGCGATGTTTGGTGAAGTCGCTCAGAGAGGTCAGGGAAGATTGAAGCGGGGGGATCGCCGCTTGCTGGTTAGCATTTGTTCTCAACTCGTGCGTAATACTCTGTCCTCGTCGTATCATCTCCACAGCGGTCACGCGCGACAAGCGCAAGAACGTGATCGCTGTTTACATCTCGGTTAGCTTCATAAGCCGAAAACAAAACGTATTCGCGGTTTACTATCGGCCTCATAATCTGCAAATTTTCACCTGTGCTCCGCACTGTGCCTTTCACATCTACTCCACCACCAGTCCAACGAAGTTCAAACTCATAATCTCCCTGTTCGGCTCTCCATTTTCCTTCAAGGTCGCCTTGAACCCCGGGCGCAGGCTGAAACATTCGCAGACGACACCAGACAACGCGGAATCCTTCAAAACTCTCTGTGAGCATCGGGGGACAGTCTTTGTAGTCCTCCTCGGATACGGTCAAATGAAGGAGGTACTCGCCTCCATGATAAGTCCCAATCTGAATATCCAAAACCTTTCGCTGAGACTGTAGCGCCAGTCGAGTAGCGGCCATGAAGGCAATCGCGATGCCGTTGCGATCATAAACATTCCAGTCTTGGAAGTGAACTTTCTTTCGCTCTTCATCGGAGAGCGATAGCCAATCTTCGTATGTTTTGACCGAGCGGCCCATAAAGGCTAGCAGTGAGTAGTCGCTACGTTTTGAAGCCGATCATTTTTCATGGTCGAACCGTATTCCGGTCACAAATGCCTGTCGAGCTTGTTTATTCATTTGAACCCGAACTTCGCAGTAGCCGCCGACGTAGGGAGGCGGAGCGCGCATAGTGGTAGCGCAGGCTTTCCAGCCTGCGGGTTCGGGCGACTTTCCAGTCGCCCGATTCGTGAAACACGGGACAGGAATGTCCCGTGAACTCGCAGACAGGAATGTCTGCGCTACGCCCGGTTGCTGCTGGCTCCCGAATCCAGTTTCCGAATTCGGGCTGCATCACCTCGGAAATCTGCCTCCTTACGTCGGCGGCTACGAAGCTCTGCCGTCCGACCCTATTTTGCCTTTTGCCTTCGCCACAATTTTTCCCCATGCTGACGGGGATGGAACCAGCGGCCATTGCGGCTTTCGTGGTGATTTTGCTTTCAGCGGGCGCGAGCTTCTTCTTCTCGCTCGCGGAGACGGCGCTCTTTTCCCTCGGGAAATTTCAGGCCCGGCAACTCGCCGAGCGCGAGCCGGTGGCGGGCGGGCGGGTGCTGCAGCTGCTCACTGAGGCCCAGGACGTTCTGGCGACGATGGTGCTCGGCAACACCTTCGCCACGGCGGCGATGCTGGCCACGGGGTTCTGGATGGCCTTGCGCGGAAGCTGGCTTCCCATCCCCACCGTCGTTGGGTTGTTTATCCTGTTGCTTTTCATCGGCGAGGTGTTGCCCAAGACCCTGGCGGTGAGACAGCCCGAGTTTTGGGCCTGCCGCGTCGCCCGGCCGCTGCTCCTGCTCGAGAAATTCGGGCTGCTGCTGTGCCGTGTCGCGCAGAAAATCAACGACGCCATTCTCGCCTCCGCCATCGCCAAGGCCGTGCGGCCCGCGCCCACGCCGGCGAACGACGAATATCAGGAGCTGCTCGAACTTGCCTTTCAGCAAGGCACGCTCGCCAAGTCCGAAAAGGAAATCATCCTCCAGATCATCAGCCTGGACCGGCGCACAGCCAAGGATGTGATGACGCCGCGTTCGCAGATGGCCTGCATCCCGGACGATCTGTCCATTGAGGACATGCTCGTCGCCGCGCGGAAGCACCGGCACGGCCGGCTGCCGATGTTCGACGAGACGCCCGACACCATCGTCGGCATCCTGAACACGCGCGCCTTGCTGTTGGACCCGCAGGTGGATCTGGCGGACGCGATTGAATTTCCTTCCTACGTGCCCGTCAGCATGAACCTGCTCCAGCTGTTGAAAAGTTTGCAGCGCCAGCGCCGTTCGATGGCGATTGTGCTGGATGAATTCGGCGGCACCGCGGGCCTGGTGACAACGGAGGACATTCTCGCGGAAATCGTCGGCAAGATCCGCGCCGAGACCGAGAGCGAAGGCTTTGTGATGGCCAGCCTGGGGCCGGGCCGCTGGCGGGTGAACGGCACGATGCGCCTGGATGATTTTCGCCGTGAGTATCCGCCGTTGGGCGATGTGGTCGAGGTGGAGACGATGGGTGGCCTGTTGGTGAACCTGCTGGACGTGGTGCCGGCAACCGGCGAGTCGGCGGTGTTTCGCGGCTTGAAACTGACGGCGCAGGTGGCGGACGACCGCCGCGTCCGCGAACTGCTGGTGGAGGTGGTGAGATGAAAACTGGAGCGGGAAAACGTCCAACCTCCAACATCGAACATCCAACACCGACTGAAGCGGCGCTGGAAAAGGCCTGGGACGTTCGATGTTCGATGTTCGATGTTCGATGTTGCGCCTTTTTCAAATGAACCCGAGCCTCTCCATCTGGATTCTGTTTGCCGTCTGCCTTGCGCTGTCGTTTCTGCTGTCGGGCATGGAGGCGGGCGTGTTTGCGTTGAGCCGGTTGCGGATCCGCCAGCAGATGCGGGCGGGGCGCAAGTCCGCGCGGGCGCTGCACGGCTATCTGGAAAACCCGGAGAATTTTCTGTGGACGATCCTGGTCGGCAATACGGTGGTGAATTTCTTCGTGCTGGGGTGGCTCGTGGTCGTGCTCTTTCAGTCGCTGGCGGAGCACAAGTTCTGGTTTGTGCTGCTGCTTTCCGCGATTGTTTTTCTGTTCTACACCTTCTGCGATCTGCTGCCGAAGATGTTGTTCCGCGCGTTCCCGAACCGTTTGTGCATGGCCATGGCCCGGCCGTTCCGGCTGATGCACCTGCTGCTGCGTCCGCTCGTCTGGCTGGTGGAAGGGCTGTCCGGGGCGGTGCTGCGGTGGACCGGCGGCAAGGCGTTCACCGGCCATCTGTTCGGCAACCGCGAGGAGCTGCGCTTCGTGATGCAGGAATCCGCCCACGTCCTGACGAGCGAGGAGCGCGCCATGATCAACCGCGTGCTGGACCTGCCCAGCATGACCGTCCGGCAGATTGCCCGGCCGCTGGAACTGGCGGTCACGGTGGGGCTGGAGGCGACGCTCGGCGCCGCGCTGGAGTTGTGCCGTCAGCACCGGTTCTCGCGCCTGCCGGTCTGGGAAACGCGCGACGGCCGTCGCCGCGTGGCGGGCTATGTCAGCATGGATGTGCTGTTGTTCCAGACCGATTTGAATCCGGACAAGCCGCTGGCGGACCAGGTGCGGCCCGCCCTTTACCTCGATGAGGATGTGCGGCTGGAAGTGGCGTTGCAGCGGATGCAGCGCAGCGGCCAGCGGCTGGCCATTGTGCTCGGGCGCGACCGGCGGGAAACCGGACTCGTCACGCTGGAGGATATTTTGAAGGTCGTGTTCGGCGAGGTGCAATGGTGACATGAGTTGGGACGCGTTCATCGAAGATGGTCTGAAGATCCTCGGGGTCGCCGCGCTCGTTTTATTCAACGGCTTTTTTGTCGCGGCGGAACTCGCGCTGGTGCGCATTCGCGACACGCAGTTGGACGCGCTGGCGGCCAAAGGCAACCGCCGCGCGAAAATCGCCCGCCACATCATCGCGAACATTGACTCGTACATCGGCGCGACGCAGTTCGGCATCACGCTGGCGAGCATGGGGCTGGGTGTGCTGGTGGAGCCGGTGTTCACGCATCTGCTGGGGCCGGTGTTTGTCCTGGCACAGGTTTCGTCGGCGGAGGTGCAGCGCACCATTGCGATTGCGACCGGCTTTTTCGTCAACAGCTACCTGCTCATCGTCGTCGGCGAACTCGCGCCCAAGGCGCTGGCCATCCGCCAGACTTTGCCGACGGCGCTTGCATGTGCCACCCCGCTGCTGTGGTTTTACCGCCTCTCGTATCCGTTCATCTGGATTCTCCATCACTCGGCGCAATGGTTGTTGCGCCGGCTGGGCATTGAGGCGGCCGCGGCACATGCCGGACTCCATTCGGAGGAGGAACTGCGCCTGCTGCTGTCGGCGTCGCAGAAATTTGCCGGGGCGGCGACGTTCAGTCGCGACGTGGTGCTCAACGCGCTCGACCTGAAGCGCCGCGTGGTGCGCGACGTGATGCGGCCGCGCCAGGAAATTGTCCCGCTCGACACGCAGGCGAGCATGGCGGAATGCCTGAGCGTGGCCGAGAAAATGCGCTACTCGCGGTTTCCGCTCTGCGAGCACGGCGACGTGGACAGGACGCGGGGCGTGGTCCACATCAAGGATCTTTACGCCATGCGCCTCAAGGCGCGGTCCGGCGCGGAGCTGCTGCCGGTGGCGAAGAGATTAATCTACGTGCCCGAAACGGCGCGGCTGGAAAAGCTGCTGCAGATGTTTCTCGAACGCAGACTTCACCTCGCCATCGTGGTGGACGAGTTCGGCGGCACCCTCGGGCTGATCACGCTGGAAAATATTCTGGAGGAGCTGGTCGGCCAGATTCAGGACGAGTTCGACCAGGAAAAGCCGCTGCTGGTGCAGACCGGCGCAACCACTTGGGAGGCGGCGGGCGCGCTGCCGTTGCACGATCTGGAGCAGCTCGTGGGCGAGGCGCTGGCGGAGGAGGACGTCACCACCGCAAGCGGCTGGGTGACGCAGCGGCAGGGCGGATTCCCGAAAGCTGGGGATGTGCTGACGGTGGGTGCATATGAACTGCGCGTGGAGGAAATGGACGGGATGCGCGTGGCGAAATTAAAGATTTCCAGGCGGGCGGCGGAGGCGTCTAGTGCGCCGGAGGTTTGATCCGTCCGCTTTGCTTCGCTGTCGTCATCTGGCCAGCGTCACGCTCATGAGACCGATCACCACTTCGTTGGCCAGGGCATGGACGGTCAGGGAGCGGAGTTCTTTTTCGCCGTTGAGCGGCAGATCCAGCACCGTGGCCGCGCCGCCGGGCACTTTTCCACCCCGCCCCTTGAACGAATGGCTTTCCAGGATTCGTACGCGGCCGGTTCTCAAATCCACGCGCGGGGGCAAGGCTTCGAGGCGGGCGAAGGCGAAGTCATCAACGAAATAATCCTGGTCAATCGGCCACCAGGTCGTCGGGTTTTCCAGCGCCAGCCGCGCGGCCGAACCGTCGGTGTAAGTCACCACCACCTCGCCGTTGTCAAAGCGGCTCTGCATCGCGGTGGTTGAACCGGCCATCAGCAGAAATGCGTGTGAAGATTTCCCCGCCAGCTTGACTGAGACCTCGCGCGGGTAATTGTCCCATTGCGATGTGAACGCGATGTTCTTGGCCCCGGGTTCGCCGGGCGTGGCGAGCGGCACGCCGTTGGGCAGTACGATTTTGCCACCCGCCCGCGCCGCCGCCGTGCGCAGGCCGGAATCGTCCACGTCAAAAGATTCGTCGGGATGACACCAGCTTCCGATGCCCTGCTTGGGGATGGCGAGCGAACAAAACGGCGAGCGCGGCGAGCGATACTCGTTGCGGAAAATCTGCGTGACCCGGTCGTTGAAGTTTGAAGTGAGGTCAAGGGTCTCGAGTTTTTCGGAAACCGGCTGGTTCCAATCCAGCGCGACCACGGCCGGAGTCGGGGCGCGGATTTCAAACGCGACCGGCTGCCACCAGCGCATTTCCCCCTGCTGCAGTTGAGCGAAAACTGTCCGCTGTCCCGATGTGCCCGTGGCCCGGCCGCGAAACCCGTGCGCGTTCGTCACCACTCCGCTCAGGGCGCTTTGCGGATCGTGGAGAGACACCAGCTCCGCCCCGCTGCTGCGCGCTTCCCACTCGTCGCCCTGGTGCACCACGCCCGGAGCCGTCACGCCGGACGGTGCCCCTCCGCGCCGCACGATCTCGACCTCGTGCCGCGCGGCGGCGGCATTGGTGATGGCGATGCGCGCCTGGCCGACGGATTCACCCAGCACGCGCCATTTCGCCGGCTGGCCATTGACGGTGACACTGGCGACACCGGCAGCACGCGCGGGAATTTCCAGGCGCAGCGCCACGGGTTTGGCGAATTTGGTTTCGACGGAAAATGTTTCGCGCAGGTCGTTGCGGAGAAAAGTGAAATTAACATCGGGATGCCGGAGGCTTGCGTGATCCCAAGCTGCCGGCCAGCCGGGATGGATTTTTATTTCGCCCGCGAGCAGATCGGGGTGCACGCCAAACAAACCTTCGATCATCGCCCGCGCCGACGCGCCGACGCCATCGCCAAAGTCGCGCTGCGATTCGCGGCGGTAGGCGTCAAAGAAAGTACACATGCCTGCGTTGCCGGGACACAGGCCGAGAAACATGCTGTCGAGCAAGGCGCCTTTGAACAAGGGTAGCGCGCCCTCGGGCCGGCCAGCCTGCCAGTAGGCGAGCGCCGTGTGCATGGTTTCCGCCATCACCACGTTGTTGAGTGACCAGGTGTAGGGCATCCAGCTTGTCGTGGGGATCGTGAAATTGCCGGCCGGCACACCCACGCCGCGCAGCGGGATGCGGGCGATCTGCGTGTCCACAAACCTCGTCATCTGCCACGCCTCGAGCGGCGTCGCTACTTCAGAATCCAGCGTGTGATAAAACGTCCACGCCGCCGCATTCGGATGCACGAGTTGCAGTCCGAGCAGGTCCTTCCATTCCCCAAACCATCCGCGATCCGCGAGCCAGAGATTTTTCCGCATCGCCTGCGCGATGAGTTCCGCCTCGCGTTCATAAGGTGTCGCATCCTTGCCGAGAAGTTTTGCAACGCGCGCTGCCTGGCGGTTGTGAAATAGATTCATGGCGGAGGAATGCGTCGCGCCGCCGCCGTTGTAGGCGAGGTCGTCGCTCGCCCAGATGCAGCAATACGCCTCGTAGAGCGGGAGCTTGTCCGGGCCGAACGCGCGGCGGAACAATCGCCGTTCCCAGGCGAGATGCCGCTCGATGACGGGCCACATCTGCCGGGCGTATTCCAGATCGCCCTTCCAGAGCAGGTGACGAAAGAACGCGTCCACCGCGATCAGGTTCATGTCGTAATGCGACCGGGCCATGAGGTCGCCGTTGCTGTGCAGCGCGGTTTCGTTGCGGGAGAGGTTCGCGGATTCTTCCGGCGACGGGAGGGCGGATGGAGCGGCTTCGGTGATTTGTTGTTTCGCGTAACCGGCGAAGTGCGCGGCCGTGCGTTCGTGCCAGCCCAGCGCGTCGCCGGCATACGGGCCGCGCCAGCCCAGCAGGCGTTGCCGCCACGCGACCGCGCCGTGCATGAAAGCCTGCTGCGGATCGTCCCAGATCGCCTCCGCCGCCACATTCAACGCGGCGGCGGCGGCGTTAATGAACGGGTCGGGCGTCTGCACCACGACGTGGTCGGCAATGGTGCGCCGATGTTCTTCGGCGGTGGTAAAAACGCTTGCCAGGTTGGTCAGAGTGTCGGGATACGACTCGTCGCCGATCGGTTGCAAGACGAGGTAAAGCGGCTGGCCGGGTTGAAATGCTGCCGTGCCCACAAGCACCGGCAGCGGATTCTTCTTTTCGCCGGACGCAAGCAGTTCGCCCGCCTGCGACCATTTGCGCGCGTCAGCGACCGCGAGCCGTGCGCCAATCGGCATCACGCCGCGAATCGTCGCGGACTTGCTGTGCAGGGTGAACGTGTTTGACGTGAGCTTGAATTCATCGCCCCGGCATTGCTCAGGATGCAGTTGGAAAAATTGGCTGACCGGTTCGTTCTCGCAGCCGATGTCGCCGCTGCGCCGGCCGCGCATTCCGTTCGCGCCGCCGAAGGCCCACACCAATTCGAGCGGTGTCCACGGGTGCGGATTTTCCGCGCGCACGATCACGCCCTTCGCGCCGCCCAAGGGCAGCACGGTCAGATGCAGTTCGCCCTGGCCGAGCAGCGGATCGCGGATTTCGTAGAGCATTGACCCTGGCCGATAGCGAGCGACGATTTCCTTCGCCTCGTGCAGCCATTTCACGCCGGCGGCGGTCTTGAGGCCGAGGCGCAGATTGCCGCCGCGTCCGGGCAGGTAGAGTGAGAACTCCGGGACATCGCCCGCATCCACACGAATGGCCGAATTCGCACCGTAGAGCGGGCGGTTGAAATACTCCCCGCCGTTGGTGATGACAAAGTCTGTGCCGACCGGCGTGTAGCGCAGGGGGCGGTCAATATTGCTTTCGAGCATCGGCCGCAGCCCGCGCTGGTCGCGCTCGGCGGGCGGTGTTTGTGCGGACAGGCTGAAAGTCGGGATCAAGGCGGCACCCAACCAGACGGCCAGCAAGCGATGGTTCAGGGGTTGAAACATTAACCGGTCAATGAGGGTTTTCTCCACGCAAGTGTGCCACGCCTTCTCGGATCGCGGGCGCGAGAATCTCCAGGCACTCGCGCACCGCGGACGGCTTGCCCGGCAGGTTCACGATGAGCGACCGGCCGCGCGTGCCGGCGACGGCGCGCGATAAAATCGCCGTGCGGACTTTGGCGAAGGACTGCATCCGCATCAGTTCGCCGAAACCGGGCAATTGTTTTTCCAAAACGGCGAGCGTGGCTTCCGGCGTCAGGTCGCGCGCGGAAATTCCCGTGCCGCCGGTGGTGACGATCAAATCGCACCGCTCGCGGTCGGCCAATTCGCGGAGCTTTGAGGAAATTTGTTCCTGCTCGTCGGGAATCACCGCGGCTACAAATTGCGACTCCGAGCCGAACACTTCAGCCAGCACGCGTTCGATTTCTGGTCCGCTGCGGTCTTCGTAAATGCCCGCCGAGGCGCGGTCGCTGATGGTGACACGGCCGATTTTCATATGGATGTCTCCGGACCTGGTAGGGACGCGTTCCACCGTGTCCGTGACTCCTGCGGTGGAAAATGGGACGCGGTGGAACGCGTCCCTACCAATTTAGAAGAGGCAGGAGTCTTAGAAAATGACGCC
>JANPGB010000040.1:0-1532 GCA_031423695.1 Verrucomicrobiota bacterium
CGTGACCGCGCGCAAAAACCAGCGCGCCACCACGTCCGACTGGATGGAGCTGGAAAAGAAACGCGGCATCTCCATCAGTTCGACGGTGCTCCAGTTCGATTACGACGGCTACCGCCTTAACCTGCTCGACACGCCCGGCCATAAAGATTTTTCCGAGGACACCTACCGCGTGCTGACCGCCGTGGATGCGGTCGTGATGGTGATTGATTCCGCGAAGGGCATCGAGCCGCAGACCCGCAAGCTGTTCGAGGTCTGCCGCCAGCGCGGCGTCCCGATCTTCACGTTCATGAACAAGTGCGACCGTCCGATGAAGGAGCCGCTCGCGCTGCTGGATGAACTCGAGCGCGTGCTTGGCATTGGCGCGTTTCCCGTGAACTGGCCTATCGGCAACGGCCCTGAGTTTCGCGGCGTGTATGATCGGCAGACGAAGCTGATGCACCTGTTCGAGCGCGTGGTTGGCGGCAAATATCGCGCGCCGGTTTCCGTCGGTGATTTGCACGATCCAGAAGTGCGCGGCCAGCTTGACGACGCGACGTTCAACAAGACCGTCGAAGAACTGGAGATGCTCGAACACGCCGGCGAAATCTTTGACGATGCCGCCGTGCTCGCGGGCAAAAGCACGCCGGTGTTCTTCGGCAGTGGTGTGAATAATTTCGGCGTGCAGCTTCTGCTTGATGGTTTTCTGAAACACGCACCCGCGCCCAAGCCGCGGGTCATGGGCGGTATTGAGATTTCCCCCGCGAATCCCGAGTTCTCCGGTTTCATCTTCAAGATTCAGGCGAACATGGACCCGAAACATCGCGACCGCATCGCGTTCATCCGCGTCTGCTCCGGTAAATTTGAGCGCGACATGACGGTGCATCACTCGCGTTCCGAGAAGAAGGTGCGACTCTCCAGCTCGCACAAACTGTTCGGCAACGAACGCGAGACGGTGGACGAAGCCTATCCTGGCGACGTGATCGGCCTGGTCGGCCACGACAGCTTCGGCATTGGCGACACGCTCACGACCGATCCCAAGATTCTCTACAAGGAAATCCCGCGCTTCACGCCCGAAGCCTTCGCGCATCTGCACAATCCGAACACGGCGAAGTTTAAACAATTCCGCCAGGGCTTGGATCAGCTTTTGCAGGAGGGCGTCATTCAAGCGTTGTATCTCCGCAACTCCTCCATCAAAACGCCGTTGCTCGCGGCGGTCGGCCCGCTGCAATTCGAGGTCGTGCAGTTCCGTCTCGAAAGCGAATACGGAGCGGAGTCACGCCTTGAAGCTGCGCCGTGGACCGTCGTCCGCTGGCTGCCGACGGACATGAAGGAAGACGATCTCGACGCCATCTCGCTGCCCACCGGCGCAAAGCTCGCCTACGATCTCGGCAAAAATCCCGTCGTGCTATTCACCAACGACTGGTCGGCGGATTATTTCGCGAAGACCAACGAGCGCGTGCCGCTGTCCAATCTGCCGGTGCAGACGGCCAAAGAATAAATTTAATGTCCACCATCATCACCGCCACTGAAATCACCGTCCGCTACGGCGCGCG
>JANPGB010000041.1:0-4541 GCA_031423695.1 Verrucomicrobiota bacterium
CCTGGGCGCAGCGACCTCCAGAATTTTTGCGGTCACCTGGGATCAGTTCACCGACGTGCTGGCCGGATTGCCCGCGTTGCAATACAGCGCCGTGGCGTGGGGCGATTATGACAACGACGGCAAACTCGATCTGCTTGTCGCCGGCACCACCAATGGTTTGCAAAGCGGAGCAGTCACGCGGATTTATCACAACGACAACGGCGCGTTCACCAACTTCATCAGCCTGCCCGGCCTGTTCAAATGCGCGCTGGCCTGGAACGATTACGACCGCGACGGCCGCCTGGACATTGCCATCAGCGGCTTGAACAGCACCAACCAGGCATTCTCGCGCATCTATCACAACAATGGCAACGGCACGTTCACCGACCTCAACGCCGGACTCACCGGCTGCTATGCCGGCTCCGTCGCGTGGGGCGATTTCAACAGCGACGGCGCGGCCGATCTTTTCCTGTGCGGCCTCGTCACGACGACCAACGGGACGACTCCCGTTTCGACCAACATCGTGCGGCTCTACCGCAACGACGGCGGCGGCGCGTTCACGGACATGAATCTGGACTTGCGCACGTTCATTGATAATCGCGCCGCCGGCCCGAACAACGGCACCGCCGCGTGGGGTGATTTCGACAACGATGGCCGCCCCGACCTACTGCTCGTCGGCTCGCTCAACGGCGTTTCCTCGGTGGGGACCATTTATCGCAACCTCGGCAATGGCGGTTTTTCCAACCTCACCACCACCTCGTTTGGCGGGGTCATCAGCAGCTCGGCGGCATTGGGTGATTATGACAACGATGGCCGGCTGGACTTCGCCGTCTTCAACACCAGCGGGGCCACTTCGGCCGTCTATCATAACAACGGCAACAACACCTTCACGATTGCGGCCAGTTTCTCCGGCGTCAGCGGGCCGCAGATTGCCTGGGGTGATTACAACAACGACGGCTACCTCGATTTGCTCGTCGGCAACAGCACGGGCGGCATTGCCAAACTCTATCGCAACAACGGCAACGGCACCTTCACCGACACGTTGAACACGACCCTGCCACCCACGGCCAATGGCGCGCTGGCCTGGGGCGATTACAACAACGACGGCACTCTCGACGCCGTGTTCATTGGCACCCGATCCACCCTGATGCGCAACGTTGGCAACATCATCAATACGCCGCCCGCCGCGCCGTTCGATCTCCTGTCGGCCCCCACCCTAACCAACGGAGTCGTGCTGACCTGGCAGCGGCCAGTGGATTCGCAGACCAAATCCAACGGCCTGAACTACAACCTGCGCGTCGGCACGTCGCCCGGCGGTATTGACATCGTTTCTCCGCTTGCTGATCCCGTCGCCGGTCTGCGGCGCGTGGCCGCGCTGGGCAATGCTGGCCCGACCAATCGCGCGGTGCTCATCAATCTGCCGCAGGGCACTTACTACTGGAGTGTGCAGGCGATTGACACCGCCTTCGCGGGCTCGACGTTCCCCGGTGCGCCCATCGCTGCGGACGGAACTTTTACCATCACCAACGCGCTCCCGATGATCTCGGACATTCTGAACATTGCCATCGCGCCCGGCACCAACACGCCCGGCCCAGTGCTGCCCTTCACCATCGGCGACTTGGAGACCAGCGCCAGCAACCTTGTCCTCACCGTGCGCTCGTCGAACACGAATGTCGTCGCGCTGACGAACATCGTCTTCGGCGGCTCCGGCTCGAACCGCACCGTGCGCGTCGCCGCGCGCACCAACGGCACCTCGGTCATCACCGTCACCGTGACCGATGCGCAGGGCGCGTTTGCCAGCGACAACTTCACCGTGACCGCCGAGCAGTTCAGTTTGCGGTCCAGCAATTTTGTCCAGGTGCAAAACAGCCTGATCGCGTGGGGCGATTACAACAACGACGGCCGTCTCGACGTCCTGATCGCCGGCAACACCAATGGCAATCTCACCTTTCCGGTGACACGGCTTTATCGCAATGATGGCAACGGCGTCTTCACACCCGTAACTGCCGGCCTGCCGAACCTTTCGCTTGGCAGCGCGGCGTGGGGAGACTTCAACAGCGATGGCTGGCTGGATGTGATTGTGACTGGCACCACAAATGGAAACACGCAGGGAGCCCTCGCGCGCGTCTATCGCAACAATGGCGACGGCACCTTCACCGACATCAACGCCGGCCTGCCGAACCTGTTCAACGGCGCGGTCGCCTGGGGTGATTATGACAACGATGGCCGGCCAGACTTGCTGCTATCTGGCACCACGAACGGCTCCTTGAGTGGCGCGATCACCCGCATTTACCGCAACAACGGCAACGGCACGTTCAGCAACGCCGTCTCACTCGCGGGCATTTACCTTGGCTCCGTCGCGTGGGCGGATTTTGATGGCGACGGCGATCTGGATGTCGTCATCGCCGGTCAGTCCACCAGCGGTGTGGGAACTGCGCTGGTGTATCGCAACAACGGCAACGGCACCTTCACCCAGGCCGCGACATTGACCGGCGTTTACAACTGCTCGCTCGCCGTGGGCGATTTCAACAACGACGGCCTGCCGGACATTCTGCTGACGGGCTACAACGGTTCCTACCTGTCGCTGCTGTATCGGAACGCCGGAAACTTTTCCTTCGTCAGCACGCAAAACTCATTGCCCGGCTTGCGCTACGCGTCCATCGCCGCCGGCGATTTCGACAACGACGGGAGGCCGGACATTCTCATCAGCGGCACGACTACCGGGCTGGCGACCAGCGGCATGACCCGCGTCTATCGCAACACCACGACCGTGACGACGGCCATTGAATTCAACCAACTCGCCGCCACGTTGCCGACGAATTATCTCGGGGCCGTCACCTGGGCCGACTTCAACAACGACGGGCGTCTGGATGTGATGATCACGGGCGTGCCCCTCACCTTGCTGACGAGCGGTCAGCCGTCGCAGACTGTGCTGTATCGCAACAACAACAATCTGACCAACACACCGCCGACCGTGCCGACCGCGCTGAGTTTTGTGCGCTCGAATAATCTCGTCTCCCTCGCCTGGGCGAAGTCCTCCGACACGCAGACCACCAACGCCAACGGCCTGAAATATCAAATCCGCGTCGGCACCAACTCCGGCGGCCTCCAGATCGAGTCGCCGCTCGCCGACTTGTCCAACGGCTATCGCCGCGTCGTGCAAACCGGCGACGCCTCCACGAACCGCTGGCAGTTGCAGAACCTGCCGCCGGGAAATTATTTCTGGAGCGCGCAGGCGATTGACACCGCGTTTGCCGGTTCGCCGTTTGCGACCGAGGCGACGTTCACCATCTCGCATCCGCCGGTGGCCAATCCCGACGCCATCACCACCGCGAGCAACACGCCGGTCTCCCTCGCGGCGGCCAAACTCGCGTTGAACGACACCGACCCGGACGGCGATCCGCTGACCGTCATTGGCGTCAGTGTCAGCAGCGTGGCCGGTGGCAACGTAACGTTCATTTCCGGCCAGGTGACTTACGCCCCGCCAGCGGGATTCACCGGCAGCGACGCCTTCAGTTACACCATCTCCGACGGCCAGAGCCGCACGGCGGTTGGCACGGTCACGGTCACGGTCGGTTCCGGCGGTGGCGCGGCGTTGAACCTCGTGTTCGGCCCCGTCGTCGACGGCGACGATTTTGTCGTTCGCTTTGCCGGCATCCCCGGCCTGACCTACACCATCGAAGCCGCACCGGATGTGTCCGGCCCGTGGGCGAAAGTCGCGAACCTCACCGCGCCGACTTACGATCAAGGCTTCGGCGTCGGCATCTTTGAATTCCGCGAGCCGATGAATGGCAACACCACGCGCTTCTATCGCAGCGTTTATCCGTCGTATTAACACCCAACCAGCAAGTCGTATGAAAAAACATTTAATCCTTCTCGCCGCCGTGTTAACAGCCGGCCGCGTGGCCGCCACCGTGGTGCCCGGAACCATTTCCACCAACTGGACCGGCAGCCAGGTCGTCCCCGACAACAACGCCAGCGGCGTCGCGTTCACCTTCAACATTTCCGCCGGCAGTCCGCTGGTGGTCACCAACGTCACCGTGGACCTGCAAATCGCCGGCGGCTGGAACGGCGATCTTTACGCCTACCTCTCACACGGCAGCGGCTTTTCCGTTTTGCTAAACCGGATCGGCAGCACGTCCGCCAATCCCAGTGGCTCGGGGATTTCGGGCCTGAACGTGGAATTTTCCGACAGCTACCTGACCGACATCCACACCGCGTTGAACAATCCACTGACGGGAAACTTTGCGCCGGACGGACGCTTCGTGAATCCTTACAACGCGCTCGACACCGATCCGCGCAACGCCATGCTGGGCGGCTTCAACGGACTGGATCCGAATGGAACCTGGACGTTGTTCTTCGCCGACGTCTCGCCGCTGGCAACCTCCACGATCCAGAGCTGGTCGGTGACCCTCGGCACCACCGTGCCGGAACCCGGCAGCGCGACCCTCCTGCTGCTGGGCGCGGTGACGCTGCTGCGCCGCACCCGTCGCGCGGGCAAAAATTAGCGGGCGGAAGCTCGTTCGATGTTTTGGGAAAGGTAGGGCGCGTCACTCCGTGCG
>JANPGB010000042.1:0-3861 GCA_031423695.1 Verrucomicrobiota bacterium
GGCCAAGCTGGCCGAGGCGGATTTGAAAATTCAGCAGTTGGAAAAGACCGCTGGCGGCGAAATGAAACTGAAATCGCTGTCGTCCGATTTGTCCGAAGAATAAATTTATGAGTAGCCATCTGCAAAAGCTGAACGACCCGAAACAGATCAAGAATCTGTCGATCGAGGAAACCAAGCAGCTTGCCGAAGAAATCCGGCAGGAACTGATCACCGTGCTCGCCAAAAACGGCGGCCACCTCGGCCCGAACCTCGGCGTCGTGGAGCTGACGCTGGCGATGCACCACGTCTTCAGCACCCCCAAGGACAAGTTCGTCTGGGACGTGAGCCACCAGGTTTATGTCCACAAGCTGCTCACCGGCCGCAAGGATCGCTTCCACACCATCCGCACCACGGACGGCTTGAACGGCTTCGCCCTGCGCACCGAGAGCGAGCACGATTGCTACGGCGCGGGCCACGCCGGCACCGCGCTTTCCGCCGCGCTGGGCATGTGCGCCGCGCGCGACAAGAATGGCACCGACGAAAATGTCGTCTGCGTGTTTGGCGACGCCGCGCTGACCAACGGCGTTTCCTTCGAGGCGCTCAACAACATTGCCCACACCACCAAGCGTTTCATCGGCATTCTGAACGACAACGAGTGGAGCATCGCCAAGAATGTCGGCGCGATTTCCGCCTACCTGAACAAGCTCATTACCAACCCGTCCTACAACAAGTTGTCCAAGGAATTTCAAGGTTTCCTGCGCCGCCTGCCCAAGGGCGACATTGCGTTGAAGCTCGCGCACAAGGCTGAGGAAGGTTTCAAGGGCGCTTTGAACGAAGTCGGCCTGCATCACACCGGCTCGGCCATTGACGCGGACGGTCGCGGCGGCTTTGGCAGTCCGGTGTTGTTCGAGGAAATGGGCGTGCGCTATCTCGGCCCGATTGACGGCCACGATCTCCCGCTGCTCATTAGCACGCTCGAATTTGCCAAGCTTTACGACAAACCCATCGTCATTCATATCCTGACCAAGAAGGGCAAAGGATTCGACGCCGCGCTCCAGCATCCGGAAAAATTCCACGGCACCGGGCCGTACAACGTCGTCACCGGCGATTCCCCCGCCGCCAAGGTCGGCACGCCACCCGCCTATCAAGACGTGATGGGCCAGACGCTCGTCAAACTGTGCCAGAAGAACAACACGCTCGTCGGCATCACCGCCGCCATGCCCAGTGGCACCGGCATGAAGCATCTCGAAAAAGCCATGCCCGACCGTTATCACGACGTGGGCATTGCCGAGGAACACGGCGTCATCTTCGCCGCCGGCATGGCGACGATGGGGCTGCACCCCGTCGTGGCAATTTATTCCACGTTCCTGCAACGCGCCTACGACTGCATTCATCACGATGTTTGCCTCCAGGATTTGCCCGTGATTTTCTGCATGGATCGCGCCGGCCTTTCCGCGAACGACGGCCCGACGCATCACGGCCTGTTTGACATCGCGTACCTGCGTTGCCTGCCGAACGTCACCGCGATGGCGCCCAAGGACGAGGACGAACTCGTGGACATGATGTTCACCTGCACGCATCATCCGCATCCCACGTTCATCCGCTACCCGCGCGGTGCCGCGGAAGGCGTCCCGATCAAGGATCAGCCCAAGCTGCTGCCCATCGGCAAAGCCGAAGTCATCCAGAACTTTTCCAACACCGGCAAACGCAAGGTCGCGCTGTTCGGTCTCGGCCCAATGTGCGCCATCGCCCGCAAAGCGGCGAAGCAACTCACCGACGAAGGCTACGATGTCGCGGTCATCAACCCGCGCTTCACCAAGCCGATTGACGCCGGCACGCACGAATTTTTCGGCAAGGCCGCCGATGTGATTGTGACGCTGGAAGACCACGTCATCGCGGGCGGCTACGGCTCCTCGGTGCTGGAACTTCTCAGCGAGAAGGCCGTGACCACGCCCGTCATCCGAATCGGCTGGCCCGATCAATTCATCGAACACGCCTCGACGCAGGACGAACTGCGGAAGAAATATGGTTTGTCCGTGGAGAACGCTGTGGCGAAGGTGAAAGCCCATTTCGGCGAAGCCGCGATGGTGTCCAAGGTGATCCAGATGGCTTAGAGGGAAATTAAACCTCAAGATTTATGAGCCAAGAAGAGTTCGAAAAAATGGAACAGTTGGATACGGCTACCTTGGTTACAATATCTGCCGAGCGCGATGCATCACATCGCAAGCACGCTGCATTACACATTTTGGAAATGCGGCGCGCGGAGCCGCTACGCCAAGCTGCCGAAGCATCCACTCGTGCAGCCGAAGCATCTGCTCGGTCAACCAAATCATCCGCTCGTGCTACGATTTGGGCTGCAATTGCAGCGTTTATTTCAGCAATTGCAGGCGTGATTAACATGTTTCACCATTGAATCAAATCGGATCGTTTATTATGAAAACTGCAAGGGTAATTATTGTCTCGTTGGTCATAGTTTTAATTGTAAACGCCTCCGTAAAAGCAGATACGATTACGCTATCAGCCAGTAATCAAACCTCCGCTAGTTTCGATGTGCCATCCAATGTAGTGGCTCAAGTTATCCATGCATCTTGTGGAAATACTGTCGGATCTCAACCGAGCTTAAAAATTAATGTCATAATCAATGGTCAAACAAATGCGTTTGCGGCATCCGGGTCTCTTCCCAATAATATTCTCAACCCGCCAATAGTTGTTGGCCCTGCCACGATTACCTTAGTGAACACATTTAATTCTTCACCGGCTGCTTTAGCCATTTGCACCATCCAGACATCTCCCGCAATCTCAACGCTCAACTTCACGCCAAGCACGTCCGTTGTAATTCCAAATCATAATGGCGGGCCGGTAACAATCGTTCTCGAATCAAGCGTTGATTTGGTTAATTGGATCTCCGCGCTTCCTGGAACTTACGGCACCACTTCTACGAATCGCTTTTTCCGCGTTCGGGCAACAAGATAAAAAGTGGTTTCTTCCCCCTGTTGTTCAAGGCAAAGCCAACGTGCTGTTTTGCGACAGCCATGTTGAATCGCCGACATTCTGTCTGCCAATGAGAAAGCCGCGTTCTTGCGAACGCGGCTCGAATTCTTCGGCAGCCTCTTACCTGCCGCGACGCTTAACCTTCAACTGCGCGAGCGCATGATCGAGCGCGGCTTTGGTGGTCGCGACATCTTCCTCGTCGATCTTCTCGGCGAGACGGGCTTCCGCGCGTTTACGGGCTTCCTCGGCTTTCGCCTCGTCAATGCTCTCAGCCTTGATGGCCATGTCGGTGAGGATGGAAACACGTTCACCGGTCACTTCCACGAAACCTTCACCGACGGCGATAAAATAATCCTGGCCGCCCTTGCGCACGGAGACTTCGCCCGCCGCGAGTTGCGTCATCAGCAGAACGTGCATCGGGAAGATGCCCATCTCGCCCTCGACGCCCGGCAACGTGACCATGTCCACGTCCTCGGAATACACCTTTGCTTCCGGCGTGACGATTTCTAGTTTCAGCGTGGCCATGTGTTTAGTCGTTCAACGATTCAAAGACTACTTGTCCTTAATCTCGTCAATCCCGCCCTTCATGTAGAAGTTCACTTCGTTGACATCGTCGTGTTTGCCTTCGAGGATTTCCTTGAAGCCGCGCACGGTTTCGGCCACGGGCACTTGTTTGCCTTCGATGCCGGTGAAAATCTGCGCCACGGTGAACGGCTGCGAGAGGAAGCGTTGAATCTTGCGCGCGCGCAACACGGTGGTCTTGTCATCGGGCGAAAGTTCATCCATGCCCAAGATCGCGATGATGTCCTGCAAGTCCTTGTAGCGTTGCAAAATCTTCTGCACGCCGCGGGCGACGTCGTAATGTTCCTGGCCGACGATGTCTGCCGAGAG
>JANPGB010000043.1:0-1539 GCA_031423695.1 Verrucomicrobiota bacterium
TCCGGCGACATCCTGTTTGCGAGTTTGCAAAAGAAATAATCCACGATAGGCAATCGAAACAGGAATGAACGAAGAAAGCAGAGGGATTGAGAAGGGAAATTGCTGGCCCAGTGGTGTCCTAATTTCGATTGTAGGGCACGACGTTAGGAGTGCTTCCCCCCCCCGACCTAACGTCGTCGCCTACAAGGCTCGGGGGTGACTCCCAAATTAGGACACTCCCGCAGGCCCAGTCATCTCCACTTCCAAAATATTCCTCTGCCGATCATTCCCCTGCCCCTCCGAAAATTGGCAGGGGAATGTTGGGCAGAGGAATCAGGAACACTGCCCGTCCGCCTTTTGCCGGCGCACGGCTGGATACTCACTTCGCTGTTGATAAAAGCTGCGCCTCATAAATCTGTTTCAACTGCTGCGCCACCTCCCGCCAACTGGGCAGCTTGAGGCGCGGGGCGGGAAGTGCAGCGGCGTTTTCGAAAAAGCCCTTGAGCGCCGCCGCATAAGCTTCTTCATTCCATTGCCGGGGGAAATAATTTGCCTGCCCGCCAAACCGCTCGCGCGACCACGGCAGATCCATCAGCAGCAGCGGCAGCCCGCACGCCGCCGCCTCCTGCGCCACGAAGCTCCAGTTTTCATACTGGCTCATCAACACGAACCCGCGCGCCGCACGATATAATTTGATCAACTCCAGTTCGGACGACACATGTGGCTGATGCCGTACCCAGCGGTTGTCAATCAGCGCGGAAAATTCCCGCCAGTAGGCGTTGCCGGGTTCAAATGGTTTGCCCACAAACAAAACCGGCACCTCCGCCCGCCGCGCGAGCCGGGCCAGTTCGAGCGAGCGTTTCACCGGCGCAAGGGTGCCCACGCTGATGAGGTATCCGCCCTCGCGGGCGGCGGGCGCTGCTTGCAAGAAGGTTTCCGACAATCCCAGCGGCAGGGTGGAGACTTTGGCGGGCGGCACGCGATAATTTTCCACAACGACACGCCGCTCGGCTTCGAGTCCGACGAGGATGTGATCGGCCGCCGCGCAACTGGCCCAGACGGAATTGCGTCCCGCGCCGAGCGGCTGCGGCAGCCGGCTCAGGCCGCCGATCAGCATTTTCCGCAACCACAACTGGCCCGGGCTGCGGTTGCAGGTCTGCGAGAGCAGCAGCGTCATCACCACTTTCATTCCCTGTCGGTGCGCGAGCCGGATCGTTTCCACCGAGGCCGGGCCGAACTGATGCAGGAGATCGCCGCGCTGCTCGTCGTCCCACCAACGAAGCGGCTCCGCGTTGACGCCGAGCGCGCGGAGGGCGGCCAGGGTTTGCTCGATCTGCACCTGCATGCCGCCATGCGCGAGCGCGAACGGATGATGGCAATCAATCAGGATTTTCATTTGTGACCAGCGCTTATTGACAACTAAGCGCGCCGAACGCAACTAAAATGCCGGAGAAAACAGTGGCGGAAAGCGGCAGACACCGCGAAATGGTTTTACTTCCACGCGGTGTTTTCCGATGCTGACAGGAATCAAATGCGCTCCAGCGAAAGCGGGCCGGCCCC
>JANPGB010000044.1:0-6999 GCA_031423695.1 Verrucomicrobiota bacterium
AATCGCTCCGTCGTGAGCGGCTGCTTCTCCGCCTGCGTGAGCGGCATGGCGGATTCAATCTTTGTAACGTGTCCGAGTCCGTCGCGAGCGATGAGCGTGAGCAGCCTGCCAACGAGGCCGTGAACTTCGAGATGGAGCGGACGTTGGAAGCGGATCTTGTCGCCCTCGTAAGTCTGGCGCAAACGCCTGTCGAGATCAGGGTCGTTCGTCTTCCAGACTTTGTCGCCCACGTGGACGCGGGAGAAGTCAATGTGGTCGTGCGCGAACTTCAATTCGACTTCGGCATTTTGAAGTTTGAATTTGGAATTATTGATTTCGTAAACGCGCCCGCCCTCTTCCTTCTCCGCCGGTTTGCCGGCGTCGAACACGATGCCATCGCCGAGCTTGAGGGGCGATTCCAGCTTCAACGCCACGCTATCGCGGGAAACTTTTGCAACCGAGCCGAGATAGACGCCGCGCTTCTTGCCGAAGCGGGCGTGGACGAGCGCCTGGTTGTTCGTGCCGCCGAACCAGCCGGTGTGCAAGCCACGCGAGAAAGCCATCTCCATTTCGTATTTTGGATTTGCGATTTCCGATTTACGAGCGACCGGGTCGGCAACGCGTAAATCGTCATTCGTAAATCGCAAATTGTCCAAAGCCTGTCGATAAACCTTCGTGATGTTTGCCACGTACTCGGGTGCCTTGAGCCGCCCCTCGATTTTCAGCGATGCCACGCCCGCGCGCACCAGCTCCGGCAAAACCTCCAGCCCGGCCAGATCCTGCGGACTCAGCAGATAGCGCTTGTCACCGAGCGGAACTTGTTGCCCGTCCGAAATCAAATCATACGGCATCCGGCATGCCTGCGCGCACTCGCCGCGATTGGCCGAGCGGCCGCCGAGCGATTCGCTGGTGAGACACTGGCCGGAATAAGCGACGCACAATGCGCCGTGGACGAAAACTTCAAGGGGAAGGGCGGTAGGGCGCGTCACTCCGTGCGCGCCGTCAGCCACTGGTAATCCGGCGGCGGGCACAGGCCTGCCCGCCCCACCTTGCGCCTCCCGAATCTTTTCAATCTCGGCGATCGAACATTCCCGCGCCAGCACCACTAGGTTGCAGCCGAGTTCGCGCGCGAACTCCACGCCGGCGGCGCTGGTGACTGTCATCTGCGTCGAGACATGAATCGGAAAATCCGGCGAGAGCCGGCGGATCAACCGGCAGATGCCCACGTCCTGCACGATGGCGGCGTCCACGCCGGCGGCGATGATGGCGCGCAGATATTTTTCTGCGTCGGCGAGCTCGTTCTCGAAGACCAGCGTGTTGAAGGTGACGTAACCCTTCACGCCGCGCCGATGCAGAAACTCCATCAGCTTCGGCAAATCGGCTTCGGTGAAATTGTGGGCGCGCATTCGCGCGTTGAATTTTTCCAGGCCGAAGTAGATCGCGTCCGCGCCGTTCTCGACGGCCGCCTTGGCGCAATCCCAGTCGCCCGCGGGCGCGAGCAGTTCGGGCAGGGTGCGCGAGCCGGGGGGTGCGGTCCGGCTTTCGGCGGTTTCAATTGGGTCGGCGCTGGCCATGACCATCAAGACTAGCAGCGAATCCCCGGCAAAACAAAACCTGTTTGCAGCGGCACGCGAACAGGTGGGTATTGGCCGGATTCCGCCCCGGCGGGGCAATCCCGCCGGCGCGGCTCAGTTTCCAGATTTTTGGACCACATCCTGTCCGATGGCCCGCTCAAGCCGGGCGCAGGCGACGGCGTAATCATGCAGGGCCACAATCTGGGTGGTGCGGGACTGGGTGAGCTGAGTCTCCGCGTTCAACACGTCGAGCTGAGTGCCGGTGCCGGCATCGGCGCGGGCGCGGCTAAGGCGCAAAGCCTCGTCGGCCTGCTCCTGAACTTTCACTTGCGAGTCCAAGACTTCACGGGCCTCGATGAACGTGGAATAGGCGGTGCGCACCTGGAGTTCCACCTGGCGCGAAGTGTCATCTAGTTCGGTCCCGGCTCTTTCCCGTTGCGCCTTGGCCTGCATGACTTTTCCCTTGGTGAGGAAGCCATCGAAAATATTCCAGTTCAATTGCACGCCAGCCTGCCAGCCGTTGATCTGATGATCCAGCGTGATGGGTTGGGTAAACTGGACATTGCGCCAACCATAACCGGCGAACGCCTGCACGGTGGGCTGATAGCCTGCACGGGCGTTGATGACATTTTCATCCTGCAACTGCCGGGCTTTGCGGAGCGCGCCCAGTTCGGTGCGTTTCTCCAGCGCCTGCTGGATGGCCGAGGGCAAGTCCACCGAATAGGGCTCGGCAGCGAGCGTGTCGGTGAGTTGCAACGGCACGTCTTCCCAGATGTCGCGCGGCAAATTGTAGCCGAGCAGGTTCGAAAATCTATTTTTGGCGAGACGGTAATCATTCCGGGCACGGATCAAGGCCGGACGCGCGTTGGCCACGGAAACTTCGGCGCGGAGAACATTGAATTTGGGCACGGTGCCCGCATCGTAACGACGCTTTTGGTCTTCCAGTTCTTTGCCCAGCAAATTGACCGAAGCCTCGTTGACCGTGATTTGTTGCGCGGCGAGCAACGTGTCGTAATAGGCCACGCGCGTGGCGAGCAAGGTGTCGGAAACGACGGTTTGATATTCGAGCAAAGCCTGTTCCTTGGTGAGCCGCGCCGCGCGAATCGCCGAGCCCAGGCGACCGCCTTCATAAATGGATTGGACAATTTTTAGTCCGGCATTCCAGCTTTGGTTGGGTTGCAGGATGTTGGCAAAATTTTCAATCGCCCCCGGATCGGTGTGGGTGAAGTTGCCCGTGGCCTGGACTTTTGGCAACGCGATGGCACGCGTCTGCACCACGAGGCCGTAGGTGGATTCCAGGTCGTTCTTCGCTTTAAGAATCGCGGCACTTTGCTGGAGCGAGGTGTTCAGCGCGTCGGCCAGGGAAAGCGGGCGCGCAATGCCGGCGCGCGGATCGTTGGCAGCGGAGGCGGCGGGGTTGGTCGGGGCCACGGCGGCGGCCGGCTGCGCTGCGAGCAGCAGGAGGAATGCGGCTGTGCCGGTCAGAACTTGGTGCTTGCTTGAAAACATAGCTTTCATGTCGGGAGGAGGGTAACACGTCGAAAATCTTTTGCTGAGAAAAAAATTCGCCGTCGGTGGACTGCCTGGGTGAAAAATCAGGTGACAGTTTCTGGTCGAGGGGGCCCGGCGCTCCGCTAGTTGATGGGCGCATGAAAGCGCTTCATCCCCCCTTGCTCGCCCTGGCCTTGCCCACAGCCAAGGCGCGCGGCATTTATGCCGCTTCAGCGTGGATCACTGTTTGGTTTCGTGGACGGCGGGTCGCGCTCATGTTGAAGCGGGCTGAAGCCCGCGCGCCTTTTGGGCCACCACCATTTCTCCGCTGACTTGTTGGTTTAGTTCACGGGCACCACCGCCGCCCAGCAGTTCTGCCCGAACCGGCCCTTGAACTTCTCCACCAACTGCTCGGCGGCGGCCTGGCGCGGCACCAGGGCAAAGGTCGTCGAGCCGCTGCCGGACATGAGCGCGACGGCGGCGCCGTTCTCGCGCAGGAATTCCTGGTACAGCGCCAGGATGGGAAATTTTTCCAGCGCGGGCGCCTCCAGGGAATTGTAAAATTCCGTCCCGGCCGATTTCAAATCGGCGCGCTGCAAAAGGGAGATGAGTTTTTGCGCGCGGCCGGGCGCGCCGTTCAGCGCGGCCGGAAACCGGGCCAGGCTTTGATACGACCACGCCGTGGAAATGCCAAAGCCGGGATGAATCAGCAGGAGCGTCGCGCCGCGCAGGGCTGGAAAAAAATCGAGCGGCTGGATGTTTTCGCCGCGACCGGTCGCCAGCGCGGGTTTGGCTTGCAGGAAGAACGGGATGTCCGAACCCAGTGCCGCCGCCATCTGGTGCAGGGCAGGCGCGGCGAGCGGTTGGCCGAACATTTCGTTGAGGCCCAGCAGCGTGGTGGCGGCATTGCCGCTGCCGCCGCCCAAGCCGGCGGCCAGCGGAAGTTTTTTCTCCAGGTGAATTTTGATGCCGTCCTGAATTTCCGTCGTCTGAAAAAACAACGCCGCCGCGCGGTAAACAAGGTTGCCCACATCCACCGGCAGCGTGGCGTCGCTGCAGGTCAGATGCAGCCCGCGCGCCACCCGCCTGAAGGTCAGTTCGTCGAACACGTTGACCGGGTGCATGACGGTTTCCAGGGCGTGAAAACCGTCGGCGCGTTTGCCGAGGATGTTCAGCAGGAGGTTGACCTTGCAGGGGGAATTTTTGGTGAGGGTCATAACAAAAACGCGCCAACAGTGACGTTGGCGCGTGGCAAGGGCGTTTTAAGAATCAGCGGGTTTCAAAAATCTGGAAGCGGCTGCCGGGGATGAACGGCGCCGTGTCGCCGCCGCTGAAGCCGGTGTAGGTGTCGGTGGCAAACATCGAGTCTTCCATCAGGTTTGGCGTGTAGTTGTCGGGATACACCGGCTGCGCCGCAAAATGTTTGGTGAACAGGGGGTGATAGGGCGGAAACGGGAAGGTGACCACCTCGATCAGGCCGATGCCGGTGCGGGCCAGGGAGCGGTGCACGCCCCGGAAGAAGCCAGTGTGATAGGCGGTGTCGGGCGAATCAAAAAGCGCGGTCTGCTCCATGGTGCGGCGCATTTCGCCGCCGCGCACAATTTCAAAGGTGTTGCCGAGGCCGCGGCCCATTTTGTTTTCCATGTTGGCGCACCCGGAGGCCAGCGCGCCGATCAGGCCGAGCACCGCGAGAAGGGGAAATGTGTTTCGCATAGTGTGTTGATTTGTTGGAGGCAGATTAGCGCGATTCACCGGCTTGTAAAGTGTGTTTTCAAATCTCCAGCGCGGCGCGCTTCCGGTCCTGCCGCTCCCAATACCAGGCGATCCAGACGCTGATCTCGTAGAGGACCTGCAGCACGATGGCCATGACCACCTGGGTGAAAACCTCCGGCGTCGTCAGCAGCGCGCCGAGGACGAGATTGATGACGACCATGTAGCGGCGCATGGCGGCGAGCTTGGCATAATCCAGGATGCCGATCTTCACCAGCGCCAGCAGCACCACGGGCAGTTCAAACCCCAGCCCCATGCCGAGCATGAACTTGGTCACAAAGCTGAAATAGGTTTCCGCCCGCCATTCCGGCACCTTGACGCCCATCCAGTTGGCCCAGGCCTCGGCATATTTCAACGCCCGGGCCAGCACAAAGAAATAGCAGAAGGCGACGCCGCTCATGAACAGGCCCACCCCGACGGCGCACGCGCGCAGCACGTATTTTTTTTCCTTCACCCGCAAGGCCGGCAGGATGAACTGCGCGAGAAAATAAAAAATGAACGGGGCGGCGAGCAAAATTCCGCCGTAAAAGGCCAGACTCAAGGATGACATGAACGGGGCCGCCGGATCGAGATACACCAGGTCGGTCGCCGTGCTGAGCATGGTTTCCTCCAGCGGATTCGGTTCGACGCGGGCGCTGAGAAAAACGTTGGTGCCGACGGTCACGGGCTCGATCTGGATTTCCACGAACCGGTTGGTGCCCAGATCCAGGGGGCCGAACCGGTTGGTGGACGGCTCGAACACGGCCAGGTTGTGGGCGCCGAATCGCACCACGGCTTTTTGCTGGCTGCTCACCTTGACCAAGGCGGCGTTGCGCAGGGGAAGTTTCAACGCCCACACGATCTGCGTGGTGCCGTAAAGGCAGATGACCATGCCGACGAACAGGGCGGCGGCGCTTTTGACCAGCAGCCAGCGCAGGTCTTCGAGGTGGTCGAGGAACGACTTTACCGGGCCGCCCTCGGGATCAATGTCATCGGCCTGCGGCTCTTCGGTTGGGTCGGCCATGACAAAAATCGGGCGATCGGATCCGTCAGGCCTTGGGCGTGGAGGAAGTCTGGGACGAGTTTTCGGCGGCGATGTTGGCCGGCGCGGAGGAGGGTGCCGGAGCTTTCCGCTCGGGCGGGGCTTCCTCGCCGGCGCGTTCGATTTCACTGGTGACTTCGCGCGACGCCTTTTTGAATTCGTTGATGCCCTTGCCAAGGCCCTTGGCAAATTCGGGAATGCGCTTGGCGCCGAATAAAACCAGAATCACGACGAGCACCACGATCAGCTCGCCGCCGCCCAAGCCCAAGACTGCTAAAGTTGTATTCATAAAAAACCTGTCAGTAACCAATAAATTAGCCGGTTCGCCGCTTTAGTAAAGCGGCAAAACCGGCTCAAATGAGTGGGCCGTCAAAGCCTCACGGAGGCGTCAACAGGATGAACTCGCCCCGGCGGTTCTTCGCGTGGGCTGCTTCCGACTTCCCAAGATCCAGCAGGTGGTCGCGACCGAAGGAGACGGTGTCCACGCGGCCGGCTTCGACTCCGAGGGCGACCAGCGCTTCGCGGATCGCCAGCGCACGGCGTTCGCCGAGGGAGCGGTTGTACTCGTCCGTGCCGCGCTCGTCGCAATGGCCGTCCACTTCCAGGGCCGCGGAGGCGTTGCTTTTCAAATAGTCGGCCACGGCGGCGACATTGGCTTTGTCCCCGGCCCGCACCACCGAGCTGTCATAGGCGAAATGGACGGTGTGCGCAGACAGGGCGCTATCGTTGCGCGTCCAACCTGAATGGGAACCAGCGGGGTTGGCTGCGATGCCAGTGCCGGATACTCCTCCGGCGTTGCCACCGTTTAATCCGCCATTCATTCCTGTGGTATCCAGCAGGCCGCCCTGACCAATATCTCCAGCCCCCGCCTGCGGCGCGCGTTTGGGGATGGCCGTCACGCCGACGGGTTTATGTTTGCAGCCGGTGCCGACCAGGGTCAGAACCAATCCAACGGCCATTAATTTTACAAATTTATTTACGTTCATTTTTTACCTTCGTGTGTGAAATGGGCTATTTCGCCCAACTGGGTTGTGAGTTGACACCCGACGAAACTCGGGTGACATCCTTGACTTGTTTCGTGGGCACGTCAAGCAAAGAGAGGCGCCCGCCGCCCCGTTGATTGAACACCAATGTCCGCGAATTCGGCGACCAGCTCGGGTCTTC
>JANPGB010000045.1:0-17010 GCA_031423695.1 Verrucomicrobiota bacterium
TGCTCGGCCTCGACGTCTGGGAACACGCCTACTATTTGAAATACCAGAACAAGCGCGCCGACTACATCGCCGCCTGGTGGAACGTGGTGAACTGGGATTTCGTCGCGGACCGTTACGCGAAGTTTGCGAAATAGTTTTGGCGAAGCCATTGCGCCCGGCTGAAATCCGCAGCGTTGCCAAGTCTCCTTTGGCTCGAAGGCGGGCAAACTGGCCCGCTCAACTGGGTTCACTCATTCAGGTGATGGACAGCCGGTCTGGCTTGCGCCAATAATCACACTCGTGATTCGCGCGCTCCTATTTGCATGGCGTTGCTCCCGGGTGATCCTCGCCACCCTGCTAGCTGGCAATTTTGCGGCGCACGCCGAACTTGCGGAGGATTACACAAACGTCATCCGCCCGTTGATGGTGAAGAAATGCCACGAATGCCATAACGCCACCAAGACCAAAGGCGATGTGAACCTGGCGCGTTTTGAGACTCTGGCCGCCATCAAGTCCGACCCTGAACTCTGGCAAACCGTGCTGGAAAAAGTGCAGGCCTATGAGATGCCGCCCAAGAAAGCCGGCGAGCTGGACTTTGGTCAGTTTGAAAAACTGATGGGCTTCCTCCGTCAGTTGCCGTTGCCCGAAAAGCCGGATTGCAACCAGATCGCGTCCGACCGCAACGCCAATTTCTACCGGGGCTACGTCATGAGCCGGCGGCTCAACCGCGCAGAACTCATCCACACTGTCCGCGATCTTTTTGGCGTCGAGATTGATTTCAAGCTGGAGCAGTTATTGCCGGCGGACGGCGGCGGCGGCGAAGGCTTTGACACCACCGGGAGCACCCTCTTCACGTCGTCCATTCACATCGAGAAATATCTCGCGGCGGCGGAACAAATCACGCAACTGGTTCTGCCGGATCGTCCGCATGGCCAAAGCCGCGAACTGCGCGCGGCGCGGGAACGGATTCTGTTTCGCCAGCCGGGCTGGTTCGAACCCGCCGAACCGGTCGCGCGCGAGGTGATTTCCGCCTTTGCCCGGCGCGCCTGGCGTCGCCCCGTGACCTCCGGGGAAGTGGATCAACTCATGAAGTTGTTCGCGCGCGGGAACCGGCGGGGCGACGGCTTTGCGGCCTCGGTGCGGCTGGCGCTGCAAGGGGCGCTCATCTCCCCGCACTTTCTTTTTCTCGCCGAACCGGAGCCCGCCGCCAAGGGGATTCAGCGGCTGGCCGATGTCCCGCTGGCGAGCAAGCTTTCCTATTTTCTCTGGTCCTCCATGCCGGATGAGGAACTGCTCGCGCTCGCGGAGGCAGGCAAGCTCGCCGACACCAACATTTACCGCGCGCAGATTCACCGCATGTTGCGGGATCCGAAGGCCGATGCTTTCGGCGAGAGATTCGCCCTCCAGTGGCTTGACCTCGACCGGCTCGGCGGCGAATCCAAGCCGGATGCGACCCGGTATCCTGAGTTCGACGCCGCGCTCGCCCGGTCCATGAAGGGCGAGGTCACCGCGTTCTTCAACCATCTGGTGCGTGAAGATCGCTCGCTGCTTGAACTCATTGACAGCCACTACACCTTCGCCAACCGTCGGCTCGCGGAGCTGTACGGCTGGCCGGGAATTGTCGGCGACCAACTGCGGCTCGTGCAGGTGGCCGATGCGCGGCGCGGCGGTATTTTGGGAATGGCGGCCGTGCATGCGGCCACCTCGTTTCCGTTGCGCACCAGTCCGGTTTTGCGCGGCCGGTGGGTGATCGAAGCCTTGCTCGGTGATAAAATCCCGCCGCCGCCGCCCGGGGTGCCCGCGTTGAACGAGCAGGCCGCCGAGACCACCGGACTTTCCCTGCGCCAACAGCTCGAACAGCATCGCCTCAAGTCAGAATGCGCGTCCTGCCACGACAAAATGGATCCGCTGGGTTTTGGGCTGGAGAACTTCGACGTGCTCGGTCGGTGGCGGGAGGAGTTGCACGGCCAGCCGCTCGACACCAAGGGAACGCTTCCTTCGGGTGAGGTTTATGAGGGCCCCGCCGGATTGAAGCGGGTGCTCATGGCGCGCAAGGAAAAAATTCTGCGGCACCTGGCGCGGAAGATGACCGGGTTCGCCTTCGGACGGGAATTGAACAATTTCGACAACTGCGTTATTGATGATGCCATGAAATCGCTCGAACAAAACCAGTGGCGCGCCAGCGTTCTGATCGAGACCATCGCCACGAGCTTTCCGTTTCAACACCGCTTTTATCCCAAACCAAATTCGCCGGAGTCCTGAGATGCCAACCCCCGCCACCCTCCCGCACCTTGCACCGCAAGCTCCCGCGATTCTCAAACGCAACTGGCGGCTGCCCCGGCGCTCGTTCCTCAAAGGCGCGGGCGCACTGCTCGGCCTGCCGTTGCTTGACGCCATGGGCAAGCTTGAAGCCATGGCCGCACCCGATGCCGCAGCCCCCAACAAGGCGACCGCCAGCGTTCAGGCGCCGGTGCGCATAGCGTGCATTTATTTTCCCAACGGCGTCTGGGAAAAGAACTGGTTTCCCCGCCAGACCGGCGCGGACTTTGAATTTCCCTTCGCACTTGAACCACTGGCAAGGCATCGCAACAACCTGCTGGTGTTCTCCGGCCTGGACAAACAGCACAGCCATCAGGGCGACGGGCATTACGCGAAGACGGCCAATTTTCTCACGGGCCTGCCGGTGCGCAAGACCGCCGGCAAGGACATCAGCGTGGGCGGACTCTCGATTGACCAATTGTGCGCGGAACAGATCGGCCACCTGACTCCGTTGCCTTCGCTGGAACTCGGTGTGGATCCGGTGGTCTCCGGCATTGATACAAATGTCGGCTATACGCGGCTCTATGGTTGTTACATCTCGTGGCGTTCGCCCAGCATGCCGCTGGCGAAGGAGATCAACCCGCGCCTGGCCTACGAACGGCTTTTCAGCGTGCTGAAATCCCATCACACTTCCGCCGCCGACCGCCACCGCCAGGCGGATCGCAAAGCCCTCCTCGATCTCGTGCTCAACGATGCGAACACCTTGCGCAATCGTCTTGGCCGTGACGACCAATTCAAGCTTGACGAATACCTCGATGCCGTGCGCGACGTGGAAAAGCGCCTGGAGTTTTTTTCGAAGCCCGACCCGCGGAACTGGAAACCGGAGACCCAGCCGCCCGAAAACATCGCCGCGCCCAAGGGCGAACCCGGCGACCACCAGGAACACGTCCGGTTGATGCTCGACCTGATCGCGCTCTCCTTCTGGACCGACAGCACGCGCATCGGCACCTTCATGTTTGCCAACGACGTCTCCGGGAAAAATTTCGGCAAACTCATTCCTGGCACGGGCGGATCGCATCACGAGTTCAGCCACCACCAGGACAAGCCCGAGAAATTCGAGTCCTACACCAAGATCAACCGCTGGCACAACGAGCAGCTCGCCTACCTCATGGACAAACTGGCCGCGATCAAGGAAGGCGAACGCACCCTGCTCGACAACAGCATGGTGCTGTTCGGTTCAAGCATCTCGGACGGCAACCGGCATGATCCCGCCAACCTGCCGGTCCTCCTGGCCGGGCGGGGCGGCGGCAAACTCAAGCCCGGCCGCCACCTGGCCAGCCCCAAAGGCACGCCGCTCTGCAATCTCTACGTCTCGATGCTCGACCTCATGGGCACACCGGTGGAAAAGTTCGGCGACAGCACCGGCGCACTCGCGCTGGGGTAGTGCTCATCCCAGTCGCGGAATGATCGGCTTACTTTTTCAAGAAAGCCTCGGCCAGCTCGGCGATCACCGCTTCAGACATGGGCGCGATTTCCCCCAACTGTCGCGCGTTGATGATCGCCTCGGCGGTGGACTCAAGCACTTCGAGCCGGTCGAACGCATCCAGAATGTTCGTCCCGCAGACGAGCACGCCGTCATTTTCCAGCAGGGCAATCGGCTGCTCCAGGGAAACGTGTCCGGCTAAGTCCTTCGCTTCACCGAACTGCACGCCATACGGTATGCGTCCGACTTCGCGGAGAAAAATGTAGCTCTCCGGAATCGTCCGCGAATCCAGCGCCGCACCGGTCACGCTGAACGCCGTGGCGTTGACGGTGTAGGCGTTGACGATGGCGCGCACGCCGGGATGCTTCGCATAAATCGACGTGTGCGCACGACTGGCGCGGCTCGGCGTTTTCCCCGACTCACTCGCGCCGTTTCGGACGAGCACAACGTCGTCGAGTGAAACCGTGTTCCGATCCACGCGATAGGGCGTGATGAGAAAAGATTCGTCATCCAGCCGCGCCGAGAAACTGCCCTCCGTGCTGATGAGCAGCCGCTGTTGATAACCGCGTCGGACGAAGTCGCACAACTGTTTGCGCAGTTCCTTCTCAGCGCTTGTCACTGGCCCGCGTTGAAATGTCGGCAACGGTTTCACCGACTGGCGTGGCAGCGCGATTTGAGCATCGGTCAGATACCGCACGTCACCGAGCATCTCCGCCTTGATGATGGTTTTGGCCGTGAATTCCAGCGTCTCGAACCGTTGGAAAGCGGCCGCCAGATTTTCGCCCGCCACCACCACGCCATGATTTTCCAGCACTACGCAGGAAAAACCTTGGGCGAATATTTTGGCGATGTTGCCGCCCAGCGCGGCGCTGCCCGGCAAGGCGTACGGAGCCAAGCCCACTTCACCGCAAACGCTGCGCGCCTGATGCAACAACCGCGTGTCCGGCACGCGGCGACAAATGCTGAAGGCCACCAGCGCCACCGGGTGCGCGTGGACGATTGCCCGCAACTCCGGTCGCACCGCGTAGATCGCCTGGTGAAATGGAAATTCGGACGACGGCTTGTGAAGTCCTTCCACGGTGCCATCGGGGTTGACGCAAACCATGTCCTCGCGGCGCAAACCGCCCTTGTCCACGCGCGCGGGCGTGATCCAGATGCGGCCATCGTCCTCGCGGATGGACAGGTTGCCGCCGGAGGTGGTCGTCATGCGATAGCGGTAGATCCGCTCCATGGTGTGCATGATTTCGTCGCGGGGATGAATCAGGCTTGGTTTCATGACCGCCAACATACTGAAGCCATTCTTGGAACCAAGCCCTTCCTCATTCCACCTTGGCCCGATAAAACCGGCTCGGTCCCGGCGGATTGGGATCAGCAACCACGATAGCCGCACCCGTGCCGGTTTGCCGTGACAGCTCCAGCCAGGTCGGATCACTCAGCTGCCCCTTGTATTGGATCACATAAACGGCTCCAGCCACCGTGTTCAAATTAAAATTCACCGAGCTACCGGTTGAACCTTGCAGGGCCAGCGTTGGCGATGGCGCATAAACCGCCCAGACACGATAGAACCGCGCCGCGCCATCCGGGTTGGTATCCGTCACGACTTCAATTCCGCCAATGCCGAGGCGCCGTTCCAATTCCGTCCACGCGCCGGGCACGAGCGCGTTCTTGAATTCCGAGACGTAGATCACGCCGCTGATGCTGTCGAAGGTGAAGCTGAATCCGTTGGTGCCGCGCGCGGGAGACTTCAAAACCGGTTGTGGAAGGCTGACCGTCACCGACGCGACGGCGCTGGTGGTCGCGCCGAAATCATTTATCGCCACGAGTTGATAATTTCCCGCATCGCGCGGATGCGCACTGGTCAACCCAAGCCACTGATTCGTCTTGCCCGCGAGCGGCACGCCATCGCGATACCATTGAAAGTGCAGCGGCAAGCCACCGACGGCGAGCGCGTTCAGCACCACGTTGTCGCCGGTCTTCAACGCGCGACTCAAAGGCGGACGGCCGATGCGCGGCGGCAACGGCGGCGCGAACGGATCGCGCACGAGCGCGAGGCTGTCGCCGCCGCCGGCGGCAATCGCCAGCACATTTGTTGCAAAGGCGGGCGGATTAAGCTGGCCGGAGTTGGTCTGGCCCCAACCCGTGACCGTGCGGTCGGCGCGCAAGCCGAGGCTGTGTGACAAACCGGCGGCGATGGCGATCATGTTCGTCGCGTTCGCGGGTGGCGGACCGTACAAAAGTCCAACGGGAGTGTTATTGGTGACGATCCGTCCGACGACCGTACCATCCGCGAGCAAGGCGAGGCTTTGGTTTCCTCCCGCCGAAATCGCCGCAACATTCACCAGGTTGCTCAACGCCGTTACCTGTCCGCTGGTGTTCAAGCCCCAGCTCACCACTGTTCCATCCGCGCGCAATGCCAGGCTGTGACTGGTGCCGGCGGCGACGGCGATCACGTTGGTTGCGCTGGCCGGCACGTTGGTCTGGCCAGAGGTGTTGACGCCCCATGCCAGGACGGTTCCGTTGTCGCGCAAAGCGAGTTGATGCAAACCGCCCGCAGCGATCGCAACAATGTTTTGATTGGTAATCGTGGACGGCACCGGCGGTTTGGTTGCGCTGCTGTTCCAATTCACAACGGTGCCGTCCGCCAGCAAGGCGAGGTTGTTGGCCGAACCGCCGGAACTATTGATCGAGATGGCGACGACATCCGCGACGTTGGTCGGCGGAGCCGGGTCGCGGGAACTATATCCCCAGGGCGCAATCGAACCATCCGCGCGGAGCGCCATGCAGGGCAGGCCGACGTCCGTTGAGCCGGCGGCAGTGATGGCGATGACGTTGGTCACACTGGCGGGAATCGCGGCACTCGCCAGCAACTGGCCGCTATTCGTCTGCCCCCAGATCAACACCGGCGAGACAACGAGCGTGACGTTGGTGCTGAAGGTGCCACCCACCGCATTGCTGACCGCCGCGCGATAGGTGCCGGAGAAACTGGAGTTCACATTGGTGAACGCGAGCGTGAAACCATTGGCGCCGGGAAGCTTGGTTCCGTTGAACAACCACTGGCACGTCATCGGTTCGGAGCCTTTCGCCGCGACCGTAAAGGAAACATTTTGTCCGACGGACGCCACGCGCGACAGGGCTTGCGTCGTGATCGTCGGCACCGATGGCACCACCGTGAGCGTAGCAATGGAGCTGGTGATCGCTCCGTAATTATTGGTGATGACCACGTCAAAATCGCCGGCGTTCGCGGATTGAACATTGGTCAGCGACAACGAGTTGTTTGTCTTTGCAAAAATGCCGGACTGATTGAAACGCCACTGATAGGACAACGCGGCCAGCCCCGACGCGGTCACACTAAAACTCACATTTGTTCCGGCAGGAACGCTGCGGCTAATCGGTTGATTTGAGATGATCGGCAGTCCCAGAAGCGTCAGCGTCGCCACCGTGCTGGTCACGGTGGCGGTCGCGTTGCTCACCACCACGCGGTAGCCAGCCGCATCTTGAAGCACCAAATTTGAAATCGAAAGCGATGCCGCGAAAGCTCCGCCGATGCGCGCGTCATTGGTGAGGTTCACACCGTCCTTCTGCCATTGGTAACTCAGCGTCGGGTCGCCGATCGCGGAGACGGTGAAGAGGACGTTGCTGAGGAGAAGCACACTCTGGCTGGCGGGCGAAACAATCAGGAACGGCGCGTGATGATATTCGTAAGCGCCCATGTCCACCGCGGCGTCCACCACTCGCGATTGCCCGTCCAAATCCGACGCCGTGGCAACGACGTCGTTCGTGCCGGCGTTGATTCCCGGCGAGCCGCTGGCGAGACGGAAATTTCCGCCGGCGTAATCCACAAACGCGGGCGCGGCGCTGATGTTGCCGGTGCCGGTGGCAGTTGGCGTGCAGGAATAAGTGATCGCGGAGCCACCCGCATTGGCATCCGCACCCGGCCAGCCAGAGGTGTTTTGAACAAGGATTGAATTCTGCACCGTGCAACCGTAGACGCCGCCACCGAACCCGCCCGAGGTGCCATCGTACACCGCCGAGTTGTTGACGATGGTGCAGTTGATCAGCGTCGCGGAAGACCCGCCGCCGCCGTAATGCGATGAGTTGCCGGCAAACAAGCAGCCCACCGCGATGCCTATGCGAAGGCCACCGCCCAAGGATCGTGAGGAATTGCCGGTGATCACGCAGTTCGTAAGGCTGCAGGAGTAGCCGCCGCCGCCGCTGCCGCTCGTGCCGTTGGCTGAATTGCCGGAGACGATGCATTGGGTCAGCGCGCTGAAGGCCACCCCACCGCCGTAGGCCGTGCGCGAAGAATTGCCGGTGAGCGTGCAGTTGTTCACCGTGCCGGAATAGACACCCGCACCGTAACCCTGCGCAGCGTTTCCGGTGATGATGCAGTTGCTCACGACCGCGCTCACGGATTCGCAGTACACACCGGCGGCGCTCTGTTCGCGGAAAAAATCTCCGCTGTTGCGCGTGCCACCGCTGGTGATCGTGAAGCCGCTCAGCACCGCGCCGTTCGTCAGGTACGCGCACCGGATCGCCGAGCTGGCCGGACCACTGACACCTTGAATCGTGGTGACGGCCGGCCCGTTCAAACTGCGGAGCGTCACCGGACGATCCACCGCGACGCGGTTGACGAAGTTAGAATAAACCGCCCGTCCGCCCGTGGCGTAGATGCCGTTCGTCACCACGATGTCATCGCCGGGGCCGGACACATCAATCGCATTCTGAATCACGGTGGCCGCCGTGGCCCAGTTCGTGTAGGGCGAAACGGGAGACGGATTGTTCAAATTGACAAAGCGCTGCGCCGCCAGATTCAACGTCACCACGGCGCTCGTGATCGAACCCCAGGCATTGCTGATGATCACGCTGTACGCGCCGACATCGTTCGGCCCGACATTTTGCACGGACAACGCGGGGGTGGCGGTGCCGGTGAGATGCACGCTGTCCGACAGCGGCGTGCCGTTGAAATCCCACTGATAGATGAGCGGGGCCGTGCCGGCGGCACTGACCGTGAACGCGGCGGGGCGCGTCGGTATCGGGTATTGGTTCACCGGCTGACTCAGAATTCTTGGCTCACCATGCACGACGAGCGCGACGACCGCGCTGGTCACGCTGCCGTAGAGGTTCGTGATCACAAGATCATAAGCGCCGGCCAGATTCGGCTGGGCGTTGGAAATCGTGAGCGTCAGACTGGTGCTGCCGGAGAAAGTTCCATTGTCGTTCAAGGGCAAGCCGTCTTTGCGCCATTGATAAAGGAGCGGCTTAGTGCCGATGACGACGACGGCAAAAACGGCGTTGCTGTCGGAAAGCACGGTGAGATTGGTGGGCTGCGTCACGATGACCGGCGGCGAACTGGTGACGGTGAACATGCCTTCGGTGGTGAACGGCGAGCCAGTGAAACTCTGCCCGATGGATTGCACGCTCCAATAATAATTTCCCACCGGCAGATTGTTCAGCTTGAACACGTGCGCAGCGCCGGCGTTGCCGAGTGCTTGAATTAATCTCCGGCCCGTCGCCGCGTCCGCCAGCGGTGAAACAACATCTGAACTTCCCGGCGTGTGCCCGACGCGCACGTTATAGCTCAGGCCGCGACCGGTGGCCGATGTGCCGGCAGGCGTTTGCCACGAGAGCGTGACGGCATCCAACGCGGTGAAGGCGTTGGTGGGAGTTAACGGCGCTTGCGGGAAGTCGCGATGGAGCGCCACGGTGTTTTTCCAGAAGCTCGTTTGTCCCCCGCCGGTGGTGAAAATATCGAGCGCGCCGTCGCCGTCGTAATCCACCCAGGTTTCCGGAAGATTATCCCAGCCGCCGAGCGTAAAAACTTCCTGCCACGAGCTGCCGAGATAAATATAAACTTTGGTGGCGCTGCCCCAGACACCGCCGCCCGGCACGAGCGGCACCCAGCCCGCCACGACGGCGCAGGCGCGACCGCTGTTGTCAATGTCGCCCCAGCTCGCGCTGAACAGCCACATGTCGAGACTGGAATCAAAGGCGCTGCTGAACGCTCCGTTGCCGTCATTGCGGCTGAAGCTCGGATGATAATCCAAAGGGCTGATGATTGAAGGCAGCGTTCCGCTTGAAGTCATGAAATCCAGATCGCCATCGCCGTCGAGATCGCCCCATGGCGAGATGATCCGATGCGTTGACGGAAGGCTGAGGTTCGCGTTGGTCAACCCGCCCGCGCCGTTGTTCTTGAAAAGGTAAGCGGCGTCCGAACCCGCCAGCAGCAGATCGGCGTAACCGTCGCTGTTGCAGTCGGCCCAATAGCCACGGGCATTTTGCGGCGTGGGCAGATTCGTGATCGCCAGCGTGAAGGTGCCGTTGCCATTGTTGCGGTAGAGTCGCGACACCCAGTTGGTGGTTGCGGCTTGCAAGCCACACACGAAAACGTCCTGCCAGCCGTCGTTGTCGAAATCCACCCACGCCACCGAGCCTTGCCCGAGCGGCTCCAGGCCCGCGTTTAGCGAGATGAAGTGGTTGCTGCCGTCGTTGCGATAAATTTCCGTGACGCTCACCGGCCCATTCGTGCCGTCCGCCAGACCGCTGATCAACAAATCAAGATCACCGTCATTGTCACAATCGCCCCATGCGGCGGCGGCATTGTCCAGTTGCGGCAGCGTCGCGCCGTTGTCACTAAAAATGCCGGCGCCGGCGTTGTGATAAATCCGCGTGAAGCGTCCATCTGGAATATTCGTCACGCCTTGAACTGTTCCCGCCAGCAGGACGTCCACGAGCCCGTCGTTGTCGAGGTCGCCCCACACGCCGATGGAGCCGGAGAGCGGCGGCAGATTGGTCGTGACTTGCGACCAGCCCGACAGTGCAAGGAGAAATGAAAAGAAAAGCGCAACGATGACGCCCCGAGAATGACGATGAAACAAATGCTTTCTCACAAATCTGCCCGGTGATCAGTCGCTGCCTAGGCTTGATAGGGATTCGAGAATCGGGACTTGGTTTTTTGTATCAAAGTCTGGATCGGATAACAATCCAATTATCCTGTAAAAAATTCATGTTCATCCCTGCTCCTACCTGATTGAATTCTCCGCACGCGAATGAAAAGTTTCCCTCAACCGCTTGACCTGGGTCGGCTCCAAGTCCTCCCGCTCGCCCAGCGCGACAGTCTCAGCTCGCTGGAGAAAATCCTCGTGGATCCGGCCGCCCCGCCGCCGTCCTGCCCGCCGAAAATTGCGGCCGCCGTGCGCGAGTGCGCGCAGAACATCACCGCCGCCCGCGACCGCAATGCCAGCGTGATCCTGATGTACGGCGCCCACCTCGTCAAAAACGGGGCGTCCCGCATCGTGAATACACTCGTGGAGCACGGCTGGGTCACGCATCTGGCCACGAACGGTGCGGGGACGATCCATGATTGGGAACTCGCGTTTCTCGGCCGGACCGAAGAAAGCGTCCGCAAAAATGTGGCCACCGGCACATTCGGCACTTGGGACGAGACGGGCCGCAATCTCCATCTGGCACTGCTCGCCGGCGCGCCAAACCGCATGGGCTACGGACAGAGCCTCGGCCGCTTCATCCACGAGGACGGCGTGAAACTGCCCACGACCGAATCGCTTAAGAAGTTCATCTGTGACGAACCAGCCCATGCCTTGACCCCCGCCCGCGCCGAGTTGCTGCGCGCCATGGTGAAACACAAACTTCTCGGGGGGCACGTCCATGTGAAGCATCCCTGGAAAGAAAGCTCGCTGCTCGCCAACTGCTTTCGCCACAAGGTTCCCCTGACCGTGCATCCAGGCATCGGCTACGACATCACCGCGTGTCACCCGATGTTCCGCGGGGCGGCGATTGGACGCGCGGCGGACACGGACTTCCGCCTGTTTGGCGCATCGGTGGAAGGGCTCGACGGCGGCGTGGTGCTGTCCGTGGGTTCGGCGATCATGGCCCCGCAGGTGTTCGAGAAAAGCCTCAGCTGCGTGAACAACCTGCGGCTGCAAAGCCGTCGGCGCATCGTCCGCGACCATGCGATTTACGTGGTGGACATCCAGGAGGGGGGCAGCTGGGACTGGTCGCAAGGCGAACCGCCCAAGACGCATCCGGCGTACTATCTGCGCTTCTGCAAAAGCTTCGCGCGCATGGGCGGTGCCATGAATTATCTTGAAGCCGACAATGTGCTTTTTCTGCACAATTTGCTGGCAAGGCTGCAAACAATGGCCGCTGCCAAATAGCAATCGCTGGAATAATTCCTTTCCAAAACTGGTTTAGCCCGGCAACTTATCCGCATGGTTCCAGAAGAACAGCCGCAACCGGCTCCCGCACAATCTCAATCCGCCGAGCCAACCGCCGCTGGCGCCGCGCCGCGCCGCCGCTCACGCCGCGGTGGCCGCCGCCACTCCCGCCGCCGCGAACCGCGCCCGGCCGGAGCGCCGTTGCCGCCTTCAGGCGAGGCGGGCGCCCCGGACAGCGATCCAGATGAAGCTGAGGAGCAGGCCGGACCGGAAGGCCAGCCGATGGAAGCCACTACCCAAGCCGGCACCCCCGCCGTGGAACCCACGGAACGGCGGCTGCCCCCCTTGCGTCCCGCGGCGGTTGTTCGTGGTCGTGATCAGCAGCGCCCCCAGCCGCGCGCGCCCCGCGAACCGCAACCACCACGGGAACGCGCGCCCCAACGTGAACCCGAACGCGAGCAACTGCGGGAACAATCTCCGCGCGAGCCCCTGCCCGAGCGTGAACGCGGACCCAAAATTCCATCCGTCACCAAGGCCATCGAACAGGTCAACGAGATCATCGCGGAATTGAAACACGCGCTCGAAGAGATGGACGACATCCTGGAAACCCTGGAACTGGCCGAACGGCAGAAAATCGACGATGAGCGCGAGATCGAGGCGCTGCAACGCGCCCTGCGCCGGCTGAACCGACCGCGCGATGATGATCAACGCGAACCGCGCGAACCACGTCCGCATTAATTTCTCCGCTTGCCCAAGCCTGTGACGAGCCAACCGCTTGTCCAATCCGCCAAACGACTTTGCGATGAAGTGGACCAACTTCGCTTCGCAGCGCCGGTGGCTTACGTCTATAATCCACTCAACTACGCCTGGCTGGGGCACGCCGCGTATTTGAAAAAATTCGGAGCCGGCCGCAAGCGCGTCCTTTTTCTCGGCATGAATCCCGGCCCGTTCGGCATGGCGCAAACCGGCGTGCCCTTTGGTGAAATCGCCGCGGTGCGCGAGTGGCTCGGCATCGAAACGCCCATTGGCAAACCAGCACGCGAACATCCGAAGCGACCGGTGACGGGCTTCGCCTGCCGGCGCGCCGAGGTCAGCGGCCGACGTTTGTGGGGCTTGTTCGCAGCGCGCTTTGGTTCGGCGGAAAAGTTTTTTTGCAGCCACCTGGTGCTGAACTATTGTCCGCTCGTTTTCATGGAGGCCGGCGGCCGCAACCTGACACCCGACAAATTGCCGGTCGCCGAAAGAGCCGCACTCTTCGCGGCCTGCGACCGGCATTTGCGCACGGCGGTGCGATTGCTCAAACCGGAATGGCTGGTGGGCATCGGTGACTTCGCCTTGAAACGCGCGGAGCAAGTTTTCCCCACAGGTGAGGTCAAACTCCGCCGCATCCTGCACCCCAGTCCGGCCAGTCCGGCGGCCAATCGCGATTGGGCGGGATTGGCGGCGGCACAACTGGTTGATGCCGGAATCTGGCTCTGAGCTTCGCTTCCCGCAGCCCTCAGAATCAGGCCGTTTACTCGCTCCCAGACAGCGCCTTCGCTGGCGAACCAAATAATCTTCATTAAGTAGGCGGCGGAAATCCCCGATAACCCTTCAGCAGCCGTTCCCATCACGCTGATTAACCAGAGATTTCATTTGGATGCCGTTATATGACTAGCATGTGTCACCCGATTCTAAACGGATACTGTTGGCTGAGTCGCAATTGGTGCGCCAGAATTGTCAGCTTGGCCTGGATCGTTTTCTCGGGAATGGTTTCCGGGCGGGCCAATCAGATTACGACGGCCCCGAACTTTGGGCCTTTCCATGTGGAAGCGGGCGAGTACACGATGTTGCCCGATGCGGGGGTGGCGGCCCTGCTGGAGGCCTACAGTCCGTTCACGATGAATTACGGGCACGAAGGCACCTTCCAGACCTTCTGCGCGGAGCGGGGCGAAGGCATAATTCCCAACACCACCTACGATGTCACAATGAACCGCACCACCTTGTTTACCGGGGTTGAGCTAACCGTGGGAGCAGCCTTCCTCTACCAGCAGTTTGCCACCGGCCAACTCAGCTACAATTTCGCCAATTCACCCACCGATAGCCGCACGACGGGGGCCTTCCATAGCGCCTATTACCTCCAACATGCGATTTGGGATTACATGGGTGGATACAATGAAGTTGGCAATCCCTACCAACAGCTGGTCAATGGATTGTTCGCCAACCCGTTTGCGCCCGACAATGGGGCGCACAGCGTTTCGATTTTGAATCTTTGGGTTCCAGGGCAACCCCACGACCCGCAACACTCCTATCAAGACGTCTTGATTTATAATCCGGTGCCCGAACCCTCCGTCACCGCGCTCCTGCCCCTTGCCGCCCTCATCAGGCACTGCCGCAGAAAGACGTAGTCGCTGACCCGGAAGGGTGGATCTCCATCCGTCGCAAAATCTATCGTTTTCTTCAAAGAATTGAGCGAGTGACTGAAACCGGGCACGCACAGGCACTCTGATTAAACTCGGTTTAAAGTGTGCGTATATTCCCTCAACACCTCAAAAATTGCGTCAAAAACAATTGACAGATTTCAAAACCTATGGCTAATATTACCATCGGTTAACAATTGGGGGGTTGGTAGGGATGGAATTTTGACATATACGTAAAAATACCCCCGATTGATTGATGTATTGTCCGTATTTTATCTCTTTAAGTCGAGTTGCAAAACAGAGAAACCCATGTAGAGTCTCCTGTCTAAACGGTAAGAAATGCCCGATGTTGTGATTTAATTATGATGTTTTACTCTGAGCCAAGCCATGTGCGAAGTTGCCCGTGGAATTTTATTTTTCGCGTCTTGCCTGGCAGTGTTTTGCTGGGAGTTTTCTCGGTTGCCACCACCCTGTCGGCCAATCAGATTACGACCGCGCCCGGTTTTGGACCCTGGCAAATAGGAAGTGGTGGTGAATTCACCGTGACTCCGGACGCCGCCGTTGCCGCCCAATTGGGCAGCTACAGCCCGTTCACCCTTAATCAGGGCGGGTTTTTGGGAAGCTTTCAAACCTTTTGTGTGGAACGCAATGATTACATTTCCGCCAACACAACTTTTGATGTCACCTTTAACAATGTCACCGTGTTCTCGGGCGATCCGGTTTCTGCGGGAGCGGCGTATCTTTACCAGCAGTTTGCCACCGGCCAGTTGAACTACAATTACCAGAATCTGTCAACGTTTGACGGTTACTCGGGGAACAGCCGTACCGCCGGCCTCTTTGGGAGTGCTTATTACCTCCAACTGGCCATTTGGTATTTGATGAATCCCAACATGTACAGCGGCCAGCAAGGCAACCCGTTCGTGGTTCAAGCCAACAGCGTGTTAGGGGGCCCTGCGGCGGCCCTGGCGCCAGACAACGGAGTTCATGGCGTTTCCGTTTTGAATCTCTGGGCACCCGGCCAGCCCCACGATTCGCAGCATGCCTACCAAGATGTGCTGATTTATAGCCCGGTTCCAGAACCCACCGCATTCGCACTTCTCTCGCTGGCAGGATTAATCGCCCTCCGCCGCCGCAAATAGCACCAATCCCCATCTCTTTCTGGATTGAGAACTCCAGCTAGGGCGATGAATTCATCCAATTGCCACCGGAGAAATACCGAATCTTCTTGGGGCATAAATTAGGCCGTGCCGCATTGCCTTTCTGAAGCGCATCAGCCTTGGGGACTGTCAACTTTTCTGGTTTCGATAAGCACATCGTCCGCCCTCCAGCCCTCGTGCCTTGCGGCCAGCAAACATCCGACCGCACCGGAGCTGCAAATATCGAAAATCCCAATGCTCCAAAGGCGTGTTGGAACCTGTTGACGACAAATGGCCTTCAAGCTTCGCTTCTGGAATCGCCGGCACCAATCCTTGCCTTGCCAAAACAAACCCGTCTATTCCAGAATCCCGCCGCCGATCTGCAGCCCGGACCTGGAATATTTTGTTTCCGCCCCGGGCTGAATCTGTGTTTAGCTGTGGTCCGAATCTATTTTAAGCAATGAAAGTCACCCTTAACTGGCTCAAACAATACGTGGATTTCGACTGGTCGCCCGAGGAGTTGACCGAGCGCCTGACCATGCTCGGCCTCGAAGTCGAAGGCGTGCAGAAAATCTCCAGCGCGTTCGACGGCATCGTCGTGGCCCAAGTAATCACGCGCGACAAACATCCCAACGCCGACAAACTCTCGCTCTGCCGCGTGAACGACGGCACGGGTGAACGCCAGATCGTCTGTGGCGCACAGAATTTCCAGGCCGGCGACAAAGTCCCGCTCATCCTGCCCGGCGCCGCATTGCCGCCCAAGCCCGGCGACAAAGAACCCTTCACCATCAAGGTTGGAAAAATCCGTGGCGTCGAATCGCACGGAATGTTGTGTTCGCCGCAAGAACTTGGTTTGCCCGATCAAGTGGATGGACTGTTCCTGCTGCGCGCCGACGCGAAGGTCGGCCAGCCGTTCGCCGAGTATCTTGGCCGCAGCGGCAGCGACGTGGTTTATGATCTCGAAGTCACGCCGAACCGGCCCGACCTGAACAGCCTCATCGGCATCGCCCGCGAAATTGCGGCGGTCACGGGGCATCCGCTCAAGCTGCCGGAGGTCGGAAGTCAGAAGTCCGAAGTCAGCACGGACAATTTGGTTTCGGTTCGGATTGAAGACGCCGAACTCTGCCCGCGTTACACCGCGCGCGTCATTCAAGGCGTGAAGGTCGGCCCAAGCCCGGACTGGCTGCGTTCCACGCTGGAGAAGGTCGGCCTCCGCAGCATCAGCAACGTCGTGGACGTGACGAATTATGTGATGCTCGAAACCGGCCAGCCCTTGCACGCGTTTGATTATCATCTCATCGCCAAAGGTGCGGATGGCAAACCTACCCTCGTCGTCCGCCGCGCTGCTGCCGGAGAAAAATTCAAGACGCTCGACAATCAGGAGCGCACGCTGACAAACGAAATGCTGCTCATCGCCGATGAACAAAAAGGCATCGCGCTCGCCGGTGTCATGGGCGGCGCGAACACGGAGATCAACAGCGCCACGCAAGACGTGCTGATTGAGAGCGCCTACTTCACGCCGACCAACATCCGTCGCACGAGCAAGCTGCTCAGCCTGCGCAGCGAATCCAGCTACCGCTTCG
>JANPGB010000046.1:0-5507 GCA_031423695.1 Verrucomicrobiota bacterium
GTGGCCAGCGCCGCCCGCAAACGGTTTTTAAATGGGTTGACGAGAAGTGGCATGGCGTCACTGAGGTTTGGCGGGGGGCTTCAACAACTTGGCATCCGTTCCCACGTGCGGGTCGTGACACTCGAGGCAGGATTTGTCCGCCGCCCCGGCATGGCCCTTGACGGCTTTGAGGTCCTTCTCTTCGTGGCAGTCGTAGCAGAGCTTGGAACTATTCTTGGCCAGGAGTTTTGATTCGCCGGCCGAGTGGGGGTTGTGGCAGGTCGTGCAATCCTCAACGACCGTGTGCTTGAACTTCGCCTTCTCCAGGAAATTATCGTGGCAATCCCAGCAAAGCACGGGGGTGGATTTGGTGACGAGCTTCTTCCGGTCGGTCGCGTGGGGGTTATGACAGGAGAGGCATTCGCCGTTTTCAGCGGGTTGATGCTTCGATTTGGCCTTGGTGATTTGCGTCTGCAAATCGTCATGGCACTCGAAGCACAATTTCGTGTCCGATTTGATGAGCAGCTTTTTGTTGGCGCTGGCATGCGGGTTGTGACACGAGGCGCACTCGCCGTTTTCCACGGGCTGATGCTTGACCTTGGCCTTCTCAAGGAAATTGTCGTGACAATCCCAGCACAACTTGGCTCCCGGCTTGGTGACCAGTTTCTTGTTGTCGCCCGCATGGGGATTGTGGCAGGCAAGGCATTCGCCGTTTTCGGCGGGCTGATGCTTTGACTTGGCTTTCGCGAAAAAGTCGTCATGGCAGTCATAGCAGAGCGCCTTGCCGGTCTTGCGCAACAATTGTTTGTTAAAGGACTGATGCGGATCATGGCAGCTCTTGCATTCACCGTTCTCCGCGGGCTGGTGCTTCACCTTGGCGGCGACCAGAAAATCCTTGTGGCAGTTGAAGCACAGTTTTGGCATTGGCGCGACGAGTTGCTGGGAGAAGGCCGATTGGTGGCACTGGGCGCATTTATCCTCCGCATAGGGCTTATGCATGAGCATCTCGCGCGGCTTCGGTGGGAGCGGTTTCACCACCGGCGCGGTCACACCATTGGTACCCCGGCGGACGGTCGCGGCGGCTGCGTTGGTCGCGGAGGATTCAGAGGGAACTCCGTCAAAGAAAAAGCCCAGCCATCTCCGCTTGGCCGTCGAGTTGCAACCAGTCGTGAGCAGAACCCCGACGGCTGCCACCGCCAGCCCCCAGAGTAACAGCCGGTTGAAGTTCATGTCTTCGGTTCTCCCCCGCCGGAGTTGCGCGGGAGGATTGGTTAGCTGAAAGTTTTATTTTTTGTGGCCAAAACCATAGACACTCAACTTGTGCCCGCCCAGTTGGTTGATGACCACCACCAGATGTTCGACCTTGAAATTCGGCGCGACGTAACTTTGGAAAACTCCCACGTCTTCATAATCCACCATGACTTTCGCCGGAAGATTTTGGATCGCCTTGCCGGCGGTGGGATCGCCGAAGAACGTCAGCAGCCGGCCTTCGTCGTTGAAAACTTGAATGACCTGCGACATGGTATCCACGGCATAAAGTCGGTTTTCACGGTCCACCGCCACGCCTTTGACTCGTGAAAATTGCCCCGGACCATCCCCAAATTCTCCCACGGTGCGCAGGTATTTCCCCTCCGCGTCAAACACCTGCACGTGGAATCCGCCCGTGTCGCCGACATACAGGCGGCCCTGCGAATCCAGCGCCAGATTGGTGGGGGTCTGCAATTCCGCAAGCTTGTTGGTGGCATCCTGGCCGCGCGGAATTTCAAAGAGGGGCGCTCGGGTCGCCTTGTCAAAAACGCGCACGCCGTGCTTCTGCAAATCCGCCACGTAAATCCGCTCACCGCTCACCGCCACATCGCGTGGCTTCATCTCACCCAGCGTACCGAGAGCGGCGACATAATTATCATTCTTGTCGTAAATCACCACCTGGTCACGTTGGGAATCGGCCACATACACCGTGCCGTCCTTGTCCACGGCCACGTTCAACGGCAGCTTCAGCGCACCTTCCCCCTGCGCCGCTAGGAGGCGCATCCGGCGGGTTTGCAAATCCAGCACGATCACCACCCCGAGATCCGTGTCGCAGATGTAAAACTTCTTGTCGCCTGCCGCGACCCCGTACGGCTTGGCCAACTCCCGCCGTAGAGGCTTGGAACCGGTCAGGAAGTTCATCAGGGACTTGTCCTCGCCGCCCCGGAATTCCTTTTCCGAGCTGAAGGAAGTCAGGTATTGGAGTCGGGGCTCATCCGGCGGCGGCGGGAAAAAATAGTAAGTCGGTGCCTTCTTCGACTGCGTGGCACAGCCCGCCGCCAGACAGAGGATCGCCGTCATGAGTGGAACCAGAGGGAACCGATTACATTTAATGGGTTTCATACGTCGTATTGGTGGACAGTTTTTACGTCTTATGGAATCAACCGATTGACTGCGGATGATCGTTCTCAAAGATTGCGCTAGCGATCCACCTCGAGCCACACCAATTTTGTCCGAGTGTTCGCATTTATGGTTCAATGCACCGCTTGAGCGTTCGTTCAATAAAAATGCGAGGCCCCGGATCAACCGGGGCCTCGCGTGTGATTTTCATCGCGAAACAAGTCGCTGCGATCACTTGCTATGGCACGTCAGGCAGAGCTGGCCGCCCTCGAGATCCACAATCAGGTCGTGGCTCACCGTGGCCGAGGCGCCAATGGTCTGATGGATGTCATGGCAGGACGCACATTCAACCGTTTTGGCCGTTCCCTTGACCATTTTGGCCAGGATGCCGGCCACCGGCTTCAATTCAGTGTCCACTGCCGCCGCCGCCGTGTAACTCACACCGATGGGATGCATCCGGGTGAGGTCTGTCCCGCCGATGGCTTCGATCGCGAACGAGGGCGCAAAAACCGCCGCGCCGTTCAAGCTGTTGGTAGCGGTGCTGCCGGTGCCGTTGGCCGTCTGATTGATGGCCACCGAACCGTCGTGACAGCTCAGACAGGCGACGGAAGAACCGAGCGAGACGGACAGACCGAGAGCGTTGAAGGTCGCGCTGCCGGCTTGATCGTAGGTGACGTAGGTATTGCCAGACAATTTATGATTCCACAGCGGGGCCTTGGCGGCGCTGTAGAACTGTGATTTGTGCGGAATGTGGCAGACCTGACACGGATTGTTGTAGTAGTTGGTTTCACCGCCCCATTTAAAACGGGCGATGCCGTTGGTGGCAGCGAGGCCGTATGAACCAGTCGGGCTGAAGTCATGCGTTCCGCCAACTATGCCTGCTTGGACAGTGGTGGGCATCAGCGCCACCACCGCTCCCAAGGCAAGCCCACCCAGGAGTATGTTTAGTTTTTTCATAGGATTTATTTGTGCACGTGCTTTTTCATTTTTGTGGTTTAAGGCAACTTCGGCACCAACCCGATGCCGCGTTGTTCCAGCGAAAAAACAGGCAGCGAGCTCGAGGCCCGGTCTTCCGTTGAAATGGTTTTTGTCTTCATGGCAAATCGTTTCAGGCAGGACAGGCCGCCATGCCGGCCAGCGCCCACGCCGGCCGGGCCGGGGTTTCCAGCCGCGTTGGTTCGCGTACGGGGTTGAACCGCGCGAGCACCTCGTCGGTCCGCCCGCCGATGATCGCCCGGCAGCGGGCCAGCTCGTGCTCGCGATGTTTCACGTTCTCGCGCACGATCACCTCGAGATCATCCACATCGTAGAGATACACGTTGTTGATCTCCTGCACGTCGGCGGCGATGTCGCGCGGGACGGCGATGTCAATGAGCACCAGCGGACGGTTGCGCCGCGCCTGCATGACCTGAGCGACCTCGTCGCGATGCAGAATCGTGTGCGGACAGCCGGTGGAACTCACCACGATGTCCGCCTCCTCCATGGCCTTGAGATAGCCGTCAAACCGGATGGCGCGTCCGCCAAACTCCCCGGCCAGCGAGAGCGCCCGCTCGTAGGATCGATTGGAAACCAGCACCGCTTTGGCGCCTTTCTTATTCAGATGCTTCACGCACGCCTCGCCCATCTTGCCCGCGCCCAGGATCATCACGGTCTTCTGTGAGAAATCCCGGTCGAAGATTCTTTCCGCCAGCTCCACCGCCACGCTGCCCACGGAAGTCGCGCCGCGGCCGATGCCCGTTTCGGTGCGGATTTCCTTGGCGGTCTGCAGGGCGGTTTGGAAGACGCGGTTTAACACGCGACCGGTCAGCTTCGCGGTCTGCGCGGCTTGATACGCCAGCTTCACCTGGCCGGTGATTTCAGTTTCGCCGATGACCAGGGAATCCAATCCGCTGACGACCGAGAACAGATGTTCCACTGCTTCGGCCCCTTCCTTGATGTAGAGATAGGGCGAAAAATCCACGTCGCCGGCGGCGAGGTGCTTGAAAATGCCGTGCACGTTGCCGTTGACCTCGGGGGTCACGCCGTAAATCTCCACGCGATTGCAGGTGGAGAGAAGCACCACCTCGGACAGGTTGGCGCCGAGCTTCAGCCGGCAGCCATGACAGTGCAACCGCGTGGGATGAACCGCCAGTTTCTCGCGCAACTCCACCGGCGCCGTCTTGTAACTCAAACCTGCGACAAAGATTTTCATGATTACAATTCGAGGGTTGGGTGGTGAGCCGGGATTTGACCGGATTTGGTCATTCGTGCCTCAACTTCAGGCTGGCTCACACAATTCATGTGTCTAATCTAAGAGCCTCGGAAAAACCTACTCGCCCTCACTTGCCGAATGCTTTCCGTTTTTTGCCACTGCAGAGCAACTACCGCCCAGTAAAAAATCAGCGAGGATATCGACGCAACCTCAGCACCGCGGGGGCAGGGAGGGGATCGGCGGGTCGGTTTGGTCCCGGCCCAACAGCTCATCCCGGCGCGCCCGGCACTTCTCCAACGTCGCGCCGTTGCCGGGGCGCTCCAGCGAAAACGCCAGCACGGAAAGCCGGCCGGGTTGGATGCGCGCAAAACCGCCGCCCACCAGATAGGCGTCCCGCTGCGGTCCGTTGTAAATCACGAGTTCGCCAACCTCCAAAGCCGTCATCAACCGCTGATGACCCGGCATCACGCCGATCTGGCCGTCCGTGGTGTTCAACTCCACCAGCGTCGCCGCCGGTTTCAAATGCACCCCGTCCGGAGTGACGATCTCGACCTGCCACTCTGCATCCGCCGCGTCGTCCAATGTGTCCCGCTGGTTGAGCATGAGCCGGAACCTGCGCCTTAAATCTGACGGCCGCTCCGCAACGTTTGGCGGGATCGTGCCGTTTCTTGCCCGCGCAGGGAAGGCAGCCTGACCCGGTCCTGACCCACGGCGGCAAATCGGAACCTGCGGGCAAGCTTGAATCAACGAGGCAAACCCGTCTCGGCAGCTTTCTGCTCGGGGACACCCTGGACCGCCGGGGCCAGGCTCGAATCCAAAATGGGCGGCGCGTCTCTCGGCAGCGCTTCCAGCGGATGTTCCTCCCGCTGCCAATGCGCCGAAACCTTCCCGTCCCAGCACGCCAGGTTCACCGGATAAACATCGGGATCAAACATCACGTGGTAGAAATGCCAGACGATGATCGCGAGGC
>JANPGB010000047.1:0-9776 GCA_031423695.1 Verrucomicrobiota bacterium
GGGACTTGCCCGGGCGAACGGAGGCTGCGACGCGATTTTCAAGCCGGCGGCGGCTTGCGCTTGCATTTGGAGGTGGTCGTTGTAAAACGTTCCACATGAAACCCGCCATTCTGTATGTGGACGATGATGTCGTGATGCTGGAGATGGTCGCCTTCTATTTTCGCGATCAGGGTTATACGGTGGCCACCGCGGCCTCGGGCGCGCTGGCGATGAAGGCGGCGGATGCGGAGCAGTTTGATCTGGCGGTTTTCGACATCAACCTGGAGGGCGAGAACGGACTCCAGTTGTTGAGCTACTTCAAGACCAATCATCCGCAGCTGCCGGTCATCATGTTCACGGGACTGCCTGAGCAGGATGAGTTGGTGGACGAGGCGCTGGCGCGGGGGGCGAGCGGGTTCATGTGCAAGAAAAACTCGCTGAAAGATCTCTGCGAAGCGGTGCGGTCTTACCTGCCCAATTCCTGATCCACGGCGAGCTTCACGATTTCCAAAAAGCCGTTCAACTGACGGAGGCGGGTGGGATGCCGCATTTTCCGCAGGGCTTTGGCTTCAATCTGCCGGATGCGTTCGCGGGTCACGGCGAACTGCCGGCCCACCTCCTCCAGGGTGCGGGCATTGCCGTCCCCGATGCCGAAACGCAGCTTGAGGACTTCGCGTTCGCGTTCATTCAGGCTGGCCAGCACCGCGCCCAGCTTGTCTTTGAGCAGGCCGAACCCGGTCAGATCGGCGGCGCTTTCGGAGGATTTGTCTTCGATGAAATCCCCGACGCTGGCGTCATCGCCATCGCCCACGGGGGTTTGGAGTGAAATGGGCTGCTGGGCCATTTTCAGGACGGCGCGCACGCGCTCGACCGGCATCTGCATTTCGTCGGCGAGTTCCTCCGGCGTGGGTTCGCGGCCGAAATCCTGGATGAGCCGCTTTTGAATCCGCATCAGCCGGTTGATGATTTCAATCATGTGCACCGGGATGCGGATGGTGCGGGCCTGGTCGGCCAGGGCGCGGGTGATGGCCTGGCGGATCCACCAGGTGGCATAGGTGGAGAATTTGTACCCGCGCCGGTATTCAAACTTTTCCACCGCCTTCATCAGGCCCATGTTGCCCTCCTGGATCAGGTCGAGGAAGGAAAGGCCGCGGTTGGTGTAGCGCTTGGCGATGGAGATGACCAGGCGCAGGTTCGCTTCCACCATCTCGGTCTTGGCCTGGACGGCGCGGGCGGAGAAGATCCGCAACTGCGCATACACCTGGAGAAACTCCGCGCGCGGCAGGCGGGCGACCAACTCCAGGGCTTTGAGCTTCCGCTCTTCCGCGTGCAGGATTTCCCGGCTCTCCGCCGATTTGTAGTGTTCCTGCTCGTGGAGGACGCGCAGGCTGGCCTGAAATTTTTCGTGCAGGTTTTCCGCGACGAGCATGATTTCCTCGATGACCCGCTGCTTAAAATAAAACTTGCCGAAAGTCTGCAGAAGTTTCCGGTCGTGCTTCCGGAAGTCGGCGAGACGCGGCTCCCGAGTGGCGGCCGCGGCGTGCTGCCAGGCCAGAAACGCCTCGTCCACGGCGTGGTCCGCCGTCCGGACCCGGCCGATCAATTTTTGGAGGGCCCGCAGATGGGATTCCCGGCTGGCGATCTTCTGATCCAGCACCACCCGATCAAACCGCTCCGCAGGTGGGTCCGACAACAGTTTTTCAGCCAGGGCGAGATGTTCCTTGGCCGCGAAGCCGAAACGGTAAACCAATTGTTTGACCTCGGCTTCGGCGTCCTCGATGCGCCGGGAGATGGTCACTTCCTGTTCGCGGGACAGCAGCGGCACCAGGCCCATCTGCTTGAGATACATGCGGACCGGATCGTCGAGCCCATCCAGCCGGAATTTTTCCTCCTCCTCGGCCGGCGAATGCCGGACCCGGTCCACCTCGGCCTGATCCACAATCTCAATTTCGAGGTTGTGCAGCTTGTGGTGAATCACTTCCAGATCGGAGGGCGAGGCGAGTCCATCCGGCAGCGCCTCTTGAATGTCGCAGAAGGTCAGATGCCCCTGCTCGCGCGCGAGGTGCACCAGCTCCTTGATTTTATCCGCGATGAAATCATGCTTTGCCGGGGCTGAGGCCGGTTCAAAAACCGCGGCGTCCGGCGCGACCGCAACGCGCAAGTCCTGAGATGACGTGATCGCTCCGTCCAGCTTCGTCGAGAGCGCGGCCTTGCCATTGTCAGGCATCACGGTCTGAAAAAAAGCTTCACTCCTTTTTTCGCGGACATCGTGGACAGTCGTTCGGGCCTTAGATTTAGGCATACAACAATTGCAACATCTGATTTTCAACCCACCGAAACGTGAGTTGAATATCGAAGCGGCACCGCTGCCCGTCAAGCGGGGAAAATCACTTCAACAAAAAATGGCGGCGGACCATCCCTGGGCCCGGGTGCGCGGCCAGGAGGTCAGCGCGGGGAGCCGTTTTCACGGGCGAAGCAGAGGCTTTGCGCGTGAAAGTGGCTCCCCGGCTGGCGGAATCCCGCAGGTTGGAGCGGCTTCATACTGCCAGCAGCTCCCGGCTGCGGCGGCGCACGCTCGCCTGCCGCTCCACCTGGAGCAGCACCGCCGCGGTTTTTTCCTGGAACAGACCGGGAAACACGAGCAGCGGGAAACGCGTGTCCCATGCCAGGGCCGCCGCTTCATTGGCGGCCCGGCGCACGAAGCCATTGGCCTGCGGCTGTGTCAGATCGTCGAGCGCCTGCCGGAGCAAGCGGTCTTTGAGCCCCTCGAGCTGGGTTTCTTGGGCGGCGCGAAAGGCGGCCGGCGGGGCCGGCGGCGCGTCGAACCGCGTCTCCGTCCCGAACCGGCCGGTGTGTGGTTGCTGTTGGTTGTTCATCTTATGTCTTTCTCTTTCTACTTCATCCGGCATCGGGCCGGGATTCCCTCCAAACAAAAAACCCGCGATTGACTGGCAATCGCGGGTTGTTTGGAAAATCTGTCTGATGCTTTAGAGCTTTCCCCCCACATTGCCAAGCGGCGAGCCGCCGCCATGCCAGATGGACATGCGTCCACCAGACTGCCGCCGGTTCTGCTTCGCTGTTGTAAACGTGACTTTCATCATCTTAACGCCCGCCATTAAACAGCATTTGGCACGAAATGTCAAAAATTTCTTGCTGAACTCGGGTAAAGGGCGTAACCGAGAAGCACGCCAGCACCGTTTGAATGTTTCAATTCAGCCGGGCGCCGGAAAAACCGATGTTATGCTTGAACAATTATGAGCTCCGGGGATAAAGGTCCGTTGAAGATGGTCACCTGCAGCTGGTGTGACACAAAGGTGTTTATTTCCGGCGATCTGGCGCCGCTCGCCACCGAGCCGTGCAAGAAATGCGGCCACCCGATCATGATGCCGCTGCAGTTGCGGCAGTTCGAGCTGCGCGGTGTGATCGCCTCCGGCGGCATGGGAACGGTCTATCGCGCGCTCGACACCACCCTGCAGCGGATGGTCGCCGTGAAGCTGATGAAGAAAGAACTGCTGGATGACGCGAAGGCGCTCGAGGATTTCTTCCGCGAAGCCCGCGCGTGCGCCTCCCTGAACCACACCAACATCATTCACATCTACACCTTCGACGAATGGGAGGGGCAGCGCTATCTGGTCATGGAGCTGGCCGACCGCGGCAGCCTGGACACGCGCATCGAAAAGCAGACCCGCGTCGCCGAACTCGAGGTGCTGGACATCGGGATCAAAATCTCCAGCGCCCTGGACCTCGCCCTCAAGCACAACCTGCTGCATCGCGACATCAAACCCGGCAATATTCTGTTCGACACCGATCTCGAACCCAAGCTGGTGGATTTCGGCCTCGCCCGCAACACTGACGCCGAGCCGGAATCCCTGACCGAGACCCACGGCACGCCTTACTACGTCGCCCCGGAAAAAATCCAGCGCGAGAAGGAGACCTTTCTCTCCGACATGTACAGCCTAGGCTGCACCTTGTATCACGCGCTGACCGGCCACGTTCCCTACGACGCGCCCACCGTGGAAGAACTGGTGTCCGCCCATGTCCACACGCCGCTCACGCCCCCGAACCTGGTTCTGCCGGAAATCACCCAGGCCACCAGCGACGCCCTCGTCAAGGTGCTCGCCAAGAATCCGGCGGATCGGTATCTGAGCTACGATGAATTTAGCATGGCCTTTGAACTCGCCCGCAGCCAGGTTCTCATCCAACAATCCACCCAGCCCGCACCGGAATCCCCGAAGAGCAAGACCAGTTGGTGGCGGCGGTAAGTCGCTCCCCACAAAAAAGGCAGGCCGTTATGGCCTGCCTTTTTTGTTGAGAGCTGGACGGTCAGTTCGTTTTTTCTTTTTTTGACCCGGGCTTGGCGGTTTTTTCAGGCGCTGCGGGTTTCGGGCCAAAGCGCAGCTTGCTCACGGTGAGTTTCCCATCCTCGCCTTTGAGGTAGGATCCGCTCGCGGCTTCGCCGATCACGCCGTCTTCCAGCTTGGCGGGCTTGTCCGCCTTGGTGATCATGGTCGCGGAGGTGATTTGCAGCGTCATCTCGCCCACCGAGATCGTCTTCGCCGTCTGGTCCACCGCTTTCAACTTGCCGTGAAAGGGCAGCTTGGTGTTCTTTTTGGGCTGGGATTCCGTGGCCAGCTTTTTCGCAGGCGCGGGGGCGTTGGTGTCTTTGGCCAGGACGGCCGTCGGTGTGATCAGCAAGGAGGCGGACAGCACGCCAAGCAGGCTCAACTTAATTATGGAGTGGTTCATGGGTATTTTGTTTGTTTGTTTGTTGCGTTGGATGGAAAAATCCTTCGCGAGTATTCTGCCAAATCGCCCTGAAACACTGCAAGTTCTTCTTGGCGCCGAGTCCGCCGCTACCAGCCCCCCTCCACCAGCAGCGCCGTCACGTTCTTCGCCAGCTCTTCGGCCAGCAGCGGCAGTGCTTGTCGCTCCGCACTGGTCAAATCCGCGCCCACCCGCACCAGCGTATAGCCGGTCACTGACCGGTCGAAAATCACTTTGCCCGTGCTGACATCTCGGGCGCTGACTTGCGCGGTTGCATTGATGCGATAATCCTGCGCCGTGAGCACGTCGTTCGGCAGCAGGCTCAGTTCATGGCGGTTGTAACGCGTGATCACGCCGGTGACGATGATGTCGGCCGGGCCGTGCGTGGCCAGCCGATAGGTGCCCTCATGCTGCAAGTTCCGGCGCAATGCGCCCGTCACGGCGTCGCCAAGGCGCGGCTCCAGGGTCTGATTGACGAAAGGTCTCACCTCCACGGTTTTGTCCCCGGCCGACACGCCGTTGGTGGGGCCCAGCCGGTAGCCGGCGCAACCGCCCACCGCGAGGGACAGCAGGGCGGCAATGACTGACAGGGGAATTCGCATCACGCTATTTAGTGCCGCCTTCCTTGCGCAGCCGCGCGTTGATCTGTGTCAGGCGTGTCTTGGCGGCTTCGGCGTACGGCGAGCTGGCCTCGCCCAGGGAAAGGTTGACCACCTCGTTGTAGTAGATGCGCGCCGCCTCCGTATGATTGCGTTTCTCGTAGTAGCGCGCGATCTCCAGATTGCCGCGCGCCTGTTCCACGCGCAGCGCGGCGATGATCTTTTGCGCCTCCGGCACGCGCGGATCATCCGGGAACAGCGTCATGAAATCGGTGAAGACAGTGATGGCCTGGGCGGCGGTGTTCTGATCGTACTCCGCGGTGGCGGCCTGCTTTTTGTAGGCGAGCGCCTCCTGGTAGAGCGCGTCCGCCGCGATCTGCGGCCGGTCATAGTAGCGATCCGCCGCCAGCTCGTAGGCCTTGGCGGCGTCGGCATAGTTTTTCTGCCGCTCGCGCGTTTGGCCGAGTTTCATCTGCGACTGCGGCGCCACACTGCTGTACGGCCCTGTCTTGACGATCTTCTCAAACAGATCGGCGGTCTTGTCCATGGATGGGTAGAGCGGAATGTAGTCCCAGACCCGGAACCATTCGCCCGCCAGGAAACGCAGGGCGATTTCGTACTGGCGCTTGAGCACCTCCTCGTAGTGGACCGCCTTGGGATATTTCTCCAGCAGCGTCTGATATTCCTTGAACGCCTTTTCGTTCCAGCCCTTGGTCTCGTAGCAGCGGCCCACGATGAATTGGGCCTGCGGGGCGTAATCCGAGAGCGGCCAGGCCGACACCGTGCGCCGCGCCGCCTTGAGCGCCAGCCCGTAATCCTTCTTGTCGAACGCCTCTTGGGCGACGATCAGCTGATCCTTCGCGCGGGCGCGCTGCCAGTTGCCGCCGCCGCCCACGGATTCGTAGCGCCACCCCTCGCCGGGTGTGTAAATCAACGGGGCGGGCGAGCGGAAGGGAAACGCCAGCACGCCCGCGCAGACGAGGAAAAAGCAAACCAGACGACGCATCATGGCGGCACGTTAGCGGCGTGAATTCGGCAAGTCAAGGCAGCCCCGCTCAGCCCCGGTAGACAATCATCACCGCGAACTCCGTCATCAGTTTCTGGGTGCCGATGTCCAGATGCGTATAGGTCAGCGCATTGATGCTTTGGATGTTGTGCTCGCCGGTTTTTTCCAGGAACTGGCTTACGATTTCATCAAACCGGTCATGGCCGACCTCGATGCAATCGGTGTGGCGGATGGTTTTCACGCGCAGCTTGCGGTCCGATTCCTTGGCGGCCACTTCGAGCGGGGGTGCGGCCTTGGCGATCAGGCTGGTGGTGGGGGTGCTGCGCACCGGCACCTTCAGATGCATTTCCACCTTGGCCGCCGCCGAGCTCGCCATGGCGCTCACGGGATTGGGCGAGTGGGCCGGGGCGACCGTCACGGGGATTTTTCCCGACGAATCCGCGCCGCTGGTGCGCGTGCCCTTGGTGCCGACGTGGGGAATGACGATGCTCTCCTCGCAGTTGGGGCAGACAATCGCGGTGCCCGCACCGGTCACGTCCACCTCGAGCTCCTGGTTGCAGCTGGAACAGTTGAAAATGATGTCCATAGGTTTGGGTGTGGTTAAGTTGTGTCGCGAGAGTAAAACCCCCTCCGCGTCTTGGCGACAAAAATTATCGTCCGGATTTTGTCCGGCTCCACGCGTGGATTGACCTCCGGCAGCCGCGGCGGGTTTGTTTTCTGCGTGCCTTCTGGAGCCGACTCTCCTATTTTCGCCGCCGCATTTATGGCAACCATCAAACCTTTCGCCGCGCTGCGGCCGCAACCCGAACTCGCCGGGCGCATCTGTGAACTGCCCTACGACGTGATGTCCTCCGACGAGGCGCGGGCCATGGCGGCGGGCAATCCGCTGAGCTTTCTCCACGTGAGCAAGCCGGAGATTGATCTCCCGCCCGGCACCGATCTGTATTCGCCTGCCGTCTATGCCAAGGGCAAAGAGAACTTTCAGAAGCTCATCGCCGATGGCGCGCTGAAGCAGGACGCCCAACCTGGCTTCTATCTCTACCGGCAGATCATGGGCAAACATGCGCAGGTCGGCCTTGTCGCCGCCGCGAGCTGCGAGGAATACCTTGCGAACCTCATCAAAAAGCACGAACTCACGCGCCCGGACAAGGAGGACGACCGCGTCCGCCACATCGAAGCGCTCAATTCGCAGACCGGCCCGGTGTTCCTCACCTACCGCGCGCAGGCAGCCCTGGATGCCTTCGTCGCCGGGAAGATTGCCGAACCGCCCGCCGTGGACTTCACCGGCCAGGACGGGGTGCGGCACACCTCGTGGACGATTGCTGATGCGGCGGGGCTCCAATTCATCGCGGCGCAGTTTGCCAACCTCCCCTGCCTCTACATTGCGGACGGGCATCATCGCAGCGCGGCGGCGGGGCGCGTGTTTCAGTCGCGTAACGGCGCGGGCCACAGCGGACAATTCCTGGTGGTGATTTTCCCCCACAACCAGATGCAGATCCTGCCCTACAACCGCGTGCTCAAAGACCTGCACGGCCTCACGCCCGAGGCGTTGTTGCGCCAGCTGGCCGGAGTATTCGAAATCAAGCCGGCGGGCGGACCGCCCGCGCTCGGACGCAAACATGAGCTGGGCTTGTTTATTGGCGGCCAATGGCGCGCGCTCACCTTCAAGCCGCAGTTCACCGCCACGTCCGACCCGATTGAGCGGCTCGATGTGACCCTGCTGCAAAAGCACATCCTCGCGCCGCTGTTCGGCATTGACGATCCGCGCACGAGCAAGCGCCTCAACTTCGTCGGCGGCATCCGCGGCACGGCGGAGTTGGAGAAGCTCGTGAACAGCGGCGAATACGCCTGCGCGTTCAGCATGTTCCCGACGAGCATCGAGGATTTGATGAGCATCGCCGACGCGGGCGGGATCATGCCGCCCAAGAGCACCTGGTTCGAGCCGAAGCTCCGCGACGCGATGTTTTGTCACCTGATCTGACCATGCGGCGGCCGGCGTGCTGCCCGCCGTTCAGCCGCCGCCGGGCGTTCGCGGATTGGTTTTGGCCGTCCGATGTGTCATAGTCCTCGCGCACGGCGCCCTTGGAATGGCGGGCTGCCCCACGAAACTATGGAACAACACATTTTGAAACTGCTCGGCCAGGAGGATTATGTTCCGTCGAACGTCCCGGAGCTGGTCAATCTGCTGGATCTGCTGCCAGGGCAGCAGCAGGAATTGCAGGCCGAACTGCGCGGCCTGGAGAAGGCGGGCCGGATTATTCGCACCAAGGGCAACCGTTACATCGCCGCGCGTTCGGCGGATCTGGTTCCCGGCCGGATCCAGATCAACCGCCAGGGCAAGGGCTTTTTGCAGCCGGACGATGGCGAATTGAAGGAGATCATGATTCCGCAGGAAGCCACTTCGACCGCCCTCCACGGCGATCGCGTGCTCGTGCGCCGCGAAGTGCGGGCGCGCGGATTGCGCACGGATCGCCCCGGGCAGGAGACGGGCGCGGTGATCCGCATTCTGGAACGGAAGCGCACGCAGATTGTCGGCACGTTGCAGAAGGGCCGCGAGTTTCTTTACGTCGTTCCCGATGACCCGCGGATGCCTCACGATATTTACGTGCCACCCGCGCGCGACGTGGGACGACCGGCGATGGTCGGCGACAAAGTGGTGGTGGAGCTGCAGGAATGGGAATCGCGGAATGCCAATCCGGAAGGGGAAATCATCGAGGTGCTCGGCGCGCCGGACGAGGAGGGCGTGGACATGCTGTCGGTGCTGAGGCAATACAACCTGCCGCTGCATTTTCCAAAGAATGTGCTGGCCGAGGCGCGCGCGATTGGGACGACGGTGCTGCCGGCGGATCTGGCGGGCCGCGAAGACTGCCGCGCGCACGCGGTCGTGACGATTGACCCGGACGACGCCAAGGATTTTGACGACGCGATTTGTTTGCAGCGCATTTCGCCGGAGCACTGGAAGCTCTGGGTTCACATCGCGGACGTATCGCATTACGTGAAGCCCGGCACGGCGCTGGATGTCGAGGCGCGCGAGCGCGGCAACTCGACGTATCTGGTGGATCGCGTCATTCCCATGCTGCCGGAGGCCTTGAGCAACGAACTGTGCTCTCTGAAACCGCAGGTGGACCGCCTGACCAAGTGCGTGGAATTCCTGGTGTCCAACGACGGCCAGGTGCTCAGGACAAAATTCTATCCGGCGGTGATTCATTCAAAGCGGCGGTTCACCTACAAGGAAGTGTTCGCAATTTTGCAGTCGCCGCCGAACGATTCCATCGAGCAGTTGCTGTATGACGCGCATGAGCTGGCGCAGAAGATTCGGCGGCTGCGTTTCAAGGCAGGTTCGCTCGCGCTGGATTTTCCAGAAACCAAAATCCGTCTGGACGAACACGGTCACGTCCTGCGCTTGGAAAAGGTGGAGAACGACGTGT